>JBDHED010000010.1:0-21983 GCA_039591175.1 Gemmatimonadota bacterium | reverse complement strand
ATCGAAATTACATGCCTTAGGCCGGGTTTCACAAGGAATCGTTCCCGGCGGCACATGTGCCGGCTTGCAGGGTACGACCCTTCCCATCCGCACGGCATCGACAGCGCGCTTCGTTTACGTACATGACCGTCTACCTGGAGGACTCATGCCTCGTACGCCCTACGTGTTGATCTGCGCCACCATCGCCATGCTGGCGGCCGCCCCCAACGCAGCCCGCGCCCAAAACGGCCTCGAGCTAATGGGTTACGGGTTTCGCGCCGGCGCCTCGCTCGACGACGCGCTCACGCAGTTCCTGGTCGGCGGTCATCTCGATTTGGGTCGACCGTACGACAGCCTCCGCGTCCAGACGGTCATCACGGCGGGGTTTGGCGACGACGCCTTCTCGTTCTTGCTGGGTGGCGAGGCACACTACTTGTTCCCGGTGAGCGCCACGTCGAGCGTCGAGCCGTACGCCGGTGGCGGGCTGGGGCTGCACCACATCAATCGCGATCGAGACAGCGATGGCGATCGCGGGCGTGACAACGACACGACCGAGGCGGCGTTGTTGCTGGTCGCCGGCTTGGACGTCCCGGCAAGCCGGTGGTGGGGATACTTCGTCGAGGGGCGCTTTCTGGTCGCCGACGAATCGGTGTTTAGGCTCGAGGGCGGTGTTACCTGGCTCTACTGATGGGGCGGCGGCTTAGCGCCCTGAGGACGGGCTGGGCGGGCGAAACAGGCTCCGTCGGACGATCAACGCGGTCGCCGACGGTTGTGATATCTCCTCGAGCCTGACCCGCGGCACGCTGCTCTGCCGGACCGATCCGGTTTTCTCCAGCGGTTCACCCTTACGGAGGATCTCGAACTGCACCTTCGCACCGGGCTTGGCGTCGCGGATGTAGTTCGTCAGCGCATAGCGAGTGGCGACGGTCTCATCGGGCCCGACCGGCGTGCGATTGATCTTTAACAACAGATCGCCATCCTGAAGGCCGGCGCTGGCCGCGGTCCCGCCCGACTCAACGTCGCGCACGACGAACCGGCCCACGGGATCGACCAGCAATCGCGCGCCCAGCGTCCTGCGCCGCTCGGGGCTCTCGACGATCTGAAGGCCCGCTCGCGCCAAACCGGCCCGAATCGAGAGCCGGGAGCCGGCGACCATCGGACTCAGCGCGTCCACCCCGACACCCAACGCCTTCGCCGCCTCGGTCCACACCTCGTCCTCCGCGTAGCCACCGTCCTGCCCCTCTTGTTGCAGGTAGTACAGCAGATTGTCGAGACCCCGCAGGCCGTGTGTATCGCCGCGGATCGCGATGTCGACGACGAACGCCGCCAGTGCCCCACCGACGATCATCCGGGCCGCTGAGTCGTCGTCGGTTCCCGAAGAGCGGAGCGTCGTAACGTCGATTCGCCGTCCACCGCCCAGCTCACGCCACCAGGTGAGCAGCTCCCCCATGGCGGCGTAAAAGCCGTCGGGTCCGCCCGCGTAGCGCGCGGGCAGCAGCCGCGCGTAGTACTCGGCGGCGCCCTCGATCAACCACTGCTCGGTGACATCGGGGGGAGCGGAGAAGTCGGGTTGGGCCACCTCTCGGGGGCCGAACTGACCCGGGTACCAGGCGTGCAAATAATGATGTAACAACAACTTACCGAGCCCAGCACGACGCATGTGCTGAGTGTCCATGATCGGCAAGTAGTACACCGAGCCCGCCGCCTGCCCGGTTGCGCCGATCCCCTCAGTTCCGGGATCGACAAAATGAAATACGAACACGTAACGCTCGTACGGCGGTGAACCAAAGAAACGCGTCCCGTGCTGTATCGCCTCTTCGACGAGGGTCAACAGCGAGTCGGGCGCGAAGCTCCGTCCGACACCGTGGACGACGACGCGATGCGGTCGGCCTTCCACGAACAGTTTGTAGTCGAGCAACCGATCACCGAGCGCGAATACGGTGCCCGGCAGCGCGCCGAACGAAGACGCCTCGTAGCGACTTTCAGAGGTCGGCGTGAGCGCGGTTTGAAGCTCCCACCCAGCCGGCAGCTCAAACGAAATCGTTACCGGTCGGCGCTCGTGGCCATCGACGAACCCAAACAGGCTGGCACCGAGCGCGTAGCCGCTGCGACGATCGACGCGAGGGCCCAGGGCCAGTGGCACCTCACCCTGGCTGTTCTTTACGTGGTAGCCGATCGTCAAGTACTTCTCGCCACCCGGGTAGAGACGCCAGCGATTGGCGTCGATCTGACGCGTGGTAACCGGTTGCCCGTGGCCGTCGCGAGCTGCAAAGCCCTCGATCGGTGCGAGCTCGAACGGCTCAAAACGTCCCGGAATCCAGGCCGGCAACACGTAGTCGATCGAGTCTCGCCGAACGTGATCGAGCGCCATCGACACCTCGAACCGATCCGGCTTGGCCCGCTCTACCCGCACGTAGTAGTTGACCGGGGTCGACGGCACGTCGGTCCCGACCGAGCGGGCGGCACATCCGCTCAGCGTCAGCGCTAGTACGCCGAGGCCAAACGCTTGGGGGTAGGGGAAGCATCGCATCAGCTGCAGCGAACTAATGTGGGGAACCGGCGCCGTCTTACGCAATACCCCAGAATCGAATGGATAGTTATGGGCCTGTTCGCGTATCTCTGGAACAGCCGGTCAAAGACGGTCTTGACTTTCCTCCGACAGACGGTAAACTGCAAGAAGCTCGATGGCCCCGGTCCCGGTCGACTACGGCGCTGTCGAGATGAGTTAGGCCTGCGGTTTCCTCCTGGCCTAATGACCGAAGGCCTCGCCCATGGCGAGGCCTTTCGGTTTTCAGCCCCCGTTTTGGTCCAAATCCGCCATCAGCGTGTCGATCTGCGCGAATAACTCCTCAAACGTGCCGTTATTCTCCAGCCGATAGTCAAAATCGAGGCGCTCGAGCTCGACCTCGGTCTCGTGTTGCTGCCGGGCCAATTCCGGCTGGAGGGTGGTGATCAGCTCCGGCGCGCGGATGATTTGAATGCACGCAAACCCGTGCTGCTCCAAGTACTCGACTTCGAGCGCGAGTCGCAAATCGTCGACAACGAATCGGTCGCCATCATCGGTCGAGATCCTCTCAGCCAACAGGTCGAGCCACAACGCCGGGTCGTAGTTTCGCCCAACCGTTCCTATCTCTTGCAGCAATCGCCGGCCTCGATCGTCCTTCGCGCCATCCCAACCGAACGAACGGGTCGCGATTTGCTTGATCGGATCGGCGAGCGCGTACTTTCGAAAACCGTACCGCTCCACGAGATAGTCGGCGGCGGTCGTCTTACCGACCTGCATTCGACCGCCCACGGCCAGTCGCGGGACTCGCACTCCCTTGTGGTGACCCTCAACCCGGCTACCTTCGGTTGCCGCCATGGTTGCTCAAACTACCGTTCCCGCGATCGCGATCCACGATCTCCACAAGCACTACGGATCCGTCACCGCGCTCAGCGGGATCGATCTGTCGATCCAGCGCGGGCAGTTCTTCGGGTTGCTGGGGCCGAACGGCGCCGGCAAGTCGACCACGATTCACATTCTGACCGGGCTGGTGACCCTCGAACGCGGGTCTGTCGATGTATTCGGTCGCAATGTCGTTCGCGATTATCGGTTCACGCGCCGCGCGATAGGGCTGGCCCCTCAGGAGTTCAACTTCGATCGCTTCTTCCCGGTGCGTGAGATCCTGGAGCTCCAGGGCGGTTACTACGGCGTTCGCAAGCGTCGCGCCGCGCGTCGGGCCGACGAGTTGCTCGAGCTCTTTGGACTCGCCTCCAAGGCGGACGACAAGGTGCACAAGCTCTCGGGTGGCATGAAGCGCCGGCTGCTGATCGCCAAGGCGATGATGCACGAGCCCGAGATCTTGATCCTCGACGAGCCGACCGCCGGCGTCGACGTCGAACTTCGGCGCACGCTCTGGACGTACTTGCGCCAATTGAGCGAGCAGGGCACCACGATTCTGCTGACCACGCACTACATCGAGGAGGCCGAGGCGTTGTGCGACGAGGTCGCGATCATCGATTGCGGTCGGATCGTGGCCCAGGGCTCCCCTCAGCACCTGATCGAGACGAGCGGCGGCCGGCATCTGGAGATTGTGCTCACCGAGCCGCCGGCTGACGGGTTGCCGGCGGCGATAACGACCCGCGACTACGTCCTGGACGGAGCCAAGCTCATCGTGACCGCCGACCGGCCGCGGCAATTCGTGGCCGAGGCGCTTCAGGCACTGTACGAAGCCGGGCTCATGATCAACGAGGTGAGGATCGTCGAGTCGAGCCTCGAAGAGGTGTTTATCCAGCTCACCGAGCGCGCCCAGAAAGGCGAGTCACATGCGGTATAGTCGCGAGTGGGCGATAGGGTTCTGGACGCTGACGGGTCGCGAGGTGGGGCGGTTCATGAAGCTCTGGAAACAGACCGTTTTCCCACCGATCCTGTCCGCGCTGCTGTACATCCTGATCTTTGGCGAGGCGCTCGGCTCCCGAATTCGATTGATCGACGGCTACCCGTACACCGAGTACATCCTGCCCGGGCTGGCGATGATGGGCGTTTTGACGAGTGCGTACTCGAACAGCTCGACGTCGCTTTTCGTGGCTCGCCACGAGAAGTACATCAACGACATCCTGGTCGCCCCGTTGTCGTACTGGGAGATCGTGCTGGCCTACACGCTCGGCGCGATGGCCCGCGGGCTTGTGGTCGGCGTGCTGATCCTCGCGGTCGGGATCCTCGTCGCGGATCTGCCGATCACCCACGCGTCGATGGTGCTGGCGTTCCTAGTGGTCGTCAGCGCGCTCTTAGCGTGCGCCGGGTTGGTGATGGCGTTGTGGTCGGAATCGTGGGATCAGGTAGCGCTGCTGCTCAATTTCATCATCACCCCGATGGTGTTTCTGGGCGGGGTCTTCTACTCGATTCACATGTTGCCCCCGTTCTGGTACCGAGTCACGCTGTTCAACCCGATCTTCTACATGATCAACGGGCTGCGGTACGGCGTCCTCGGCGTCGCCGACGCGTCACCGGCGTTGTCGCTGACGCTGACCGGCGGAATGGCGGCCGCGGTGTTCGTCCTCACCGTTTACTTGTTCCGGATCGGGTACGGGCTGAAGGCTTAGAACGCAAGGCGTTGAACACCAGCCGCTGGGGCGCGTCCTTTACGATTGTATCCCGTTGTCGACCCACCGATCGTCATCATAGAAAAGGAGCGATATGCGATATTCCGTCACCGGCGTGATCGCCGTCAGCTTGCACCTAGCGTTGGTCTCGCCTCTGATCTCGGCTCAGGACGCCCAAGGTCCCGAGTACGCGGACCCCGAGACGCGTGCGATCGTCGAGCAGATGGTCACTGCACACGGCGGTACCGAAGCTTGGAACCGCGTCGAGTCGTTCAGCTTCATGTTCTTCACCAAGAACTCGGGCAACCCCGAGCCGTGGCTATCGCGCGAGACCATCGAGCCGCGATCCGGACGGGCCTATCTCGATTGGCCGGTGTTGGACGCGTCGATCGTCTGGGACGGGTCCACCGTATGGGCGGTGGGGTGGGAGGTCCCGCTTTCACCGGGTTTCTTCACCCGGCTGACGTATAGCTTCGTCACGCTCCCGTGGCAGACACAACAATCGGGGGTTCGACTGGAGGCGACCGGAACGGATCGCATCCCCAACGACGAGACGGAGTACGTCACCGTGCGGATGACGTACGACCGCCAGACCCCGAACTCGCCGGGCAACTACTACCGGCTCTTTATAGACCCCGACTCTCAACTGCTGCGGGCGGTCGAGTTCAACATCACGCATCCCGGGCTTGCCGCGAACCCCAACCAGCCGTTGGGCCCAAACCTCCACGTGTTCGAAGAGCATCGCGAAGTCGTCGGCCTCACATTGCCCGTCTTTTACATCTCGTACGGCTTTAATCAACGCAACGCGAGCACGAGCAACGCCGTCCACTACGTCTTTGACTTGTCGCTCGATCAGCCCTTTGACGAAGCCCGAATGGAGCGACCGAGCGGAGCGATCGTCGATCACGTGACGCTTGGATTCTGGGAAGAGGAGCGACCCTAACGGCCGAAAGCGTAGCCGAGCGCGAAGCTGATCTCCCAAAGCGAGGCGTCACGACCCGTTGATACGCCGTCGATCGACTCCTCGTCAACGGTCAGGAAGCGGTTCCGAACACTGGGCTCGACCCTCCAGCGGCCAAGTCGTTTCTCGACCCCGACGCCAAAGACGAGCGCGAGTCCACGGTCGAGATCGTCATCCACGGATAGAAAGTCGACACCAAAGAAGATCTTGGGTTGCAGGGGAAGCGGGCGGCCACCCCAAGGGGCGAGCGACAACCCGACGCCCGCGGCCCACAGCGAACGTTCGGCGTCGGCCCACCACAACGCGGTCCCAAGCGCGACTTTGGTGTCAGCCTGATAGTCGAGTCGCACACCAACCGCTGGGGCCCAGCCGTCGTCCAGTTCATCGGCCAGCGCATCGTCGACGTGCAGCGCGGACGCGGTCGCAGCCAGCGTCCAACCCCGCTCCTCCTGGGTGATCGCCGGTCCGACGTCCGCCAGCAGGAGCAGCGTCACGACGGTGACCGCCATCGGCGGCCCCGGACCTAGTTTTCGGATGTTTCCGATTGTTGGAGCTTGCGTCGCTCTTTGCCCAGCGCCAACACGACCAGGGTCGCGAAACCGCCCCAGATAAACCCGGCGACCACTGCGAACGTGATCCACGCCGCGCCGGTCACGCCGCCTCCTCTGCGATGTTCGGTGCCAACCGTCGGTTGAAGAACAAGAGCAGGGCGAACATGATGCCCCACTGCAGAATGAACGTGCCCAGGCTCCAGCTCGCGAACGGGTCGAGGCTGGCGCGCAACCCTTCGCTCGACAGCGTCTGACTCAACCACCACACCAGCAGCACCACGGCTTCGACGACGACCAGCACCATCGCCACGTTCCACCACCGGCCAATCGTGAAGTCGCTGCCCTCGCTGTTGACGTACCGCACGCGGAACCGATCAACACCGTGCTTGAGGATCGCCACTCCAAAGAAGAGGCCCGACAACATGAGCCCCACGCCCCACACGTTGTCCTGGTTTTCGAAGAACCCCATCCGGAGCGCGCTGGGGACTCCCATGACGAGCGCCGCGGCCCCCACGATCGCCAGCGCCCGCCCGCGGTTCGTGCCGCGATCGACGAGCGCGCGAGTCGCCAGCTCGAGCATCGAGATCAAACTCGTCAGCGCGGCGACGAGCAGGGCCAGAAAGAAGAGCGTCATGAACACGCGGCCGCCCGGCATGGCGGCAAAAAGCTGCGGCACCCAGATAAACGTGAGCCCGTTGTTGCCCGCGCCGACGATCTCGCTGGCGGCGTCGGGGCGGATCGAGAAGACCGTGCATAGCACCATGATGCCGGCCAAGAGTGAGATCGAGTTGTTTCCGAACCCGATGATGAACGCGTTGATCGTCGTGTCCTCACGCATCCGCATGTAGGTCGCATACGTCAGCGCGAGCCCCCACCCGGCACCTGTATCCCACGCGTTCTGGGTCAGCGCCTCCAACCAGATGCGGCTGTTGCCGAGCGCCGAAAGATCAGGCGTGAACAGAAACGCCAGCCCGCGCGATGCGCCGGGCAGCGTGACCGCACGAACGGCGAGCAACAGGACGAGTCCGATCAGCACCGGCATCAGGATCCGCGCTGCGCGTTCGATCCCACGGATGCCGCGCGAAACGATGAACATGCCCATGCCGAGGCCCAACACGAGTGTCACCACCGGCCACCCGGACCCGGTGTACGTCTGCCAGAAGGCTTCCGGGTCCGCACCTGGGACGTCGCCGCGCGCCGCCGCCACCAGATAGCGCATGCACCAGCCGGTCACGACAGTGTAGTAGAACATGATGAGCGTCGAGCAAAGCGTGACCCAGGCGCCCATCCACGCCCAACCGCCACCGCCCAGCTTTGCGAACGCGCCGATCGGGCCAAGCCGAGTGCCTTTGCCGAGCGCGAACTCGCACAGCAACAGCGGCACCGACCAGGTGATCAAGAAGATCGCCCACGGGATCAGGAACGCGCCGCCACCGTTGGTGGCCGCGATGCGCGGGAAGCGCCAGATGTTACCGGTGCCGACGGCCATGCCGAGCATGGCCAGCAGCATGCCCCAGCGACTGCTGAAGCGGACCGCACCGGCAGCCGTGCTCACGCCAGCACGTCCCGTCTAGCGCGAGTAATTGGGTGCCTCTTTGGTGATCGTGATGTCGTGTGGATGGCCCTCGATCTGGCCGGCGAGCGTGACCTGCATGAACTCGGTGTTCTCCCTGAGGCCGGCCAGGTCACCGACACCGCAATACCCCATTCCTTGCCGCAGACCGCCGACCATCTGGAAGATCGTTTCGCTGACCGGCCCGCGATACGGGGTCCGTCCCTCGATCCCTTCGGGCACGAACTTCGTCTCGTCGACCTGCTGCTCCTGGAAGTACCGGTCGCCGGAGCCCTCCGCCATGGCAGCGACCGAGCCCATCCCGCGGTATGACTTGAACGTCCGACCCTCGAACAGGATCGTCTCGCCCGGGCTCTCCTCGGTGCCGGCGAAGAGCGAACCCATCATCACGCTCGACGCACCGGCGGCGAGCGCTTTGACGATGTCTCCCGTGTAACGAACTCCACCGTCGGCGATCAACGGCACGTCGGCTTCCAGACACGCTTCGGCGCAGTCGAGAACCGCCGTCATCTGCGGTACGCCGATCCCCGCGATGAGGCGCGTGGTACAGATCGATCCGGGTCCGATCCCGACCTTGATCGCGTCGACACCGCGTTCGATCAAGTCCCGCGCGCCGCCAGTAGTGGCAACGTTGCCGGCCGCCAACTGAAGATCGGGGAAGCGTTCGCGCACGCCGGATACGGTCTCGAGCACACCGGCCGAGTGGCCGTGCGCGGTGTCAACCACGAGCACATCGACGCCGGCGTCGACCAGTGTCGCCGCTCGGTCCATCGTCTCGCCACTTGTGCCGATCGCCGCCGCCACCCGCAATCGACCGCGGTCGTCTTTCGACGCATTGGGAAACTGCCTCCGCTTCAAGATGTCACGGACGGTGATCAGCCCCTGCAAGCGGCCCTCGTCGTCGACGATCGGCAGCTTCTCGATCTTGTGTTCGCCCATGATCCGCTCGGCCTGCTCGAGCGTCGTCCCGGTCTCAGCGGTAACCAACCGATCGTCACCGGTCATGACGTCGCGCGCCAGACGCTTGGGGTCTTTCTCGAACCGCAGGTCGCGGTTGGTCACGATCCCCAGCAACCGACCGTCCTGGCGAACGATCGGCACACCTGAGATGCCGAACTGATCCATAAGCTGCCGGGCTTCGACGATCGGACGGTCGGGCTCCAGCGTGACGGGGTTCTGGATCAGGCCGCTCTCCGACCGCTTGACGCGATCGACTTTGGCCGCCTGGGTATCGATCGAGAGGTTCTTGTGGAGCACGCCGATCCCACCCTCGCGGGCCATCGCCACCGCCATCCTGGCGCCGGTGACCGTATCCATCGCGGCCGAGACGAGTGGTGTGTTGAGCTCGATGCCGCGAGTAAAGCGCGTGGTGATGTCCACGTCCCGGGGGTGAACGATGGAGGGCCCCGGGACCAGGAGGACGTCGTCGAAGGTGAGCCCCTGGCGAATCGGCTTCATGCGGACCGGGAAATGTGAGGAGCGAATACGGAAACGTGGAGTTTAAGGAGGTCCCCGGTGGCTGTCAAAACCGCTGCCTCCGGGCGCATTGCTCGCTCGCTGACGGGCTCCTAATTTCTGGACTTGGCGTTGACTCTCGACGACACGATCACCCGCCTGGCGCATCTGCCGCCATCATCGAGCCCGGTCATCTCGTGCTTCGTCAACACCCGGCCTGACGGCCGGGGCCGATCGACACACCCCGTTTTTCTCAAGAAAGCCTTTGCCGACCGGTTGCGTACGTTCCCCGAGCGCTCGGTAGCCCACCGACATCTGACCGCTGATCGGAACCGCATCATCGAGTACTTCGAGGAGCAACTCGAAACGCGCACCCACTCGGTCGCGATCTACGCCAACGCCGCGGACAACCTCTGGGAGACGCTGACCTTCCGCACCACGTTCGACGAGAACCGGCTCGTCGTCGGTCCGGTACCGCACCTCTACCCGTTGGTGAAGCTCGTCGATCAAGCGCCCCGCTACGCGGTTTGCGTGGCCGACGTTCACCAGGCCCGGATCGTTGTGGTGGGACTCGGCGAGGTCCTCAAAGAAAGCGACTTCGAGCCACCGCAACCGATCGACCGCACGCGCGTCGCCGGGTGGGCGGAGGTGCGCTACCAAGCGCGTATCGATCACCATTTGCAGAAGTACACCCATGAGATCGCCGACCGGCTGGCGGCGGTCGTCGATCGGGGCGAAGTGGACTACGTAATCCTGGGTGGTGACGACTTGATGCTGGGCGGGCTTCGCAAACAACTGTCGCGGAGTGTGAAGGAAAAGGTGATCGACGAGGAGCACATCCCGATCGACGAGTCGACCAGCGACATACTAAAGCGCACGATCGCCGTGGTGCGCGAGACGGAAGCCGCCGACAGCAAGGACCTGGCGGACACGGTCGTGGATCGGTTCCGAGCCGGTGGGTTGGCGGTAGCGGGAATCGAGGGGACGGTGCACGCGCTGAACCGCGAGCAGGTCGATCGACTGTTGATGGCCGAGCGGTTCAGCGATCAGGTGGGGTGGCAATGCGCAGAGTGTCGGGTGCTCGGTCACGCGCCGACCCCGGAGGCGTGCCCGTTCTGCGAGGCGCCGTTACCCGAAGAGATCGACCTCAGGGAAGCGATGGTTCGCCGCGCCGAGCGGACGGGTCGGCGGGTCGAGATCGTCGAGTCGCACGCCGAGTTCGAAGCGCTCGATGGCGTCGGCGCGCTGTTGCGCTACAAGACGTAGTTCCCCGTTTGTAATTCGCCGCTACCGGCTGAAACTGTAGGTCCCTAACATCGGGCCACCGCACTCGTCGTCCACCTGGACCTCGCCCGATACCAATGTCCCACCCTCGGTGATGAAGCCCGACCCGCTCACCGTTCCGCCGCACCCTCCGGCGATCTGGTAAGGACCCGAGTAGGTGAACTCGTTCCCCGCGATCACGCCACTAAACGACCCTTCGATCAAATCGGGGTCGCCCAAAAGGAACGTGCCCGTCACGTCACCGCCGGGGGCGGTGCTGAGATCGATGGTGCCACTGTATGGTTCATCATTCACGATGTAGGTCGCGTCGTAGGTGCCTGAGAGGTTGTACGCATAACCCGGGTCTCCGGGCTGAGGGTTCCCGGCACACGCGCCGTACAGAACGGCTACAGCGATCGGCATCACTCGTCGTATGTCAAGCATGCTTCCTCCCTGGATTGATCTTCTGTTCCGTGAGATCACTCTTCTCTTCCTACGGAGGCCTTTGAACGTCGGTTTCCTGGTCGTTGCCACCGCCCGGGGCCGCGAAGTGGAGCGCCGGCCGCGCGGGGAAGTACCCCGGGCGATACCGACGATGACGAACCTATCCGCCGATCTGTGACATCGCGCCAAGGACCTCGATCTCCCCCGTCGTCAGATCAGGGTGCGCAGCCCACTTGCGATCCAACTCGGTCTGGATCGCCGCCGCCAATTCGAGATCCGACCCACCGCCTCTCAGGATCGGCTTGAGGTCAGCCCGCTTGGGACCGTAGAGGCAACTCACGAAGTACCCATCGGCCGTCAGCCGTAATCGGTTGCAGGCGCCACAGAAATGGTGGCTGACAGCGGTGATGAACCCGACCCGTCCGACGTGTCCCGGCACCTGAAACGGTCGCGCGGGACCGCCATCCCACGGCAGCGCCTCGAGCGTATACCCCGCGGCCTCGATCGCTTGACGGATCTCGTCACCCGACACGTATTCGGGTTGCAACTCGTTCTGCTGGCCGTACGGCATGTACTCGAGAAACCGGACGTCGAACTCGCGGTCGCGAGTCAGCTCGACGAACGCCGGCGGGTCCTCGTCGTTCAGTCCGCGCATCACCACGCAATTGAGCTTGAGCGGTCGGTACCCGAGGTCGTACGCCGCCTCGATCCCGCTCCACGTCCGATCGAACCGATCGCGCCGCGCCATCTTGCGAAACGTCTCTCGGTCGAGCGTGTCGAGCGAGATGTTGAGGCCGGTCAGGCCAGCCTCTCGGAGCTCGGTCGCCAGCTCACCCAATCGCAGCGCGTTCGTCGTCATGTGGAGCGAGGCGTCGGGACACCGCGCGTGGACGATGCTTATCAACTCTGGCAGATCGCGGCGCAGCGTCGGCTCGCCACCGGTAAAGCGGATCTTCCGCACCCCACGATCGTAGAAAATCCCCGCCAACCGGGTCGTCTCCTCGAAGCTCAGGATCTCGTCCCGTGGCAGCCACTCCAACCCTTCGGCGGGCATGCAGTAGCGACAACGGAGATTGCATCGATCGGTGATCGATATCCGGAGGTAGTCGTGCGTCCGGCCGTGGGTGTCGGACCACACCAGGGGTCGCTCTTGTGCGGGTCGGTGTGGCTTCATTTGTGTTCGTGTCGGGCTCATCAGAGAGGCGTAAGTTAGCCCCCGAAACCGCTGGGCCGCACGATCCACGTAACGCTGGGACCGATTGTGATCACAATCACATCACTCCACCCTGAAAAAGTCCGCGTCATCACGTTCGATTGCTACGGCACTCTGATCGACTGGGAAGGTGGCATCTGGAAAGCCTTCCGCAAGGCCGCCGCCGAAGACGGCGTCCAGCTCGATCGCCAGCAGGTGATCGAAGCCTACCATGCCGTAGAGCCGATGATCGAGAGCGCGGAGTTTCGTCCCTACCGCCACGTGCTGGCCGAAACCGCTCGCCGCGTAGCTGGAGAATGTGACTGGACGATCTCGCCCGAAAGAGCCGAGTTCCTGCCCCGGAGCCTGGCCGCTTGGCAACCGTTCCCCGACACGAACGCGGCGCTGATCAAGCTGGCCGAGCGATACCGACTCGGCGTCCTGTCGAACGTCGACGAGGACTTGTTCGAAGCGACCCGAGCGTTGCTCGATGTCGATTTCGACTTCTGGGTCACCGCCGACCGGGTCGAGTCATACAAACCCGATCTCGCCCATTTCGAGGCCGCGCGCCCGTTTGTCGGAGATTCAGGTGGGTGGCTCCACGTCGCTCAGAGCCTGTTCCACGACGTAGCACCGGCCAACGCTTTGAACATCCCGGTCGTGTGGGTAAACCGTAAAGCGGAACGACGGCCTGAGGATGGTCCGCTACCCGACCTCGAGCAGCCGGACCTAGCGTCACTCGCAGACTGGCTCGTCGGCTAGGTGGGGATCGCGTGGAGCGAGGGTGGCGCCGGTCCTAACCCGCTGCCGAGCGCTCCAACGCTTCCAGGATCTCGCTCTTCTTGTAGCGGCGGCGGCGCGTCGGGGTGTAGTAGACCTTGACCCCGTACTCACCCAGCCGCCCGTTCTTCTCGAGCCGGCGCAGCGTGCTGATCGAGACTCCAAGGAGCCTGGCCGCGTCTCCGATTCTAAGGAAAACGGGTTCTTTCTCGGTCATTTCTACCTCCCTGCGCCCATTATTGGGATCTCATCCGAGCGAGCTTGAACAGCTATGATCAATTATAGTTAGGAATCCGTTCATGGTCAATTCCGCGGCTTCGTGTCTGGACCCGACCGAATAAAGTAGCTGAGGTGGTTTCCGGCCGATGAGCCCCACCATCGATCTATCAATCGTCATCCCGTTCCTCGACGAGGCGCCGAACCTACGCCCCCTCCACGCCGAGCTGGTGCCGGTTTTGGATTCGCTCGGGCCAAAGTGGGAGATCGTCTATGTGGACGACGGGTCGACCGACGAGGGGCTGGCGATCGCGGCTGCTCTGGCCGAGGCCGATCCGCGAGTCCGATCGGTATCGCTTGCCAGGAACTACGGGCAATCGACTGCACTGGTCGCCGGCGTCGTGGCCGCCAGCGGGCAATGGATCGCGACACTCGACGGCGATGGCCAGAACGACCCCGCCGACCTGGCGATCCTGTGGCCGGTCATCGAGAGCGGCGAGGCGCAGATGGTCAACGGCGTTCGGATGGGACGCGTCGACTCGTGGGTCCGGCGGACGTCATCGAGGATCGCAAACGCCACGCGAAATCGACTCAGCGGACATGCTGTGACCGATGTCGGTTGCTCACTCAGGATCTTCCCTCGTGAACCGTTCTTGAGCGCGGTACGATTCGAGGGGATGCATCGCTTTCTTCCGACGTTGCTGAGCATGCAGGGCGTGACGATCGCCGAACGAGAGGTCTCGCACCGGCCACGTCGCGCGGGACGATCGAAGTACGGGATTCACAACCGTTTGTGGCGTGGGCTGGCGGATCTCCTGATGTTGCGACGGCTGCGACAACGCGCCATCAACTACCAAGTCCGGGAGACCTCGGGCGCTACCGCGGGAAAGGAGACCCCCAAGTGACAACGGTACAGTTGTGGGTCGCGATCGGCTTGCTGGGCCAGGTGTGTTTCTTCAGCCGTTTCTTCGTCCAGTGGGTGGCCAGCGAGCGCGCCGGGCGAAGCGTCGTACCGCGCGCGTTCTGGTACTTCTCGATCGCCGGCGGGATGGTCCTGCTGAGCTATGCCATCTGGCGCCGCGACCCGGTGTTCATCCTCGGCCAATCCGGCGGTCTTTTCATCTACCTGCGAAACCTGGTGCTGCTGCGACGCGAGGACGCTCGCGCGTGAGCCGACCGCTACCGGTTCTGTTGGCAGCGGCGGCGGCGCTCCTTCTATGGCACCTCGGCGTGTACGGGCTCTGGGAGTCGACCGAGGCGCGGTACGCCGAGATCGCCGCTCGCATGGTACGCAGCGGCGACTGGATGACCCCGCGCCTCAACCACATCGTCCACTTCGACAAGCCACCGTTCGCCTACTGGGCCACTGCCGTCGGCTTGACGGTCTTCGGTATCGACGAGCTGGGTGCTCGGATCGGGCTCGTCGTCGCGGCGCTGGTGGTGCTCGCGGTGACGTACCGGTGGGCGGCGGCGACCGGCCCTCCACAGGCGGGATTGTACGTTTTCCTTTGCTTGTTGAGCGCGCCGCTGTTTTTCGCGCTGGCGCGGAGCGTTACCAGCGACCTGTACCTGACGATGTGGGTCGTGGTGACAGCCGACGCGGCGCGACGCGGCACCGGTCCGACACCGGCCCGTGGCTGGCGCTGGCTGGCTTGGGGAGCGTTCGGGGCGGGGTTCTTGACCAAGGGCCACGTCGTGCTCCTGTGGACCGCGCTGCCGGCTCTCGCGTGGGCGGCGTGGAGCGGCAACTGGGGCCGTCTGCGACGGTTGTGGGACCCGGTTGGCGCGGTGCTCGCGCTCGCGATCGCGCTTCCGTGGTACATCTCCTCGATCGCCCGCCATCCCGAGCTGATCGACTTCTGGCTCGGGCTCCAGACCGTCGGCCGCGTCGCGGCACCCTACGAAGGAGAGCAGCAACCAGTATGGTTTTTCCTCGTCACGGTCGTGTGGGCGGCCGGGCCATGGATCATACCAGCCTTGCTCGAGCTCGCCCGTCGACGCCCGCGACCGAACGTCCCCTACGTCGTCGTCTGGGCGGTCGTGCCGCTGCTGGTTTTTTCGTTCTTCCCAACCAAGCGCGCTAACTACGCGCTGCCGATGCTACCCGCGGTGGCACTGCTCGCGGGATCGTGGTGGGCGGCGGCAACGGAGCGGCCTCGCGCCCGCGTCGCAACCCAAGCGCTGGGCGCGGCCACGCTAGCGCTCGGCGTCGGTCTTCTGATCGCCGCCTTCCGCGCCGAGATCCCCGATCCACTGCGCACGGTTGGTCTGATCGCCGGTCCGGTATCGGTCGGCGGCGGGCTGCTCGCCATACTGGCCGCCAGACGGCAGCGGTTCGATCTGGCGTTTGCGGGTTGTCTGCTTCCGCTTCTGTCTCTCTACCTGTCGGGCTACGCTACGTTGGGCTACCCACGGGTCGAAGCGTTCTTCAAGATATCCCGGCCGTTGGCGGTAGCGGTCGCCGAGCACCAAATCGGCAACGAGCCGATCGTCGCCTTTCGGGGCTGGCCCAGAGCGTTCCCGTTCTATCTGAACCAACGGTTGACCACCGTGACCGCCGAGGGTCGCGAAACGCGATTCGAAGATGACGCTTCTTGGAGGGCGTTCGTGTTTACCGACGATGACGCTTTCTACAAACGCTTCCGAGAACCTCGGAGAGCGCTGTTCGTCATCCCGCGTCGAGCCAAGGAACAGATCGCTGAGCGAGCTGGCATCCCGATCGTGACGTTGGCGGCCACGCGGCGCAACCTGCTCGTCACCAACCGCCCGACATCCGCGGAGACGGAAGCCGACCGCTGAGTCAGGCGTAACCCAGCTCGTCCAGCCGGTCTTCATCCAATCCGAAGAAATGCCCGATCTCGTGGAGCACCGTCACCCGCACTTCCTCGATGACTTCGTCCTCCGATTCGGCCCATTCCAACAGCGGTCGCCAGAAAATCGTGATCTGGTCGGGGAGCAACACATCGTCGTGCTGCCGCTCGGTCAGCGGCACGCCCTCGTACAGTCCGAACAGCGCATCTTCCGGATCGTCCGGGTCCAGACCCATCGACGCCAAGAGATCCGGATCGGGCGTCTCTTCAATCACGACCGACACGTTCTCGAGGTGCTCGACGAACTCGGCTGGCAGGCGGTCCAACGCCTTCGACACGAGCGCTTCGAACCGCTCGGCTGATACGTCGAGCAACGAGCGCTGTGGCTAGGGGCTTGCCGGCTTGGAGGCCACTATGCGGTCCGCGTACTGCGCCAGCAACGGCATGCGCCACTTCTCCCCCGAGTACCCCTTGATCAGGCAGATCACCCACAGCACGAACGCGCCGATAATGAGAACGATCCAGATCAAGAAGCCTATCAGCGTCCCGAGGATCGGTACGATGGTCGACAAGAGCGTCGAGAACACCGTGAAGACGACCCACAGCGCGACCCACGCGATACCGAACACGATCGACTGTGCGGCGTGCCAGCGAATGACTTCATCCTCTTTCTCCATGAGAAATAGGACGATCCCGGTAATCGGCGGAACGATATAGCTCAAGAGTCCCCCGAGCTTGGGGTCCAAGCCGGTGGTTTCCGACGACGAAGCCTGTTCGTTCAACGCGTACCTCCCTGCTGGATTGCGAGTCGATCCAGAGGATAACCGGTCGTGCCGGCTACGGGGAGGGTTGGTGGCGCGTGGCCGAGGCGGAAGCGTCGGACTAGGATCGCTCAGCGATATGATGCACACAGCAACCCGAGACGAGATCGCCCCGTCTTGGCGCGGAGAGTTTCTCGCCGGGACGACGACGTTCGCGACGATGGCGTACATCATCGTGGTGAATCCGAAGATCCTGGAGGCCGCCGGAATCCCCTTCGGCGCCTCGATGGTCGCCACGATCGTGAGTGCCGCGTTCGGGACGCTGTTGATGGGTGTGTACGCCAACCGACCGTTCGCGATCGCGCCCTACATGGGACAGAACGCGTTTATCGCTTACACCGTCGTCGGCCGCATGGGGCACAGCTGGGAGACCGCGCTGGGAGCGGTGTTCGTCAGCGGTGCTGTGTTCACCTTGTTTTCCGTTTTTGGTATTCGGAAGTGGTTGGCGGAATCGATCCCCGAGAATCTCAAGCGCGCGTTCGCCGTCGGTATCGGTCTGTTTTTGGCGATGATCGGACTCGCGACCGTGGGCATCGTCACACCGGGCGCCGGGGGTGTGCCGGTCAGGGTCGGTGACCTCAGTGAACCCTCGGTAATGCTTGCGACAGCAGGTTTCGTGCTCATCGTCGCGCTCCTGGTCCGGCGCGTTCCCGGCGCGATCCTGATCGGAATCCTGGTCGCCACACTGGCCGCCATGGCAGCCGGGCTCGCACCGATCCCCGAAGCCGTTGTCAGCGCGCCGCCGAGCCTCGGACCGACGCTCCTCCAGCTCGATGTGCAAGCCGCACTCAGCTGGGGATTTGTCTCGGTGATCCTGACGATCTTCGTGCTCGACCTGGTCGATACGATCGGGACCCTGATCGGTCTCGCCTATCGCACCGATATGCTCGATGATCAGGGTCGTCTGCCGGGGATGGGGCGGGCACTCCGCTGTGACGCGCTCGCGACCGTCGCCGGCTCACTGCTGGGGACGACGACCTGCGGGACGTATATCGAATCCGCGGCCGGGATCGAAGCCGGCGGTCGCACGGGCCGGACCGCGGTCGTCACGGCCGGTTGGTTCTTGGCCGCACTCTTCTTTGCCCCGGTCCTGTCGGCGGTGCCAGCGGCCGCGTACGGCCCGGCGCTCATCGTCGTCGGCATGATCATGGTCGAACCCGCCGCCGGGCTCGAATACCGCGACCTGACCGAGCTGGCACCGGCGTTCATCACGCTGGTGCTGATGGCGTTCACGTACGACCTCGGAATCGGTCTCACGGCCGGATTCGTTTCGTACGCAGTATTCAAGACGCTGTCCGGCCGGGCGCGCGAAGTATCAAACGGGATGTGGGTGCTGGCCGCGCTGTCGGCGTTGTTCTACGTCTTCTACCCGTACTGAGTCCGCCGTATTAGGACCGGGCCGCCAGTCGGGCGGCGACCTCGGCCTCGACCGAGACCGGAGCGGCGCCAGCGGAAAACCGCTGCTGCAGATCAAACGCGTGGCGCTCGAGTCCGATCGACCAGTAGCTGTAACCGGAAATCACCCACTCCTCCAAGTATCGGCGCATGAAACCGACCAAGCCGAGGTGTGTGTACTGAACCACGTGCACGCATTCGTGGAACACGTTTGGGATCTGTTCTTCCTCCGATACCGCGTCGGTCGCGACGACGATGGTGTCGACGAATGTGATTCCCCACAGGTGATCGAAATCGAGCGGTAGCCCGCGAACGCGGTCGATCATCGCCAGCGGCCACGGCGGGTCGATCCGCGGAACCTCGCGGACCCGAACCGGAGCCAGTGTCCGGGCGTCGAAGTAGGGCTCGAGTCTGGCCTTCATCGGACCGTCGAGGGGGCGTGCGAGTGGCCGGTGCGCATCGCGCTGCCCGGCGACCCACGCCGCGGCGCGACGAGCTAGCCACCGACTTTGGACCACCCCGTCGGCGACTCCCACTACACCACCGTCCAGTCGAAGACGGCGATCTCCGGCAGAGCGCCGAGCCGCACGGGCACGAGGACCGTCCCCAAACCCGGTGACACGTAGAGGTGGGGCTCGCGATCGCGGTACCATCCTTGGACGTACCGTCCGCTACCGCGAGGTCGCACCGGCGCGACTCCGAGGACCTGCACCTGACCGCCGTGCGTGTGACCGGCCAGCATCAGATCCGGGTTCCGCGTGGTGGGGCCGAGGTGGTCACGAAACTCCGGACAGTGCTGCAGCAACAAATGGTTGGCCGGTGCCGTGTGATCGCGGACCGCCGATTTGTAATCGGCTTTGCCGCCGATGTAGTCGTCGAGCCCGGTGATGAGCAGTGAGCGCCCCTGATGCTCGTGCTCAACGGACTCGTTGACCAGCAACCGTGTGTCGCGTGCGGCGTAAATCGCCTCCAGCGGCGCGATGTCGTCCCCAAATATCCACCGCTCCCAATTCCCGAGGATGGCGTATTTATGCGGGCTCTCGAGCCAGTCGAGAAAAGTACCCAGCGCATCCAACCGCTTCTGTTGATCGATCGCGTCACCCGTCAGCACGACGACATCCGCGTCGAGCGCGTTGACCTCGGTCGCGATCCGCTCCTGGTACTCGCCGAGCCCCCGAAGATGGAGGTCGGTCAGCTGAACGATCCGCAGTTGGGTCCCAGGCCCTTCCCCGGGCGTTGCGACCTGATGTCGAGTGATCGTCAAACGGTGTGGCCCGAGCACCAGACCCTCGACGCCGAGCACGGATCCGACCCCGGCTATCGAAAGCGCGGTCAGAAACCGGCGACGGGTTATCGCCGTCGAGAGCTTGCCATCACCTTTCAAGGATCGCGTCAGGGAGAGTCCGGACGGCTGGCCCATTCGACCAGTTCGACGATATCCATCGTCTCATCGACGGCGGCGTCCAGCATCATCTTGCACTCGGGGCAACCCGTGATCAGCACCTCGGCCCCTGAATCCACGATCTCGCGCTTGCGTTCCTGATCGACACGGAATTCGACGTCCTGCTCGCGAATAAAACCGGCGCTTCCACCGCCGCAACAGAATGAGCGCTCCCTGCTGCGCGGCAACTCCGCGATCTCGAACCCGGCCTCACGGATCACGTCGCGCGGCTCGTCGTAGCTGTCTTCGTAACGACCCAGGTAGCAGGGATCGTGATAAGTCAGCTTGCGTCCGTTCAGCGCCTTCGATTCGAGATTGATCTTGCCCTCACGGATCAACTCCAGCAGCAGCTCGGAGTGGTGAACCGTGTCCACCGAAAGATCACTAGAAACGGTGGGATACTCGCGTCTGAACGTATGCAAACAATGCGGACACGGTGCCACGATCTTGCTGACCGCCTGGTCTGTGAAACGCTCGATGTTCTCCGCCGCCAGGGTTTGAAACTGGAGTTCCTCCCCCTGACGCCTCGAGTGGTGTCCGCTGCACGACTCGTCCTGTAAGACCCCATAACTGACTCCGGCCTGATCGAGCACCTTGATCATCGCCATCAGGCTCGTGCGAGCGTCCTGGTTGTAGGCCCACGTGCATCCCATCCACAGCAGGTACTCGGTTTCGCCTTTGCGGTAGAGCGGTATGCCGAGCTCCTCGATCAGCTCGCGCCGCACGCTCGTCGGTTCCGAGAACGGATTGCCGTGCCGTTCGATCGTCTCGAGAAAATCGCCGGCTACCATATCCCGACCCGATACCAGCGCCTGGGCGCGTTTCGCGCCGATCAGCACATCGAGATGCTCGATGCCCGTCGGACAGACGTTCTCGCAGGCGCCGCAACTCGTGCACTGGCCCAGCGCGGTCGCGCTGATGACGTTGCCGATCACCTCGCCCTCCTGCCCCATCATGCCGCGACCCGCCAGTATGAACTCCATCGGGCTGAGCTCCTGACCGGAGATCGCGGCCGGACATTGCTCCGTGCATCGCTTGCACTCGACACAGGTCACAAAGTCCATTCGCATCTTCCACGGCGTATCATCCATCGACTCGAGCCCTAGCGTCACCTCGTCTTCACTCTCCGCCAGCGCATCGAGGTCGAGGTTTAGGGGCAGATAGTCTCCAAGCCGATCACGGCGGAAGAAAACGTTGATCGGTGCCATCAGGATGTGGAGGTGTTTCGACCGTGTTATCAACGGCGGGAAGGCCAAAATGATGACCGCGTGAGCCCACCAGTTTGGTTTCTCCAGTCCCGTCGCCTCGGAGAGGCCATACAGATAGGTCACCATCAGTACGACAATCATGATCGCCACCAGACCCGAGCTCCACGACCTGGGGTCGGGCGAGATGGCCAGCATGAAGAAGCGGCGGATGAAAAGCCCGGTGATGCCGACGATGACCAGCACGGCCACGGCGGCCAAAACGAGCTTGACCGCCCCCTCCGCGCTGCCGAACAGGGATGCCAGCAGCCCTACTTGAAAGGGTTCGAGAAAGTGATCGGTGGTTTCGAGGGCGAACAGAACGAAGCCGAAAAACACCAGGGCATGCAGCGTGCCGACGATCGGCCGCCCCTTGATGACTCTCCACTGCAGGAAAACTTCTTTGATCACCCGGGTGATCCGCTTGCCCAGCTGATTCGTCCTCGCGCGGTCGGAGTGACCAGCGAGGATGAAGCGGAACTTCGGGGCCAGCTCGTTGAGCGTCAGAGCGAGCGAAACGACGAACAGGACCCCTAGGAGAATCTTCTCCCAGCCCTCGAAGCTCATCGTTGTTTTCCTCCGTGACGGACTCGCTCACGCGGATCGGCCATGGGGACGGACAGTAGCCAGGGGGTCGGACATCGGCAAACGGCAGCCGCATCCGGGCCGCTACCAGGGATCGAGTCGGGTGGAATAAACGCCTACCGGCAGTCGTCTCTTTTATCGAATGCCAGGGGGCGTCACGTCCACAGCCTGGCCCGATTCCCGGGAGCCCC
>JBDHED010000009.1:0-23344 GCA_039591175.1 Gemmatimonadota bacterium | reverse complement strand
GCCGTGGATCGTCCGTTCGTCCTCGTCGTCGGCTCGATCAATGAGGATCTGGTCGTCAGCGCCGATCGGTTACCCCAGCCGGGGGAGACCGTCACCGGTGGTGTCTTTCAACGCTTTGGTGGCGGGAAGGGGGCCAACCAGGCGGTGGCCGCAGCCACTATCGGCGCCGAGGTGGCGTTCATCGGAGCGGTTGGCGACGACGACCTGGGTGCGGAGGCGATCGATCGGCTGAGGGAGATAGGGCTCGACGTAACCGGCGTGGCTCGACTGAGCGATGTCGCAACGGGGGTTGCGATCATCGTGGTCGACCGAGCCGGAGAGAACCAGATCGCCGTCGCCTCGGGCGCCAACGCAACCCTCGATCGGGAGTTGGTCGATAAAGCACTGAGTCGACGGTCGTTGAACCCCGAGGGCGCGATGTTGACGAATCTCGAGGTCGGCGACGGGGCGGTGTTGGCCGCGGCCCAAGTCGCAGCGGCGAGCGGTCTCACACTGATTCTCAACCCGGCGCCCGCGCGCCCGATCCACGATCGCGTGATTGAGCTGGCTCCTATCCTGACGCCCAACGAAGGCGAAGCCCGGACCCTGACCGGCGTCGCCCAACCGAAAGCGGCGGCCGCAGCGCTGTTTGCCCAAACCGGCGCCGCGGTGATCGTGACGCTGGGCGACGACGGCGCCCTCGTCGTCGATGGGGCTGGCGCGCGGCGTTATTCGGCGATCGATGTCGAGCCGGTCGACTCCACCGGCGCCGGCGATGTGTTCAACGGCGTGTTGGCGGCACGGCTGGCGGCCGGCGACGCGCTTGACGACGCGGTTCGCTGGGCGATCGTCGGATCCGGCTTGGCGGTCACCGAGAGGGGTGCCCGCAAGTCGATCGCCACGGCGGAAGTGGTAACGTCGCGGCTCGCCGAGGTGCGTGGGCCCAAGTAGAGCGCTGGAGGATCCGATGCGAGAGTTCATCGTCGACACCGATACCGCCTCCGACGACGCGGTCGCGCTGATCATGGCGCTCCGTTGGCCGGATGTCGACGTGTTGGCGATCACCACCGTGTCGGGCAACGTCGAGGTCGCGAACGCCGCCCGAAACGCGTTGATCACCGCCGAGCTGTGCGGATCCGACGTACCGGTGTACGTCGGCAGCGATCGGCCGCTCCAGGTCGAGCCCCACTACGCCCATTTCTTCCATGGCAGCGACGGCTTTGGGGGTCGCCGGTATCCCGATCCCAAACGAACGCCCGAGAGCACGCACGCGGTCGACGCCCTGATCGCGACGATCCGCGATCACCCAGGTGTAACGCTGGTGACGCTGGGTCCGTTGACGAACATCGCGGCGGCGCTGAGTCGCGAGCCCGACATCGCGGCCAACGTCGGATCCTGTGTCATCATGGGGGGCGCCGCGTGCACGGTCGGCAACATCACACCGGCGGCCGAGTGGAACTTGTGGGTCGACCCCGACGCCTCCGACATCGTGTTTTCGTCCGGGTTGCCGATCGTGATGGTGGGGTGGGAGTTGTGCCGTGGCGAGGCGAACCTCGACGACGACGAGATGGACGGTGTGCGGGCGATCGGGACCGAGCTCGCGCGGTTCGCGATCGATTGCAACGCAGCAGCGATCGCGAGCAATCGAGAGTGGCTCGGCGATCCGGGTCTCGGACTCCCCGATCCAGTGGCGATGGCGGTCGCGCTCGACCCCGATCGCGTCGTACGCCGAGCCTCGCGACATCACGTCGAGATCGAGCACTCCAGCGAGCTGACGCGGGGGATGTCGGTCGTCGATCAGCTCGGTGTCCGCGACCTGAAACCGAACGCGACGGTGGTCTGGGAGATCGACGTGCGGTGCTTCAAGGAAATGTTGCGCCAGTCGTTGTCCTAGGGACGCCGAGCCAAAAGCGACGCCAAACTGTCGGCTAGCGCTTGCGCGCGCTCGCGATCGGCCGGCTCGAGGTCGCCGCCAGCCCCGAGACTATCGTGCCAGAACTCGAGCGCCGCGTTGGCAGCCAGCGTGTCATTCTTGGTGATCGCGTACCGCGCGCGCATCTCGAACCGAGACAGCGGCTGGGCTTCGGGGTCGCCTTCGATCTGCGCCCGTGCCTCGAGCTTGTCGGCGACGGCTGCGGCCTCGCCCTCGGCCACCTTACCATCCTCACCGGCGGCCCGTTTCTGTCTGTAATAACCGTCCTTTGAGACTTCTTCCTCGTCCGGCAGCGGCGGGGCCTCGGCGTCGGGTTTCTCCTGGCCAACTTGGTCCCGGAACACCGCGCGCTTTGGCTCGGCGGCGTGCTCGACCTCACCAACTGCGGGGATTTCTCGATCGGCGGCGATCTGGTTCTCGCGCAGATCATCGGCCCGGTTGGCTTCGTCGAATCCTTCTTGCTGGCCCTGCCGAACCGCATTCCGATCGGCGGCCCGCCCACCAGTAATCACCGCGGGTTCTTCCTCGAGCTCCCGGGCGCGGTCGACGGGCGCCAAGCGCGCGTCCCGATCGAGCTCCTCGTTACGGGCACCACGACGCATGTTGTCGAGATCGCGTAGCTGGCTCTCATCGTACGATCGCTCGAGCGTCTCGGTCTCTGACTCGAGCGCTCCGAGCGCGTCCACCTCGCTGGACCGCCGCTCACTCGTCGGCGGAGCCGTTTCGGGACCGTCAACCTCGGCCCGTTCCGATGACTCGGTTGGGCGCAACGCCCGCGACACATCCTCCGGCCCGCGCACTCCTTGCTGGACGACGATCACCACCGCCAGAACGGCGACGACCGCTGCGGCGGTCTGGGGCACGTGTTGCGCCAACCAACCGCTCCTCCGCCGCGCGTGCTTAGCCGAGGTCCGAGCGATGATCTCTTGCCTGACTCGGGCCCAGTCGGGCTCCCTCTCGGTCACCATCGCGCGCTCGGCCTCGTACCCCTTCTCGACCGTCGATGCGAACGCGGCCAAGTCTGCCAGTGCGGCCATGCAACCCCCACACGCCTCCAGGTGTGCCTCCACATGACGGCGCTGCTCATCCGACAGTTCGCCGGTGCGATACTGATCGAGCAACGCCACGACGTGGCCATTACCAGCGGTCGACCCGTTCGTCATGCGCTCAACCCAACTCCCTTCGATTCCAAACAGATGCGCATCTTCTCGCGCGCCCGTCCCAACCGCGACATGACCGTACCCTCCGGGACTCCCAGCGCGGCTGCGATCTCACGATAGCTGAACGCTTCCCCGTGCCGCAGATCAAAACACTCGCGCTGCTCGGCTGGGAGAGCGGCCCGGCACTCAGACAACGCCAGTGCCAACTCATGATTCTCCACCGCATGGTCGCTCGCATCGCTAGCGGCAACAATCGGCGCCGCCTCGGGATCTTGGAACGAAAGCAAAGACCACACCCTCCTTTTTCGCAAAACATTCAGACATCGGTTTCGAGCGATCGAGTAAATCCACGTATGAAAGCGATATGTCGGGTCGTAGTCCGACAACCGCTCATAAGCCTTGACGAACGCTTCCTGGACGACGTCTTCGGCTTCGTCGGCGTCTCCGAGGAGCCGCATACAACTCCAGTAGAGCCGGCGTTGATAGCGCTCCACGAGCAACGAGTAGTGCCGACTTTCACCGGCCAGGATCCGTTTGATGAGCGCGGCTTCCTCGACCCGCTCGTCAGACGTTATGTCCTGTTGTGTGGTACCCGCCGAGTCGGCGTTCATTCCGCTCGGCTCAGCGAGCGCCGACGCGGCTCTGTCCGGGCAGGTAGACACCACCCGAGTCGGACAACTCTCCGGCCACGGCCCGGATGTCGTCATCGAGGTTGGATCGCACCGTCGCCACGTTGCGCCGGACATTGCGCCAAGCTTCGTTGACGATCAGCCTGGCCCGCCGGACATGCGCCGCGCCGCGTTCACCATCGTCGGCCCGCCGACCGCGATCGGCGCGCGATATCACCGCCGCCATGCGGTATAGATCGATCGCCGCCGCGGCGATCCGCTCGAGCACCAGTTGGCGCTCGATGATCTTCTCCCCGTGACGTCGGAGCGCCCATTCCACCGCACCCGCGAAGTCGGCTACATACTCGGACAGTGGATCCGCGATCGCTGCGACGTCCGGATGGAGCTCTGGTAGATCCGGGTTGATCAGCGTCCGCCGCGCCCGCTCGCGGGCGTACTCCGACAACACGCCCAGCTGGTTGATCGGGTCTCGCAGCGCCCTGGCGACGGCCTTTAGATGGGCGCCGGGTTCCTCGAGTCCGGCCAACGCGGTGTACAAGCGCAGGATCTCGTTGGTGCCTTCGAAGATCAGGTTGATGCGCGAGTCCCGCAGGTCGCGCTCGTACGCAAACTCCTGCATGTACCCCATTCCGCCGGCGATCTGCAGCGTTTCGTTCGTCGCGTGCCAAACCGCCTCCGAGCAGTACACCTTGCAAATCGCGGATTCGAGCGAGTAGTCGTCGTCACCCCGGTCGACCAGTCCGGTCGTTAGGTACACCATCGACTCGCAGGCGTAAGCCTCGAGCGCCATGTGGACCAGCTTGCGCTGCGTCATCTCGAAACTCGCGATCGACCGGTCGAACTGTTGGCGTTCGGTCGCAGCGCGCATCGCGACCGCGAGCGCGTCCTTGACACCACCCACACAACCGGCCGCCAATCCCAATCGTCCCGAGTTCAAAACCCCCATGGCGACCTTGAACCCGCGACCGACTTCACCCAGGACGTGATCGGCGGGAACCACGGTATTCTCAAAATGGACTTCCGTGGTCGACGACCCCCGAATGCCGAGTTTGTGCTCTTCCGGTCCGCTGGTGACTCCCCCCTGCGATCGTGGAACGATGAACGCGGTGATGCGATCGACGAGCTGACCCTCGCGTTCAACCTCTGTTTGCGCGAACACGGTGAAGATCTCGGCGAAACCACCGTTGGTGATCCAGATCTTGGTGCCGTTCAAGATGTACGCGTCGCGATCCGCGTCGTATACCGCCCGCGTCTGGATCGATGCTGCGTCGGAGCCGGCGCCGGGCTCGGTCAGCGCGAATGCCGCAAACTGCTCGCCGCGCGCGAGCGGCGGCAAAAAGCGCTGCTTCTGCTCCTCGGTGCCATAAGCGAGAATCCCTTTGAGTCCGATCGACTGATGCGCGCCGAGCGTCACCACGATCGATGTGTCGATCGTCGCCACCTTCTCGAAGATCTTGGCGTACAGCGTCTCCGATCCCCCGAACCCATCATAGGCCTCGGGCACGACGATGCCGAAGATGCCGAGCTCGGCGAGTCCAGACAGAACTTCGGTTGGGATCTCTGCCTCGGCGTCGATGGCCTGGCTGTCGATGTGCTGCTCGGCGAACTGATCGAGCGACCGACCCAAGATGTCGGCCGTCTCCGCCTCGTCGGGTGAGATTTCGGGGTACGGGAACAACCCGTCGGACTCGATGTGGCCCAGGAAGAACGGTCGTACGACACTCATTCTGCGGCGCCGGCGGGCTCCCCCGGCCCGGGGTCGGGTCGATCGAAAAGCTGTCGGGCGAGGTAGACACCGCCGATCAACAGCAGGAAGCCGGCGCTCAGGAGGACCGCGCTGTTTACGATCACCATGTCGATGACCGGCGCGGTGCGTACCGGGAGCGCTTCGGTCAACTCACTAGTGCGGCGCAGCTGCTCGTACCAACCGATGATCGTCATTCCCGGGACGACGATTCCGGCCACCGCCAGGACCCTGAGCAACGTCGCCGGCCACACCGACGATCGGCCGCGGCCGAGGGCATAGACGGCCATCATCGCGATCGCGATCGCGCCCATCGTCGCCGGCGCAGTCGCCTCGAGCAGTGGCTCCAAGAAACTCATCACAGTCCTAGGCCGGGCTGGGAATCTTCGGTCCTCGGCACCGCCGTTCGCGGTGCACCGTAGAAGCCTCCCTCCCAGCGGGCGCGCTCACGGAGCTCGGGGGCCGGAGCGAAGCGTGAGTCGACCGCCGCCGACCATTCGTCCAGCCGATCTACGATCGGCGCCAAGCCCACCTCGTCCGCCCAACGCAGCAACCCGCCTCGAAACGGTGGCCATCCGATGCCCATGACGAGCGCCAGGTCGCCGTCGCCAGGGCTGGCGACGATCTGCTCGGTCAGTGCGCGGGAGGCCTCATTTACCATCGGGTATACACACCGCGTCACCAAGTAGTCGGCGTCGAACACGGCGGCTTCACCAACCCCCTCCGACCCTATCCCCAGCTCTGCCCGCAGGTCACCATCAGCCGCTTTTCTGCGTCCGCGTTCATACAGATAGAACCCGCGCCCCGATTTCTTGCCCATCCGACCGGAGTGCTCGAGCCGCTGAAGGATCGAGTGCGGCCGCATGCGATCGGGAAATGCCGCCGCCATCACCTTGCCGACTTTGGCCGCCACGTCGAGCCCGATCTCGTCGAGCAGCGCCAACGGACCCATTGGCAACCCGAACTTTTCGAGTGCGTGGTCGAGCGCCTCGATCGACACCCCCTCCGCGTACAAGTGGGCGGCCTCGTTCAGATACGGCATCAAGAGTCGGTTGACCCAAAAGCCCGGACCGTCGCGGACCACGACCGGCGTTTTTCCGAGATCACGAGCCAGTTGGTGCAGCGTAGCCACCACGGTCGGCGAAGTGTGTTTGCCGCGCACGATCTCGACCAACGGCATCTTCTCGACCGGGTTGAAGAAATGAAGCCCGCCGAATCGATCCGGTTGATCGAGAGCGGTCGCGAGATCATCGACCAATAACGATGACGTGTTGGTCGCGAGCACGGTCTCCGGTCCGACGACCGATTCGAGCTCGGCCAGAACCCGGCGTTTGATCTCGAGATCTTCGACGATCGCTTCGATCACGACATCGCTTCGCTGAAACCCTCGGTACGAAGTCGTTCCCGAAATGCGGTTCATCAACTGCCGGACTTCACGCCGCGTGAACTTGCCCTTGCGCTCCAGACCGCGGGCGATCTTCGATGCGTGCGCGAGACCGGCGGCGACCTGATCGGCGGCGATGTCCTTGAGCCGGACCTCGATTCCGTTGTAAGCCGCCACCTCGGCGATACCACCGCCCATGACACCCGCACCCAGGACACCCAACCGTTTGACGGGGCGAGGCGATCCTTCTTCAAGTGGTTTGCGCGAACTCTCACGACGCTGATACAACCACATCAGGTTGCGCGCGGTGGACGAGGTGGCCAACTCGCCGACAGCTGCGGCCTCGGCTTCGAGCCCCGCTGTCAGCCCCCCGACTTGACCCGCTTCGACCGCGTCGATGGCCGCCAATGGTGCGGGGTAGTGGCCGCCCGTTCGCTCGCGGACGCGGCGCCGACTCTGATTGAATACCACCTTCCTCCCGACCGGGTTGCGCTCGAGGACGTAGCCCGCCAATCCACGACCGCCCCCGCCCGGTACGCGCCGCCCACCGGAAGCGGCTCTGGCCACCTCTTCGGCGGCGTCGACCAACTTCGACGCTGGAACCACCCGATCCACCAACCCGATCCGCTTGGCGCGGCTGCCCGACACCAACCGGCTGGTCAGGATCAGCTGCAGCGCTTGCTGAAGCCCAATCAGTCGCGGCGTGCGTTGCGTCCCGCCCCAAGCCGGAATGATCCCGAGTTGGACCTCGGGGAATCCGAGTCGGGTCGAGCGATCGTCGGTCGCGACACGGAAGGAACAAGCCAGTGCGAACTCGAGCCCGCCGCCGACACATGCGCCGTGGATAGCGGCCACCGTCGGCACGGAGACGTCTGCTACGCGCTGGAACACCTCCTGACCGCGACGCGCCAGCGCGATCGCTGACTCACGCGAGTCAACCGAGGCCAACATCTCGATGTCGGCCCCGGCGATGAAAGTGCCGGGCTTTGCGGAACGAAAAACGACGCCGGCCAGATCTCCCCGCGCTGTTAGCTCGGCCAACACCTGCTCGAGCTCGTCGAGCGTTTCCGCCGACCACAGGTTGACCCGCTTCTCAGGGGTGTCGAACATGACCTGGGCAAAGCCAGCCGCGTCGACGAGGTAGTCGAATGCTCTCGGCATCAGGCCTCGAACACGATCGCTCCGCCGAGTCCGCCGCCGACGCACAAGGTCGCCAGACCCCACTTCGCGTCGCGCCGCTTCATCTCCAGCGTGAGCGTTAGCGCGAGCCGCGACCCCGTGGCCGCGATCGGGTGACCAAGGGCGATCGCGCCGCCGTTGACATTCAACCGCTCGTCTCGGATCTCACCAATCGGTTGCGACTGATTGAGCACCTCGGTCGCCCACTGGCGGGAGGGAAAGACTTCCATGTTGGCGAGCACGACGGCGGCAAAAGCTTCGTTCAACTCGATCAGGTCGATCGCATCGAGTGACACGCCCGCGCGATCGAGAGCGATCGGCGTGGCGACAGCTGGCCCGAGCCCCATGCGGCGCGGATCGAACCCGGCGAAGGCAAAGGAAGCGATCCGCGCCAGCGGCTCGTAGCCCAGTTCCGCGGCCCGGGTTTCTTCCATCAACAACAAGGCGGCAGCACCGTCGGTAATCATCGATGAATTGCCAGCGGTCACGGTTCCGTTTCGACGATCGAACGCGGGCTTGAGCTTTGCCAGCGCCTCCAGACTCTGCTCGGGGCGGTATCCAATGTCCTCGGCGACGACATCCCGGTAGCTGGGTGGGATAAACACCGGTGTTACTTCGTCCGCGAAGCGACCCGCGGCCCACGCTTCAGCGGCCCGCTGATGCGATCGCAGCGCGTACTCATCCTGTGCCTCGCGAGTCAGATTGAACTCGCGGGCCAGAACCTCTGCTGTTTCACCCATGTTGAGCCCGCACACCGGGTCGGTGAGCCCTTCGACCAACGCAACCACTGGTTTTAGATGCGCCGGGCGGAGCTGCGTGGCGGCGGTGAGCTTGCCAGCCACCGACTTGGAGCGCGCCAACCCGGACATCACATCGGAGAATTCGTCCGGATAATGGAGCGGCACGTTGGACATCGATTCGACGCCGCCGGCGATGACGACGTCCGACTGGCCCAGGACGATCTGGTTGTAAGCGTCGGTGATGGATTGAAACCCCGAAGCACAATTGCGCGCCACGGAGAACGCGGGTGCGCTCTCGGGCAATCCAGCTTCGAGAGCGGCAACGCGCGCGATGTTGGGTGCGTCGGCTGGAGGAGCAGCGTTACCGAGAATGACCTCGTCGACGAGGGTTACATCGACTGCAGTCCGTTCGACGAGTTCGCGAATCGCGGTTCGCGCCAACTCCAACGCCACGACCTCGGCCAACCCTGTCCCGGCTTTGGCGAACGGCGTTCGGACCCCGTCCACGATGACGACACGTCGATCGTGATCCCACTTGCCGGGTCGAGGCATGCTGCCTCCTTGAGTTGGCTCGCGCGAATCGCGGGGTCGACTAGTACACCGGCTCGAGGCTCGCGTTTTCGCCGGTCAGCTGAACGGCCTGCTCTCCGCCCCCCGCCTCGACGCGCAGGTTCCAGCGATAGCGTTGGCTGATCGAACCAGGTACAGGCGCGTCACCCAGAATCCACCATGAGCCGTTGGGGACGGTGACCGTGGCTTGACCATCGGGATCGGTCTCCACTACCTGCAGAGGCATCTCACCGACCCGAGCGTTCTCGGCCACGGCGAACGCGTCTTCCGGCCAGGCACGCTCTTCCCAGGCGCGGCGCGTCTCTCGATAATCGTCTCGAACACCGGTGTAGCGATCAGTGATGTTCTGACACGATTCAAAGCGCTGTTTCTCGCGAGCCACAAGCGCCTGGTAAGCTTCAAACGCCTGGCGATACTCATCCGATGTGCGATCCGAGATCGCGCTGGCGCGAGCCTGCACGCCCTCGATCGAATCGCTCGTTGCGCGATACGACGAGCATGCATCTTGATACTGTTGCGAAAGCTGGCGGATCGCATCGGCCGATGGCGGCTCACCAGGTTGGGACTGGCCCTCTAGCTCGGCATACAACTCGTCGATGTCGTAAGGAAGGATGTCGAGCGACACGTTCGAAAGCGGTACCATTTCGCCTTCCGCATTCTCTCCATGCGCGTCTATCGTGAATTGAGTCTCTGTGCTGCATGCGACGAGTGCGCCGAGAAACAGCGTAAGCACGAGCGAGCTTCGGGCAACTCCCACCGGTGGACCTCCTGGGCTGATGTTCAGGTTCGACAAGTTACCGGTAGCTTGACGACGCTAGCAACGTTGACGCTAGAGCTCAAACTCCGGCGTATCCGTTCGTACGATCCATGCACAGGTTGGCGATCCAGTCAACCATCTCTGGGCTACCGCGCGCACCTGCTCGGCGGTCACCGATTGGACGTCGGCCACCCATTTATCGCCGAAGTCGTGACCTAGGCCGTACACCTCGTACGCGGCGAGTCGCGAGGCTTGCGCCATGTTTGTCTCGACGCCGAGGAGGAACCGCCCCCGTAGGTAGTGCTTCGCCGCGGAGAGCTCGTCGTCCCCAATCGGCTCGGCGACGATGCGGTTAAACTCGGCCGCCAACCCGTGGGCCGCCTCTTCGACGCGATCGGGGTCGGTGACGATGTACCCAGCCAGAAACGACCCGTCGACTCGATCGCTGTAGAACGTCGACACCTGGTACGCCAGCGACCGCTTCTCCCGCAGCTCGATGAACAGGCGCGAAGACATCGATCCTCCCAGTACAGCGTCGATGAGTCGCGCAATCGGATAGTCGGCGTGCGTGTAGTCGGGAGCCGGGAAACCGTAAACGAGGTAGGCGGCATCCCGATCGAGGCCGATGCGTTGCGCCCCGCCGCCGGGCTCGGGTGGGGGCGGACGAGCCGGCTGGGGACCGATCGGCAGCGGTCCGAGCGTCGACTCGAACATCGACAAGAGGCGGTCGGTGTCGAAACGACCAACGGCGGTGACGACGGGTGGCGTCGGCCTGTAGAACCGATGTGCAGCAGCGACCACCTGGTCTCGGTTGATCTCGCGAACGGTTTCGCGATAACCGATCGCCGGCTTGTGATAAGGGTGTTCGCCGTAAAACACCTCCCGAAAGAGGTCCAGCGCGCGAGTCATGAGCTCGTCCTCGCGGGCTTCGAGCGCGCCCAGCGTCTGCTCGACCTCCGACGCGACCTCGTCTTCGGCAAACGCCGGCTCGGTCAGTGCCTCCAGGAACAACTCGGCCGCCGGCTCCCAAGTCTCAGCGGTCGCCTTCAACGTGACCGAGCCCATGTCAGTGCCAGCGCCGGTATCCAACTCGGCGCCCAACTCGGCCAACCGGTCCTGAAACGCGTCGGCCGACCGCCGCGCGGTACCCCTTGGAAGCACACTCTGAACGAGTTGCGAGATACCGGCCTCTTCGTCGGTTTCGTAGAGCGAGCCCATTGGGATCGCAGCATAGAGGGCGACGATGTCGTTGGCGTTCAACGGCCGGGCGAGGATCGTCGTGCCCCCGGCGAGCTGGTGTTTTCGATGATCAAGAACCATTCGGGCCCACCCATGCTCGTACCGCCACGCCCGGGTCGCCGCGTTGGGCGAGCGCTCGCGTAGCGTCCACGGTGGTCACCGCGGCGATACCCTCGAGCAGACGACGAAAAGCCTCCGCGTCTCCGTACAGCACCTCGTGCTCCCCGAGCGTGCCCGTAACGGCCGCGTTCGTCTCGGTCGCGTAAGCAAACTCAGCCGCCAGCATCGCTTTCGCGCGGCGCACCTCTTCTTCCTCAAAACCGGCTTCGATCGCCTTCGATACGACAGCGGTGATCTCGGACTCGACCTGGGCTCGTTTGTCGGGCGCGCAAATCGCGTCGATCCCCAGAACGCCGGTCTCGCTGAGGGGGTACATCCAGGCGCTCACCGAGGTCACCAGTCGCAGCTCGTCGATCAAGCGCCGATACAAGCGCGACGTCATACCATCGCCGAGAATCGTGCTCGCCACATCCAGTGCGCAGAGCTCGTCGAGGTCGGTCCGTCCAGCGGTTCTGAACCCCCAAGCCAGGTACCCCTGGTTGATCTCCATCCTATCCTCGACCGGATCCGCTGTTGGGGGAGGTGGCTCCGAGGGTGCGCTGCCCGCTGCGCCGCGAGCGAGCGGGTCCAACCTCTCGGCTACCTGCTCGACGACCGTCGCTGGATCAACGTCGCCGGAGACCGCCACCACCAACCGCTCGCCAGCGTAGTGGTCCGACCAGTACTGGCGCATTACGTCCGGGGTGATGCGATCAAGCGATTCGGGGGTCCCCAACACTTCCCGACCGTAGGGACTATCGCCAAAGACCGCCTGGCTCAAGCGGGTGAATAGCCTTCCGTGAGGCGAGTCGTTGCGACGGCGGATCTCTTCTTTTACGACCTGTCGCTCGCGCTCCAGTTCACGCGGCGGCAGGGTCGATCGTAGCATGTGATCGGTCAGCAGGTCCAGCGATGTCTCGAAATATTCGCTCGGCGAGACGATGAAGTAGTGCGTGAACTCGAGCGACGTCGCAGCGTTGTTGTAGCCGCCCATCTCTTTCACGACCCGATCCATCGCGCCCAGCGGAAACCGCTCGGTGCCTTTAAAGAACATGTGCTCGAGAAAATGGGAAATGCCGACGTGCTCTTCGGCTTCGTCGACCGCGCCGACCCCAAGCCAGAGATCGACCGCTACGATCGGTTGTGCGCGATTGGCACGAACCAAGATACGGGCACCGTTGTCGAGCTGGGCGCGGTCAAACGGCGCCGGGGCCGGATCGCCAACCTGCCCCACGGTCGTGAGCTGCGGTGGGGTCACGAACTGCTTATGCACAGATGCAGAGGCCACTCAGAACAGTGCAGGTCGAGGCGACCGAGGAGCGGCGGGCGAGGCGTGCGTGACGCACGCTGCAGGTCGGCGCGACGAAGGTCAACAAAGAGCTGCGCTGTTCGGGGTGGCGTCAGTCGGCGATGGCGTCTGGGAAGATGTATTTGAGCGGATCAACCGGATCCCCATTCTCATGCACTTCATAGTGCACGTGGGGCGCGATCGCGTACCCGGTCGATCCGACCAACGCGATCGTATCCCCGCGTTCCACCTTCTGGCCGGGCTTGACGAGAATCTTCGAGGCGTGGGAGTACTTGGTGAGAACTCCGTGTCCGTGCTCGATCTCGACCTGATTACCGTGCCCGTTTTGCCAACCGGCGCGAACTACACGCCCAGCCGCAGTAGCCAAGATCGGATTGCCCCGATTGGCAGAGATGTCGATCCCGAAGTGAGGTCGAACGTCGTGGAAGATCGGGTGTCTACGACGCATCGAATAGCTGCTCGACAGAAAGCCCGAGGCGGGCCAGATCGATGGTGTAGCTTCGAATCGTTCGCGATTGGATGCGATCGATTTTTTGACGTCCTCGAAGCTGGTAGCGACCAGCTCGCTACGCCGCAACAGCACATCGAGCGAAGTCGTCATCGATGCCACCCGGTTGTGAAGTTGAGCATCGCCTAGCCCGCTGCCGTCAAACGGCGTATGCCCGGGACCACCCACACCAACCGCCTGAACCTCGAGCGGAACCGGTGGTAGATCGGCCGCCAACCGTAACTCTTCCTCACGATCCAACAGTGTGTCGAGAGTCTGACCCAGCGTTGCGATCTCGCCTTCCGCATCTTTCAACTCGGTGCGGAGGCGATCGTTCTCGGCTACGACGGTGGCTTTGCCGGGCCGCTCGCCGCCGAGAAAGGCCGCCAGCCCCAAGCCGGACACAAACGCGACTGCTCCGATGGCAACCATGCCAACACCGACAGCGGTTCGAGTCGATAGCGGGAAGGATCGTACCTTGCTTTTTTCATTTGGTATATACATGAGCGTCCCAAAACGGTCGAACACCGATCAATCCCCCCGAGAGATTGGCAAAAAATTGGCGGCTATGCCGCCAGAAGACTCTAATAATGTGGTGCGGTGCGTCGAGTGAAAGCCAAAAAACGCTAGCTTCCGGGCACTGATGTGTCAACTCAGCGGACCTGGGGTGCAATCCCCGTTCCACGTTTCTACCCGAACCCTTCTAGAAAAGCTCTATGTTAATGAACCCTAATGGGTTATCGCGGAACGCCCGGGCCAAGTCCGCAACCCGCGCCTCAAGTACCCTGAGCTGCCGCTGGAGTTCCTCGTCATGAGCTAACCGGCCCAGGGTGCCGTGTGCGTCGTCCAGATGAGAGCGCACCGCCTCGGCTTGCGATCCGGCATCGACCAGCGCCGCTTCCAGCTCGGTCGGACTGGCCCACCGCTGATACCCGCTATCGGGCACGTTTCGCAACGAGTCGAGGACCTCGATTTCCCGCTTGAGGGACGCGATCTGATTTCGCAGCGTGGGATCACTCCGGTACCGTCCGATAAACCCAGGTCCGCTGTCGATCGCCGCCAGCAACCACTCGGCGTCATCGGTCACCCGGCCCAAAACCGCGTACAACTCGGCATCAGCGTCCAACAGCTTCCCGGCCGTGCCGCCTCCGGCTGCTATGTCGGCCCGGACCTCGCGCCCAACCGCCATCAACACCTGCGCTTCGTTGAGCGCTCTCGCGAGCTTGGTCAAGATCAGGTCCCAGTCGGCGCTCGGCACGGCTGGTATCGTGGACCCTACAGCGAGCGGGGGCTCACGCACGTCACCGGCGGTGATCCGCACGTACCGTTCGCCGCCGAGCCCCAGGTTGGCTAGCTGTGCTCGCGAGCTCGGCGTCACGTAGCGCTCAAAGCGCTCCGCGACCTCGATCTCAATACGGATGTCGGCCACCAGCCTGAACTCGGCCGGCGGCAGAACGATTTCCCCCGCCACCCGTGGTCTCGGTGGACGCGGCGGCACGATTTCGACATCGCGAACTTCGCCCGCTGGAATGCCACCGACCCGGACGGAGGATCCGACTCGGATTCCGGCCGCGTCGTCCAGCTCGAGGTAGTACGGCAGGGTGTCTGGCAGGAACGGTCCGCGTTGCGATCCGAGTAGCAGAACCGTCACCACGACCGCGGTCACGACGACCGTCACCACAATCCCCAACCGATACTCTCCCCAACTGCGATCGCGTGTCGGGTCGGGCACCGCTACGTCCTTTCGAGCTCGAGCCGCTGATAGATCGATGGCACCACCCGCACCGAGCCACCGTCCAGCACGCCCCAGCGCAGCTGATCTGTTCGCGGCGTGTCGGGTTGATCGAGCGACTCCAGGATCGATCCTGCGAGTTCGGGAACGACCGGCCACACCAGAGCGGCCGAGAGCCTGACCGCTTCGCTGGCGTGAGCCAGCACCGCCGCGACCTCCGGCAGCCCATCCGGATCGCGGGCCCGCTTCCACGGCGCGTGGCGTTCCAGGTACTCGTTCGTCGCCGACACCAAGCCGACGATCCGCTCCAACGCCAGATTGATTCGCCACTCGCCCCAAGCTTGGGAAACCGACCCTTCGGCCCCGTCGGCCAGCAATCGTTCCGCTGGCTCTCTCAACATCGCCTCGCCGGCCTGTCCCTCAACCTCGTCACGGGGTGGCAATCGACCCCCCAAATAACGTTCGACCATCTTGGTCACTCGCGAGTGGAGGTTCCCCAAATCGTTGGCAAGATCGGCGTTGAGCCGCCTGGCCATAGATTGGTATGAAAACGTGCTGTCCTGTCCGAGGGTCATCTCCCGAAGCAGGAAGTACCGCAGCCCGTCGACCCCGACGACCTCCGTCAATTGGGCCGGATCAACCACGTTGCCAACCGATTTGGCGATCTTACGGCCCTGCCAAAGCCACCACCCGTGGCCGAGGATCTGTCTTGGCAGCGCCCAGCCGAGGGCCATCAGGAGCGTCGTCCAGTAAACGCTGTGGGTGGTCAGGATATCTTTGCCGATCAAGTGAACATCGGCTGGGTGCTCGTTCCACGCGGCGATCGAGCGCTCCGCGCTGGCCTCAGCGTCGGCGGTCGAGTCGACCGTGCCGGTGACGTAGTTCAGCAACGCGTCGACCCACACATACGTGACGTAACCGTCATCCCACGGGAACGGAATGCCCCATGCAAGCCGGGCTTTCGGTCGCGAGATACACAAGTCGCCGAGGGGCTCTCGAAGAAAGCCCAGAATCTCGTTGGCCCGCGTCTCGGGATAGATGAAGCCGGGGTTGTCGCGAATGTGAGCGATCAGCCGTTCCTGATAAGCACTCATGCGGAAGAACCAGTTCGACTCCTCGATCTCCTCGACCGGCTTGCCACACTCCGGGCAGCGGCCATCCTGCAGGTCCTTCTCGGTCCAGTACCGCTCGTCCGACACGCAGTACCAACCGCGATAGGCGTCACGGTACAACAGCGGTTCGCCGGCCGGTGTCGTACCTGCATGGAGTTGGGTGAGCGCCTTCTGGACGACCGCCACATGGTCGGCGTCGGTGGTGCGGATGAACCGATCGTATCGAATCTCGAGTTCGTCCCACGTCGCCTGCCACGTCACCGCCAATTCGTCGACGTGCTGCTGCGGCGTAGCACCACGTTCCGTGGCCGCCCGCACGATCTTCTCGCCGTGCTCATCGGTGCCGGTCAGGAACCTGACGTCATCACCGGTCATCCGATGCCGTCGCGCCAGCACATCGGCCAACATCGTCGTGTACGCATGACCGATGTGGGGTCGATCGTTTATGTAGTAGATCGGTGTGGTGAGGTAGTAGCGCTCGGCCATGGGGGCCAAAATCTACGGGGCCAGTGCGCGCAGCGCCTCCCAGTAGAGGAGGGTCGGAGTGACGTTGCTCCAAACGTGCTCGCGGACCTCGACCAGTTGGCGCGCTGCACCGGAGAGTGCCACGGCGCCTTGCTCCGAAGCTTCCCGGTAGCGCGGCAAGAGATCCGGGTGGTGGAGGGCCGCACCTTCGTCGCCGTTGCCGACGCAAACCGCAAGCACGTCTTCGGCCATCCCGAGCAAGAACTCGAACACCAGTTCGTGCTGCTCCCGTACCCGAGGCAGCTGCGTCGCGAGCAAGAACGCGTACGGGTCGCCGCCCGCCATCCCGGCTTCGAACAACTGAACCGCGAACTCGCGCAACCCCAAAATCCCGGGGTCTGCCAGCGCCAAGGCGCGCCCCGGTCGACCACCAGCGAGCGCGATCAACGAAGCTCTGTCCCGGGCTTGGATTTCGAGCCGGGTTTCGACAAACGTCCGGAGCGCGTCGTCATCGACGGTCGGGATAGCCAGTGATTGGACACGCGAGTGAATCGTCGCCGGTAGCGCCTCGGGCCGTGTAGCGGTCAACACGAACCGCGTGCGTGCTGGTACCTCCTCCAGGAGCTTCATCAGCATGCCGGTCGGCTCATCGCCCGGTGGGTGTTGATCGACGTCGCCCAGCACGAACAGTTGCTCGGACGCTTCGAACGGCGGCCGCCCGGCCTGTTGCGCCACAACTCGAAAGTCTTCCATCCGAAACGACGCCGGGTGATCGTAGGTCGCTGGAGCGATCGGCTCACCGGCGCGGCGAGCCAGATCGTCGGCGCGCGCATTGGCTTTGTAATAGGTCTCCGCTGGGCGCGGGAAGTACCAGTGAAAATCGGGGTGATTGTTGCCCGCCAATCGACGACACGTGGCACAGGAGCCACATGGCTCTCGGGCGGACTTTGCGTCATCGTCGGTGCACAACAGGCGCTGGGCGAGCCACCGGGCCAAGGTCTGTTTGCCGACCCCACCGGGGCCGTAGAACAACAACGCGGCTCCTAATCGCTGACGGCCGATGGCCGCGTTGAGCGCTGTTTTGAGCGCGTCGTGCCCGAGCACGCGGATACGTGCGTTACTCGTCATCGCTTTTGCAGCCAGGCGATCGGGTCGATCGCCCGACCTCCTTCTCGAATCTCGAAATGAAGTTGAGCCCCCACCAGACTCCCCGTTTCGCCCACCGCCCCGATCACCTGTCGTTGACCGACTTGCTGTCCAACGGTCACATCAGCGCGATCGAGGTGCGCGTAGAGTGAATAATATCCGCCGTCATGATCGACGATCACCATCAGACCATAGCCGCCGTTCCAGTCGACGTAGGCGACCTCGCCGGGGCCGACCGTTCTGACCGGTGTGCCCCTAGGCGCACGAATATCGATGCCGTTGTTCACGACCTCTGTCTTGTAGACCGGATGTACAGCTCGACCGAAGCGCGCGATGATCTCGCCCTCCACTGGCCACGCCAACGCCCCAACGTCCGCGGTGAGCGTCGACGACGCCGGATCCGGCGCGCGCCGGCCCGCGGCGGTCGCTAGCCGAGCGGCTTCGGCTTCACGCTCAGCTCGACGTCGCTCGAGCACGACCAAGAGCTGTTGAATCCGGCCGGTCTCCTCTTCCAGCGCCTGAGCGGCGCGAAGCTGCTCCGAACGACGACCCTTGACCACGGTCAACATGCGCTGCCGATCTCCCTCCGTCGCTGACAACTCTTCCGCATGGCGCATGCGGGCCGCCCGCGCGTGGTCGAGCTCTTCCCGCGCCCGCCCGAGCGCAACCAGGTTCTCCTTTATCCCGATCTCCAAGCGCGTGATTCGGTCCAGCAGTCGTCCGTCCTGTTCCGCAATCAACCGCAAGTACTTGTAGCGACTGAGCGCGTCCGCGAACGAGTCGGATCGGAACAGGATTTCGATCACACCGAAGCGACCCAGCTTGTAGATCGCGCGCAGTCGGCGCGCCAGGACTTGGCGCTTTAGCGCCAGCTCGTCATGCGCGCGCGCCAGTGATCTTGACACTTCTTCGATCTGGTGGCCGCGACTCTCGATCTCATTGCCGAGGGTTGCGACGAGCTGCTCGGTGACCCCTAGCTCCCGTTCGACCTGTCGCAGCTCTCGAATCACGCTCTCTTCGCGTTCACCGAGCCGGGCTGCTTCGGCGCGCTTGTTCTTGATCTCCTGTTGGATTTGCTCAAGCCGCTCTCGCTGCGCCTCTAGCTCGGCATCTTCCTGGGCCAGCGCGTTTGGCACCACCGGGGTGAGGCCGCAGAACACGCCGACCAACGCGACGTGCAGCCAACGAGATATCACGCGGTACCACCGTAAAGGTGTCGGCGTAGCGAGAGGACAGACCCGACCGCTCCCAACAACCCGCCCAACGCGACGCCGATCACGATTTGGGCCGGTGTATAGAAGCCGAGTGACAACACGCGTTGCTCGAGCGCGCTGAACGTCGCCGTCAAGAGCACGAGCGCGAGCACCGCGCCGACCACGCCTTTGACAAAACCTTCCAGAATGAACGGCTGGGCGATGAAACCCGGCGTTGCGCCGACCATCTTCATGATCGCGAACTCGTCTTCACGCGCGAGCAGCACCAGGTTGATCGTCGCCCCGATCGCGACAAACGCGACCGCGGCAAAGATCCCGCCCACCACCAAGCCCAAGAACAACGAGATGTCCTGGAGAAAGTTGAGCTTGGAGATCCATTCTTCCCCGTATTTCACTTCTTCGACAAACGGGAACTGTTCGACCCGGCCAGCGACCTCCCTCACTTGGGCGCTGCGGCGGAAACCCGGTTTCAGCGCGACCTCGATCGAGGCCGGGAGCGGATTCACCTCGAGATCCTCGTACAGGTCCCGGTACTCGCTCAGGTCCGCGCGCGCGCGCGCCAGTGCATCGTCCTTGGAGACGTACGCGATCGAGTCGACCTCGGGATAGGTCGCCAGCTCGCTCATCAGCGTCGCGCTCTCACCGGGATCGGTGCCATCCTCGAGGAACACGATGACCTCGACCCGTTGCGCCACGTCGTCGAGCACGCGTTCGATGTTGAGCCAAACCAGGCCGAAGACAGCCAGCGTATAAAGTGCGAAGGCGATCGTTACGATGGAGAGAGCGGTGAGCAGCGGAGCGCGGCGAAAAGCGAAGAAGGCCTCCCGCGGCATGTACCTCATGGCCGCCCCGAGTGAGCCGGTCGGCTAGGAATCACCGGCCTCGGTGTCGCTCACGAGAGCGCCACTATCGAGCTCGATCACGCGCGCACCGACGTGGTCATCGAGGAGGCTGCGGTCATGAGTGACAAATAGCACCGCCATACCGCGGAGATTGATGTCCTTGCACACGCGCAGGATGTCCTTTGACACGCGCTCGTCCAGGTTGCCGGTGGGCTCGTCGGCGAGCAACACAAAAGGTTCGTTGACGAGCGCACGAGCGATCGCGACCCGCTGTTGCTCGCCCCCGGACAACTCGGCGGGCAAGTGATCGGCCTTGCTGGCCAAACCGACCGCCGCCAGTGTCCGCGGCACAGCCAACCCGATCTGCTCGCGGGGGGTTCCTATGACCTCCATGCTGAACGCGACGTTTTCCCGCGCCGTACGATTCTTCAGCAGTCGAAAATCCTGAAACACGACCCCCAAACGACGGCGCAGGTACGGAATCTCGCGACGCTTGATCCGATCCGACGAGAAACCCGAGACGCGAACCGTGCCAGCGCTCGGGCGTTCCTCCATCGTGATCAGCTTGACGAGCGTCGTCTTGCCGGCCCCCGATGGCCCGGTGACAAAGACGAACTCGCCGCGGCGCAGATGAAACGATACGTCACGCAGCGCAAAGCCTGTCTTGGCGTATTCCTTGGAGACGTTCTGGAAGAGAATCATCGCTGGCCGCGACGCTCAGATGTCGGCCAGGGCCCTCTCCGGCCGGACCCGAATGTCCACGAACACTTGCTCCCGAAGGCGCTGGACGAACGCCTCCTCGGCGCGCTCTTGTTCGAGCTGCTGGCGAATGCGGGGGGCGATCTCCTCGAACGTGATCTCTTCGCCACCGCCGCTTCCTCGACTCACGAGCACACTGAACCCGGTAGCGGTTTCGATCACTGTTGCATCTCCATCTTCGAGATCTTGCAGCGAGCGCAGATACAGCGGCGGCAGCTGAGAGGCCGGGAACTCGATGTGTGCGCTGGCGGTCGAGTCGCCGGGCATATGAATCGCCTGCAGGCTGTCGACATCCGCGCCGCCTCGCACCAGATCCCGCATCAACTCGGCTTCGAGTCGTGCCCGATCGCGATCCTCCTGGGTTCGCTCGAACGAAAGCAAGATATGGCGCGCTCGCCGCTCCTCAGCCCGCTCATCCAAAACCTGTATGATGTGAAACCCGAACGGGCTCTCAACCGGTCCTATGAGCTCTCCGCCGACGGCATCGAAAGCCGCTTTCTCGAACGACGCCACCATTCGTCCGCGACCAAACCACCCCAAATCGCCGCCTTCCTCCCGCGTGCTAGTATCACCCGAGTACTGGCGGGCGGCGCTCGTAAAATCGAGCCCCGCTTCCAACTCTTCCCTGACGCCCTCGGCGGCGCTCCGAGCCGCTTCACGGGCGCTCTCCGATGGCCTTAGCGTGACTGTGATCTCTTCGAACCGGATAGTCACCGGCTGAGTGCCAAAACCGGCACGGTTTTCGTCCCAATAGGCTCGCACTTCCGCATCCGAGATCGTCGGCGCCTTGATCTCATCGCGCCGTATCTCGAGCAGCGCTTCACCCAACATCTCGCGACGTTTCCGGTCTTGTATGTCGGCTCGATATGCAGCCAAGCTTCCCCACTGGCTGCGCTCGAGCTCGCGCCGAAAATCCGCCTCGCTGGGGAATCGTTGGCTTATCTGCTCGATCTCACGATCGACCTGCTCCAAGATCATGTCTTCGTCGATCATGATCATCGTATCGCGGCGGGCGACCGAGACGATGACGAGGTTTCTGATGATCTGATCAAACGTCTCGGTGGCGATGAGGTCGAACTGTGGTGTTCCTCTGGCGACGCCGAGTTGCTCGGCCAGAATGAGCGTTTGCTCGACCCACTCTGATTCGAGCAACAGGTCGTCGCCTACGACCGCCATGATCCGGTCTCCCACTCGCCGATCCAATGCCGGCGGGGTCGGTTCCGCGTCTTCGGCAAACGGGATCTCGGCGGCTTCGACCTCCTCTTGGGCGTTGACTTCGGCCGTCCAAGCAACGGTCGCCACCGCCAAGCACAGGGTCACACCTCGAAACATCGTCAGCTGCTGGCCCCCGTGTCGCCCTCCGCCAACCGTTCCTTGAGCGTCGCCAATACGCGTTCGTAGAGCGCTTCATTGGTTTGCAACGACACCTTCTCGGCTTGCGAGTCGGCAACTGCGGTCATCAGCTCGCGCTGGTACTCCGGATCCCGGAACTGATCTCTGCGCTGACCGATCAGCACACTTCGAACTTGCTCGCGAACGTCCTCGAACGCCTGTCCGCGATAGAACTCTCGATGTTCATCGAAGTACTGCCGCACGTCGGCGTCGGCGACCTCGCTTTGCTTTTCCAGAAGCTGACTGAGATACGACTGCGCCCACAAGAGATCCATCCGTTCCTCCAGCTGGCCCTGTCGGGTCGAGTCGAGCACCGTCCCCTCGGACGAAGCGTGCGCCAACACCAACCGCCGCTGGACGATCGAAGAGAGAGCCTGGACCATCGTCGTCTGGTCGAGCGTCGCGATCGTTCGACGATTCGCCTCGGGTAGCATCTCGTAGAGCTTCCAGATGTCGCCGAGCTTGACCTCGCCCCCCGTGAACGTCGCAAGTGGAAGCTCGCGCTCCTCAGATTCGACGTCACCAGGAGGTGGGTTCTCGATCAGCGCGATAAGTCGATCGATGTTGGTCTCGTAGAACTCGATCGAGCTGGTTTCCATAAGGCCCGTGAGAAACGCTTGCTCCGCATCCTGTCGCTCCGGCCGGGCCAGCTGCTCTTCGATCTCCTCGCGCAACTCGTCGAACGTCTGTTTGCGTCGATCCTCGACCTTTATCACGTGATAGCCGAACTGAGTCTCCACGATATCGGGGGCGACCTCACCCACTGGCGTTCCAAAGGCAGCTTCCTCGAATGGTCCCACCATCTGGCCGCGTGAGAAGTAACCCAACGAACCACCGCGCTGAGCGCTCCCCGGATCGTCCGAGTTCTCTTCCGCTAGCGACGCGAAGTCGGCTCCAGCCTTGACCTCTTCCAACAACGATTCGGCTTTCGCCCTGGCCGCCTGTCGAACGGAGTCGGGGTCGCTCGCCTGGGCGCGTATCAAGATGTGCCGAGCGTCCACTTCTTCGCCCACGTTCTCCTCGTACCAGGTCCGCAACTCCCCTTCGTCCACCGTCACATTCTTGTGAATCACGTCCTCGCGGAACTGGTTCCACATGAGTGTCTCGCGCATCTCCGTCAATCGGAGACTGTCAGACGCGGTCAACGTGTACCGCTCGCGAGCGCGTTGGGTGACCAGGTACATCTTCACGAGCTCGTCGACGGCGCGCTCCACCGCTTCGCGGTTGGCGCCGTAGCCCGCCTGCTGCATGTACTCGACTACGTCGTCGACAGTGAACGTCTTATCGTCAACGGTCGCTACCGCGCCGTCGTTGCCGGACCCGCAGGCCACGGCCAGCGCGAGCGCCACGATCGACCCTTTCAGGGTCGCGAGCGATTGCCTGACAATCACGGAACACCTCGTGTATGAGTATCGGGTAAGCCGCTATTCGGATGGGGCGGTCAACAAGTGACGATAGAGTCAGGCACCCAGG
>JBDHED010000008.1:0-25447 GCA_039591175.1 Gemmatimonadota bacterium | reverse complement strand
TACCGGGCCGCGATGGTCTGGTTCACATCTCGGAGCTCGAGCACCGTCGTGTCGAGCGCGTGGAAGACGTCACGTCGGAGGGTGAGACGATGCGGGTAAAACTGATCGGAATCGACAATCAGGGGCGGGTGAAGCTTTCCCGCAAGGCGCTGCTCGAGAAGCCAGAGGGTGGCGATGGTGGTCAGCAGAACGGCGGTCAAAAGGAGCGCAGCGAACAGCACTCCGGGCGCGGACGCCGGCGGAGCTAAGCAGCGACACATGCGGATCGGAGTACCGCGAGAGATCAAGACCAACGAGAATCGGGTCGCGCTCCGCCCGGTGGGGGCCGAGGTGCTTAGCCGAGACGGCCACGAGGTGTGGCTCGAGCGCGGCGCCGGCGAGGGCTCGGGTTTCGACGATGCCGCCTACGAGCTTGCCGGTGCGCGATTGGTGGACGGACCGCAGGAGCTGTTCGCCGAATGCGAGATGATTCTCAAGGTCAAGGAACCGTTGGCCTCCGAGTTCGAGTTGATCAGGGAAGGCCAGATCGTGTTCACCTACTTCCACTTTGCTGCCTCGCGGGAACTCACCGATGGGTTGATCGGGACCGGATCGGTCGCCATTGCGTACGAGACGGTGGAAGAGGCAGACGGCTCGCTGCCGCTGCTGGTTCCGATGAGCGAGGTGGCAGGTCGGATGGCGATCCAGGAGGGTGCGAAGTACCTGGAGAAACTGATGGGTGGACGCGGGATTCTGTTGGGTGGCGTCCCGGGCACGCCGCCGGCCGAAGTCGTCATCCTGGGCGGAGGCGTGGTCGGCACCAATGCCGCCAAGATGGCGGCCGGGCTTGGCGCACGGGTGACGATTCTCGACATATCCCTCGATCGCCTGCGGTACCTGGAAGATGTGATGCCGGCGAACGTCGACTGCCTCTTCTCGGATGTTCACACCATTCGTGAGATGCTCGGCCGGGCGGATTTGCTCGTGGGGGCGGTGCTGCTGCCGGGCGCGAAGGCGCCCAACTTGGTGACGCGTGAAGACCTTCACCATATGAAACCGGGTTCTGTAATCGTAGACGTTGCCGTGGACCAGGGTGGTTGTATCGAAACGTGCCGGCCGACGACCCACGAGGACCCGGTCTTTGTTGTCGACGGCGTCGTTCATTACTGTGTAGCGAACATGCCGGGCGCGGTACCGCGGACCTCGACGATCGCCTTGACAAACGCGACCTTGCCTTACGCGCGACGCTTGGCTGCCAAGGGGTGGCGGACGGCATGCCGGGACAGCGAGCCCCTGCGGCTAGGCCTCAACGTGGTAGCGGGGGAGGTCACGTATCCTGGTGTTGCGGAGGCGTTTGACCTGCCTTATCGGGAACCGAACGAGGTGCTTCAATGAGCTCCGGTCCGAGTGTGACGCTTAATGCCACGCATCGGCTGCCCGTTCGTCGGCTGGGTGATCACGGCTTGCCGCTGCCCGAGTACGCTACCAAGGCCGCGGCAGGGCTTGACCTCTGCGCGGCCGAAGCGCACCGTATCGCTCCCGGAGAGCGGCGGCTGATCGGTATCGGCTTCGCGATCGCCTTGCCGTCGAATTGTGAGGGCCAGATACGACCCCGATCCGGGATGGCGGCCGAGCATGGTGTTACTGTTCTAAACGCTCCCGGAACCGTTGATGCTGATTATCGAGGTGAAGTGAAGGTCCTGTTGGTGAACCTGGGTCAAGACGTCGTCGAGATCAATCGCGGTGACCGCATCGCGCAGCTCGTTGTCGGGTCTGTCTCGCGCCTCGATCTGGTCGAGGTCGCGGCACTCCCTGAGACGACCCGCGGAGTCGGCGGTTTCGGGTCGACCGGTCGGTGAGCGCGACGTGTTGAGCTTCCTCAGATCGAACGCTGGACCGTTCCTGTCTAGCGAGGTATCGGTCGATCTCGGGACTGCAAACACTCTTATATATGTAAAAGGGCGAGGCATCGTCCTGAACGAGCCGTCGGTCGTCGCACTGGATGCAGACACGCGTGAAATCCTCGCTGTCGGGCTCGAGGCGAAGAAAATGTTGGGTCGAACCCCGGCCGGGATCAACGCGGTGCGACCCCTCAAGGACGGCGTCATCGCAGACTTCGAAGTGACTGAAAAGATGCTCCGCGATTTCTTGAAGCGCGTGTTACGAAACCGCCTCATGCCAATCCGTCCGAAAGTTCTCATCTCGGTTCCGAGTGGCATAACTGAAGTCGAGAAACGGGCGGTGCGCGATAGCGCGGAGTCCGCTGGCGCGAAGGAGGTGTACCTCGTACCAGAGCCGATGGCGGCCGCAATCGGTGTCGGACTTCCGGTGGAAACACCAACCGGCAATATGGTGATCGACATCGGCGGCGGAACCACCGAAATCGCAGTCATCGCGCTGTCTGGAATTGTGAGCGATATATCGATCCGGGTCGGTGGCGATGAGATCGATGAGGCGATACAGCACTTCCTAAAGAAGGACTACAATATCGTGATCGGAGAGCCGACAGCGGAACAGGTGAAGATGACGATCGGCTCGGCGTATCAATCCGTCAACGGAGATGAGGTCATGGACGTCAAGGGGCGTGACGTTGTGACCGGTATTCCGAAAACGGTTCGGGTGAACTCGGCCGAGATACGCGACGCGATTCAGGAGCCGATCATGGCGGTTGTCGACGCTGTCCGCCAGGCGCTCGAGAGGACCCCGGCTGAGCTGGCAAGCGATATCGTTGATCGCGGTATCGTGATGACCGGTGGTGGCGCGCTCCTCCGAGGGCTCGACTCGCTACTGCGCGAGAACACCAACCTCCCCATAAACGTCGACGAGGAACCACTGACGTGCGTGGTCCGTGGCACCGGTCGGATTCTGGACGACCCGGACAAATATCGCGGCGTGCTCGTCCTGAGCGGCCGCAACTGAATTCACGGCTCGGCGTTGGCTGATGCCGCTGCTGCCTCCTGATCGCCGTGCCGAAGCCGTTGTCATCGCCTGTGCGGCGGCATCGCTGGTCCTCTTAGCACTCCCCGATTCACGTCAAGACTCACTCGCCCGATCAGTCAATCACGTCGTAACGCTGCCAGTGTCTCGGGTCCGTGAAGTGTTTAGCGGGTACCTACGATTGAGAACAGAAAACGCGAACCTCAGGCGTCAGCTTCAAGAAGCGCGTATCGAGCTCTCGGATTCAGATATCGTTCGAGCGCAGAATCAGGAGTTGAGCGCCCTGCTCGACTTCGCCGACCACTTACCGGTGCACCTTACCGCGGCCAGAGTGATTAGCCGTGATTTCGCGACCACGCCGAGCGTGATGATTGTCGACGCCGGTGGTACCGACAATGTCACGGCGGGCCTGCCAGTGGTGACCGATGAGGGCCTGGTCGGGAAGGTCGTCTCCGTCGGGCCAGGCACAAGCGAAGTCATGCTGTATACGCACCCTGACTTTAGCGCTAGCGCCTTACTGCTCGGCGGGGATCATCTCGAGTATGGAATCGTGCGCCCCAGCGCGGTCGGTCGGCTGCAGTTGTTGTTGCCGCTGAGGGCGCGCTCCGAACCCGGGGATCGAATCGTGACGTCGGGTTACGGCGGTGTTTTCCCGCGCGGTATTCCTATCGGACAGGTCACCGCTAGTCAGGAGGATCAGCGACTGGGGTTGCAGCAGATCGATCTGGTTGAACCGGTCGTCGACCTGGGTTCATTGACGGCCGTGTTTGTGCTCATGCGGGGGTCGTCGCCGGACGGTTCAGCGGGTGACGATTTGCGACTTTTCTGGCCCGGTTACGCGCATCCGCCGATGGCGGGTGAGCGTTTGGGCGGGAGAGCATCGGCTGTCGGAGGTGACTCGGTCACACCGGCTGAGGCCGACGGCGACTCCTTGTGACCAACTCGATCCGGCCATCGAATCCCCAAACGGTATCACCCCAACGATATGCAACGTTTGTGGTGTTTTGCCTGCTGGCCGCGATGGTGCTCGAGGATCCCCTGGCGATCGGGGGTGCGCGGCCGGATTTTGTGTTCGTCGCGCTCACCTACGGTGCTTTGACGTGGCACGCCCAGGCCGGAGCTTTGCTGGGCTTCGGGCTGGGTCTCTTCCGCGATGCGCTCGTGTTGTCGCACTTCGGGTTACACGCCCTAGGGATGACCGTCCTCGGGTATGGCCTCGGCAAGTCGCGGGAGACTCTCTACCTCACCACCCCGGGGGTCGATTTGGCCCTTCTCGCAGGGGGTAAGCTGGTGCTCGACGTGCTCATCCTGGGAGCAGCCGCATCGGGCAGTTGGGAGGCGTTTGAGGCCCGCTTCTTCTGGGAGAGCCCACTTAGCGCCGCCTATACCGCCATCATTGGGGGACTCTGCAGGCGCCTTTTCCTGGGTCGCTAGTCGCCCTGCGCCCGTCGCCGGCGCGAAGTTTGCTTCCCCTCGAATGAGGTCCTAAGTTCGAACTCTTAAAGCTTTTCCAGATTTTCGGGGGGTATTGAAAACCAGTCTCAATCCGCAATCGGGCGCTCCGTTCGATCCGGAGAACCGTAACCAACGCGGTCTCCTGGCCCGGGTCGGTCTGCTCGTTGTTTTCGGGATCCTCTTAGCGACGTTCTTCCGGTTGCAAGTCGTGGAACACGCCTCGCATGTCGAGCGCGCGACGAACAACCAAGTGCGTACGATCCCACTGCCCGCACCTCGCGGTTTCGTCTACGATCGCGACGGTGAGGTCATCGCCGAAAACGTGCCGGCATACTCCGTATCGCTGCTTCCAACGTCAAACGAAGAACTGTCATCATCGATAGAGAGGATCGGATCGATTCTCGAGTTTGATGAGAACGAGATCGAAGCCCTGACGCGTCAGTACCAAGTCGCACCAGGGCAACCGATTCTGCTCGACGACGATCTTGACTACCGTACACTCTCGAAACTCGAAGAGAAACGCAGCGACGTGCCCGGGTTGTTGCTTCAACCCAAACCGCGACGCGTTTATCCGTACGGTCGTGCGACGGCTCACCTCACCGGCTACGTGGCGCAGATCACTGAAGCCGAGTTGTCAGAACTAAAGGAGCAGGGGTACGCGCCGGGTGACATCGTGGGAAAATCTGGCATCGAGCGGATGTACGAGACCGAGCTCCAGGGTTTGAAGGGCGCCGAGTACCGCGAGGTAGACGTTCGAGGCCGGTGGATAGGACCATGGCTAGAAAGGCCCTTCGACCCGCCTGAACGCGGGGAGGACCTGACGCTTACGGTCGACCTGGATCTACAACGGCGGGCGGCGGAGCTATTCCCCAAGGACAAGCGCGGCGCGGTGGTGGCACTTGACCCCAATACGGGCGAAGTGCTGTTGCTGTACTCACACCCCACGTTCGATCCCAATGTCTTCAGTGGCCGGTTGACCACCGAGACCTGGAATCGACTGGCGAACGCGGAGTCGAAGCCGCTTCTGAACCGTGCAGTCCAGGCGCGCTACGCTCCCGGGTCAGTGTTCAAGTTAGCGACGGCGGCGATGGCGATGTCACTCGGCGTCGTGAAAGTGGACGAATACGAGGATGTTCCGTGCCGAGGTGGTTATCAGTTCGGCCGTCGCTGGTTTGGGTGCCACGCGGTTCACGGCTGGGCAACGCTGCAAGACGCGATCATCACGTCGTGCGACACGTACTTCTACCAGTTGGGTCTGGCTCTCGGTCTGGAGGAGATTACGCGGATCGGATCGGGGTGGGGATTCTCCGGGCTGACCGGTGTCGATCTGCCGAGCGAGGCGGAGAGCTTGTATCCGACTTCCGCGGATTGGTACGACGAGCAGTACGGTCCGGGGGGCTGGGGCCCTGGCGTGATTCTGAACCTCTCGATCGGTCAGGGAGAGATCGCCTGGACACCACTCAAACAAGCGCAGTTCGTTTCCGCAGTTGTCAACGGGGGCGCGCTCTGGACGCCTCGGATCCGAGCCACCGGTCGAGCGCCCCGATCGGCGGGGACATTGCCGCTGTCCAGCGATCAGTTCGAAATCCTACGCGCGTCGCTGACGGGTGTTGTGAACGACTGGCGGGGGACAGCCTTCCATCGCGCACACACGGTTCCGCTCCGATACACTATCGGTGGAAAGTCTGGCACCGTTGAGCACAATGGTGGCACCGCCCACGGCTGGTTTGTTGCGGCAGGTCCGATGGAGGGACCTCAGATCGTGGTCGCTGTCATCGTCGAAGAGGGACGCAGCGGCTCGGCTCAAAGCCCGATAGCGATCGATCTCGTACAGACCTACCTCGATGGTCGCAACGGGTTAGTGCCCGACGATGCAGGTCCGCCGCCTCCGATCGCGCTCAGCGAGTCGGTTTCGAGCAGCGAGTAGCGGCGTGGCTCAGCTCGTCGGTAGTCGACTTACGATCCCCCACAACTGGTATCTGCTCGGGCTGGCCCTGGCTCTATCGCTGAGTGGCCTCGCGATGCTCTACTCCGCCGGGCAGACTGCTTCCGGCGCGAACTCGGAGTTTTGGCAGTACCAGGTCATATGGTTGTTTGTGGCGCTCATCGCGTACGCAGCGGTTGGTGTGCTGCCGTTACGTTTCGTGGAGAAGTCCAGTTGGTTTGTGTACGGGATAGCCGTACTCCTTTTGATTGTTGTGCTGGCTTTTCCGGCGGTCGGTGGGGCGAGATCTTGGATTCGGTTCGGCAGTCTCGGTTTCCAACCTTCAGAGTTCGCGAAGCTCGGTGCCATTCTGGTAGTGGCGCGATGGGTTGCGTCTCTTGAGCACCCACCCCGCAAGCTGTCGGCATTGGCGATACCGGCGGTCTTGATGGCGATTCCAGGCGCACTGACGTTGCTGCAACCGGATATCGGCACCGCGACCGTATTCGTGTTGCTTCTCGCGGGGCTTTGTTTTTGGGCGGGGGCGCCACCACTGTTGGTGTTTCTACTCTTGTCGCCGATCGTAAGCATCCTACTGACATTCTCACTTCCTCTCTGGTCATTCTATATCGTCGGCGTCGGTCTCATCCTGTTCTTGCTCAATCCCGGTCGCGGTACATGGCTCTACGTTGGCAGCACCAACCTTCTCATGGGAATCGTCGCGCTGCCGTTGTGGAACTCGCTGGCCGGGTATCAGAAGCAACGCCTACTGGTTTTTCTGGAGCCCGAAATCGATCCACGGGGCGCCGGATGGAACGTCATCCAGTCCAAAGTCGCGATCGGTTCCGGCGGCTGGTTCGGAAAGGGCTTCATGGAGGGCACCCAGAAGCGGCTGGCGTTTCTTCCCGAGCGACAGACAGACTTTATCTTCTCTGTCCTCGGAGAGGAGCTAGGGTTCATTGGCGTGCTGGTCGCGTTCGCGTTGTTCGCTCTTCTCTTGGTCGAGGGAGTTCGAATCGCCGAGCGCCATCCAGATGCGTTTGGCAGTACCCTGGCCTTCGGCTTGGTCGTGTTGATCGCTAGCCACGTCGCGATTAACACTGCCATGACAGTTGGGCTGTTGCCGATCACTGGGCTACCGTTACCCTTCCTGTCAAAGGGCGGATCGTTTCTCGTGGTGTGTTTCGTGACGGTGGCGCTGTGGCGACAGATATGGTACGAGCGATTCTTAACCAAGCGTGCATGAGAGGAGGCGTGTGTGGCCCGTAGTCTGAATAAGGCCATGTTGATTGGAAACCTCGGTGCCGACCCGGAGCTTCGGCACACGGCAAGCGGCATAGAGGTGGCGACGTTCAGGTTGGCGACCAACTGGAGTCGCAGGACGGACGACGGCCAAACCGAAGAGAACACTGAGTGGCACAACATTGTGGCTTGGCGCAGGCTGGCCCAAATCTGCCAGCAGTATCTGACAAAGGGTAGCAAAGTCTACATCGAAGGTCGGATCCAGACGCGGTCATGGGATGATGCAAAAACCGGTCAGAAACGGTATATGACCGAGGTTGTCGCTGATCAGATGATCATGCTCGACCAAGCCGGTGCAGGCCGGGGTGATTTTGGCTCGCGGGTCTCGGCGGCCCCGGGCCCAGCCGACGGAGACGATCGCAGTGTGGACTGGCCTGACACAGACGATCAGGACGACGACCTTCCCTTCTAAGCCAACGGCGGCACGGAACTTGAGAGTGGTGTGGGGAGTAGGTTATCGTGACTTTCATGTATGGCGCCCGTAACTGCCTGCTGTTTGCGTTTGCCGTCGTCGCGCTGGGAATCGGATCCGAGACGTTCGCTCAGCAAGCGAAGTCCGAGCCCGTATCGTCAAACGGAGTGGGTCCGACGCTCGATGCACGCGCGGTGACCGCTCATGGGCTGGCGATGGAGCCAGCTCCCTCGCTCGAGATCCTGCTCCGTCACGCAGCCTTTGAGCGCGAGCTCGCTGCAGCTTTCGGTTTTCCCGTGGCCTCAGGATCTGGGGTCAGGAGCGGTTTCATGCACGATGTGGGATTGTGGATGACCGAACAGTGGAGCGACAGTCACTTCGATAACTGGGCTCAGAGCGCGCTCCTCGCCTATGCGCGGCTTCAGTCGTCCACTCGGTTCGAGAGAAGCGGGTTCGACATGGGCGTTGATGTCGATAATGTCGCGCAGGGAAAGTTCGGAATCCGTGTGAGCCGATCGCTGGAGTAACCGGGTGTCTACTCGCTCGGGCCGCGCCCCAAGTGGGCGCTTTTTTTTGTTGATGACAGTTCTGTCATCTGTGGTTGCCATTGATTGTGGTGGCGGGCGCACTGCTCCGCGCGTGAGCGAGATCAGGCAGCCATGGTTTGCGGGTGAACCGACGCTTCACGTCGGCATCACGGAGGGTGACTCGGCGCTGCAAATCGGGGGGACTGGTCGATGGTGGATTCACGAAGAGGGCAACCCCACTCCGATCGCCGCCATCGAGGGTAGTGAATCGTGGCGGATCATCCGACTGCCTTTTGAGAATGCTCTCAGAGTTGTGCGCCCCGACGGCCATCTTTCTGAACCTCACACCGGTCCGTTGATCGTCGACCCGTTAGGCCCTGAGCCAGTCTCATTGGCGGGACAGCCACTCCCCGGGTCAGTGCAGGTTCAGCTTCGTCCGGACGGTACGCTCACCGGCGTCAACGTCGTGCCGATCGAGAAATACCTCGAGGGCGTCGTGGCGAAGGAGCTAGGTCAGGCCGGCGGTGACGCATTTGAGGCGCTGCGCGCCCAGGCGGTGGCGGCCCGGACTTATGCTCTCAAGCGAATGGGGAGTCGAGGCGACTTGGGCTTTGACGTCTACGGAACCGTGCTCGATCAAGCTTACAAGGGGCTGGTTGACGCAGCAGACTCGTTGGCCGTCCGTGCCGTCGTGACAACTCGCGGTGAGGCGTTGCTCTACAACGGCGCTTTGATCGATGCCTACTACCACTCGACGTGCGGTGGACACACCGCGCGGGTCGAATTGGTTTTCGATGATCCACCGACACCGTACTTGGTGTCGGTCAGTGACCGTCATCCTGACGGCGAGGGTTTCTGGTGTCAAGAGTCCAAGTACTTCCGCTGGACGACGACGTTTGATGCCGATCAACTCGCGGAGACGGTCGCTCGTAACCTTCCGCAGCTACTGCCACTTCCACCCACTGGGGCAGGAACGGTCCGAGACGTCGAGATCCTCAACACAACTCCGGAGGGGCGAGTTGTCACGGTCGCCGTCACGACGACCACTGGCCGTTATCTGATCAGTGAGAATGACATCCGGACGTTGTTTGCCGACGCCGAGGGGCGTTGGCTGAGGAGCACGATGTTTCTGGCACGGCCGACGTACTCGGCGGGTCGAGTGACCGAGTTATCTCTGGTTGGTGGGGGATGGGGACACGGAGTCGGGATGTGTCAGGTCGGCGCGATGGCGAGGGCTCGATCTGGGCAGGGGTACGGGGAGGTGTTGGGGTGGTACTACCGGGGCACCACCATCACCCGCCTGTATTAGGTCCGCTCAAGATGGCGGACGTCGGCGTTGCACTCCTCGGTTTGATCTGCGGCGTACGTTTCGTACGCCTCGACCCTCCCTCGTCACGCGTCTTGATGTCCGCCATCTTGAGCGGACCCACATTCTGCGGTCCGTGAAGTTCAAACAGCTACTCTACGCGCTCGCCCTAATCGGGGTGGCGTGTGGGACGCCGAGGTCGGCTCGCGTGGCGACGCCCGAGCCGATCGCGGAACCAGTTCCGATCGCAGATCGGTACGCGAACGGGCGACTCGAGCTGCTTGCGCTGATTAACGAGGATCGAAGCGCCAATGGTGCGCCACCGGTCACGCTCGACTCGCTGGCCACCGTGGTGGCCCAAGCTCATGCCGAGGCGATGGCGGCGGAGGATGTTTTTAGCCACTACGGGCGAGGTGGAGATTCGCCTTATGGGCGGCTAGCTGAAGCCGGTGGGACCGCGCACGTCCGCGAGAACATCTTCCGGCGGGTAGAACGTAGCTCGGATGCGTTGACCAGTTCCGATCCGTGGTTTGATTTCGAGGTCGAGGATGCCGAGAAGTGGTTGATGGCTTCGCCTGGTCACCGCGAGTCGATCGTCGACCCGCATCGGACCGGCGTTGGGATCGGGATCGCCGTCGACCAGACGCGGCACACCGTGTTCGTGGTTCAAGACTTCGTGGCTCAGCACATTGATCTCGAGGCCCCGGCTCGAGGGTGGCGTCGCTCCGCGACCGTCGTCCGAGGTCGGGTCCGTTCCCCCGAGTGGCGGCCACTGGTGGTCATTCTGCGCAAGGAGCCTGTTGAGAGAGCGTGGGTCGCGGCCGGCCAGCCCCCGCCGAGTGGACCGTATCTTGATGGTGAGGGTAGGGGAGCGATCGTGCCGCCATGGGCGATCGAGTGGCTACCGACACGGCGCTCCTTCGAGTTGATCCTGCCACTCGATCGAGCGAGCCCTCCAGGACGTTACTACGGGGTCGTCTATGTAGCGACGGAGGCTATCGTCGAGCGCGCGATCAGTAGGCGTTCGGTGTACTCGGAAGACGGTTGGCCGGGCGGTGCGTTCGTGATCGACTTGTTCTGAGGTGTGTCCTCAGCTGGCTTGAAAACCGATGCAATGCTTAACTTTGAGTTTTACAGGCATTTCGAGGATTCTAGCCCAAGCGTGACAGATGCTACCTAGACGAACGACACGCCAGGTCATGGTCGGTGCGGTCCCCATCGGGGGCGGCGCTCCGGTTACCGTGCAATCGATGACCACCACCAAGACGACTGACATCGACTCGACGTTGAACCAGATCCGGAATCTGGAAGTGGCCGGTTGTGACATCGTGCGCGTGACCGTTCCGGACGAGGCGAGTGCCGAGGCGCTGCCCGAGATCAAAGAGGGTATCTCGATCCCGCTGGTAGCCGACATTCATTTCAATTACCGGGTTGCGTTGCTGGCCCTCGATGCAGGGATTGACAAGCTGCGCATCAACCCGGGGAACATCGGTGGCGAGAAACGGGTTCGTTCGGTGGTCGAGAAAGCGCGCGAGAATCAGGTTCCGATTCGGATCGGAGTCAACGGTGGATCGCTCGAGCGCGATATCCTCGAGAAGTATGGGGAGCCAACCGCCGAGGGGATGGTCGAGTCGGCGATCCGGCACTGCGAGATACTCGAGCGGATGGATTTCCGCGATGTGGTCGTCTCGCTCAAGTCGTCGCACGTCCCGAAAATGATGGACGCGTATCGACGCTTCGCGGATCTACGCGACTACCCGCTTCACCTTGGTGTAACGGAGGCTGGTCCGGTCGAGGCCGGGACGATCAAGTCGTGCGCCGGCATCGGGACGCTGCTGGGTGAGGGTATTGGAGACACGATTCGGATATCGCTCGCCGACGATCCTCTGATCGAAACGCGGGTCGCGAAGAAACTGCTCCAGGTGCTCGAGCTGAGGCCAAGCGGGATCAACGTGATCGCTTGCCCTTCCTGTGGCCGCGCGGATGTGGACGTTCACAAGCTGGCGGCTGAGGTCGAGGCTCGGACTGCGCATCTGGATAAGAACCTCACCATCGCGGTCATGGGTTGCGCGGTGAACGGGCCCGGGGAATCGCGCGAGGCGGACATTGGCATCGCGGGTGGCGTTCAGAAGGGGCTGCTGTACCTCAAGGGAGAGAAAGAACACACCATACCCGAAGAAGAACTCGTTGACGCCCTCGTTCGCAAGATCGAGGATGAGCTGTAATGCTCACCGGATGACGACTTCCGCGCCGCCTAGACCTGTTCGCATTGGCCTGATCGGCGCCGGCGCTGTGGCGCAAGTGGCACATCTCCCGGCCTATCGTCACTTGCGCAACGTCGAGTTGATCGCGCTGTGTGATACCGAGACAACAAAGCTGAAGGCGCTCAAAGACCGGACCGGCGTAAGCCACGCGGTTTCGTCGATTGACGAGCTTCTGACGATCGACGAAGTCGACGCGGTCGATATCTGTTTGCCCAGCGATCTCCACCGTGAAGCGGTGATTCGCTGTCTCGAGGCCGGGCGTCACGTGCTGTGCGAGAAACCGCTGGCGCTGTCACCCGCCGACGTGCAGGCGATCGTCGATGTGCAACGCAGCAGCGACAGGATCGTGCTCGTCGGGATGAACAACCGCTACCGTGGCGACTCGATCTTGCTCAAGAGCTTCATCGAAGACAACGCCTTGGGAGAGATCTTCTACGCCCGAGCGGGTTGGCTCAAGCGTCGCGACGCGTTCCAGAAGGGCGCTTGGCACTATCAACGAAGCCGAGCTGGTGGTGGCGTGCTGATGGATCTGGGAGTGCAACTCCTCGACCTGACGCTTTGGTTGTGCGGCTACCCGGAGCCGGAACGAGTCGTGGCGCAGTTCTCGAGCTTGCGGCCCGACGTCGAGGTCGAGGATTCGGCTGTGGCGATGCTGAAATGCGCTAATGGCATGACGATTACCCTCGAGACATCGTGGCATTTCTTGATGGAATCGGACCACCATTTTCTGAATCTGTTTGGGGCCGACGGTTCGGGGCTGTTGAACCCGATCCGCGTGTTTCAACGGATGCACGACAGCCTGGTCAATGTGACTCCGCAGGGACAGCCGTCAATCGGGAACATCTACATGGAGTCGTACGAACGAGAAATCGCGTTCTTTGGCGAGGTCGTGTCCGGGCGCGAGGAGGCGCCGCCGCTGGATGAGCAGCTTACGCTCGCTCGAGCGTTGGCAGCGATTCAGCGGTCTGCTGGGGAAGGACGCGAGGTGATGGTAGAACCGGCGCCCAAAACCGGCGCTCAGTGAATCTGACCGCCAATCGTCCACCGGTGGCTGCCCGGTGGTGGTGGCCGCCAGCGTCGGGGCTACTGTTGGCCCTCGCTTTCCCACCGTTGGACCTGTTGCCGCTGGCACTCGTAGCGCCGTGGCCGTTGTTGGCATTCCTGGAAACGGAGGACGCTCGTCGCCCGCGGCGTGCCTTTACCGGGGGCTTTTTGTTTGGTCTCGCGTTCTTTGGCGCCATTCTGTACTGGATTGCCGGCCTGAGCGGTTTTAGTGCGATGGCGGTCCCGGCTTACGTCGCAGCGGTCCTGGTCATGGCGCTGAACGGCGGCTTGACGGCCCTCGCCGTGGCGGTCGCGCGGCAGCGCGAAGTATCGGTCGTAGTCGCCTTTCCGCTCGCGTGGACGGCAGTCGAGTGGTTGCGCTCGTTCGGTGATCTCGGTTTCACTTGGGCCATTGCGGCCGACGCAGTGGCCGGCTATCCACTTCTCATTCAGCCCGCGGAGCTCGGTGGCGCGTACCTCGTATCCCTGTGGCTGATGGGGTTGTCGGCGGCGCTCTATCGGTTGGTTCGGCCTATGCCGAACACGAGCCCGGTTCGGGTAGCGGTCGTGGCAGTGGCGCTGACGGTTGCGGCCCCGGCCTACGGCGCGCTTCGATTGGGACAGCTTGAGCGCGATGCAAGCGCCTGGCCTACGCTGCGCGCAGCGGCGATTCAGCCCAATGTTCCTCAGGATCGGAAGTGGGACCCAGGGTTTATCGAGGAAACCCTTGAGCGGCTAGTTCGGCTCACCCGACGTGCAGACGAACAGGATCCACAACTCGTGGTGTGGCCCGAAAGCGCAGTGCCGGTCTATTTGCGCTACGATCCGCGAGCACGGGCGCTGGTTCCGGCTCTGGCGTCAGAGATCGACGCGCCCATTTTCACCGGCACCAATGATGCCGATACGCTGAGTGGTAGAAGCGGCGCAACCGCCGCCGACTACAGGGTCTACAACGCTGCCTATCTGGTGCGGCCAGGAGCGATCGCGGATGGCCGCTACGCTAAGCGACGGTTGGTCCCAGTGGCCGAGCGGGTGCCCTTCATCCCGGGGGCTGCTACAGCGTTCTTCGAGCGGTTGTCATCCTGGACCGGCCAATTCGCACCGGGTCGGACCTGGCCTACGTGGAGTGTAGGTGGATACAGCTTTGCGGCTACGATCTGTTACGAGTCCGTGTTCCCGAACGTATCTCGACGCTTGGTGCGTAACGGCGCCGAGATGTTAGTCAACATCACGAACGATGCGTGGTTTGGGCCTACCGCTGCACCGCATCAACACGCGAGCCACCTGGCGCTGCGAGCGGTCGAGAGCCGGGTGCCGGTACTGCGGGCGGCCAACACTGGGATATCAGGCTGGGTCGATCCGATGGGTCGAGTCCGCGCCGCGACTTCGCTGTACACATTCGCGATTGTCGTTGCCGACCTCCCGATCCCCAGAGTAGACACACCGTATACGCGCTGGGGGAATTGGGCTCCGTTGGCGACGCTTATCCTGTTGGCGGGACTATGCGTGCGAGGCCGGCGGAAGGGGTTGGGTTGATCCGAGCGCGCTTGTCGAACGGCTATCTGGGCCCTACCTTTAGGGCCTCGAATCTGCTATTTCACTATAGAAAACCGGAGCCAATATGAAGAGCGGAATCCACCCCGAGTACGTCGAGTCTCGGATCATCTGCGCCTGCGGCAACATCATAGAGACGCGGTCCACGGTGCCTGAGATCCACATCGAGATCTGCTCCAACTGCCACCCCTTCTTTACCGGCAAGCAGAAGCTGGTGGACACAGCCGGACGAGTCGAGAAGTTCCGCGCCAAGTATGGAATGGCGGACGGCGAAAGTGAAACCGCGGTGGACGAGGCTTCGGCCGAGACCGAAGCTGCGGAAGCCGAAGCGACAGCCGACGCCTAACGACGCTAGTGATGGCGGGAACCGCGCGGCGGTCGACCCGCGGAATGCGAGAGCAGGGGGCGACCCTGCTCTTTTGCGTTTTCGCGCTGATGGCAGAGGGCCGACATGGATTTGACACAGAGAATCAAGGAACTGAGAGAGCGCCACGCAGAAGTGGAGCGGTTGCTGGCCGACCCCGAGGTGAGTCGGGATCGTAATCAGCTGCGTGATCTCGCTCGGGAGCACCGCTATCTGGAACCGATCTTGGCAGCGGCGCAGGAGTGGGAGAACGTGAGCCGCACGCTGGAAGAGGATCGCGAAGTGTTGCGCGAATCCGAGGACTCGGACCTGAAGGAGCTGGCTCGAGCTGAGATCCCCGAGCTCGAATCCGAGGTCAAAAGGCTAGCCGACGAGCTGCGCCGGCTCCTCGTGCCGCGTGACCCATTGGATGACAAAGACGCAATGATAGAGGTCCGAGCTGGCACCGGTGGTGAGGAGGCCACGCTTTTTGCGAGCGAGCTTTTGCGCATGTACACGCGGTACGCCGAACGGCATGGATGGCGGATCGAGCTGATCGACGTCTCGCCTTCTGACTCGGGTGGGGTTCGCGAGGCGGTGGCGCTTGTCCACGGTGATGGAGCTTTCGGCGTGCTTCGCCACGAGAGTGGCGTTCACCGCGTTCAGCGCGTGCCCCAAACCGAATCGCAGGGACGAATTCACACATCGGCCGCAACTGTCGCCGTTCTGCCTGAGGCCGAAGAGGTCGACGTGGAGATCGACGAAAACGATCTGAAAATCGATGTGTTTCGTTCGTCTGGTCCCGGCGGGCAGAGCGTCAATACGACTGACTCCGCGGTGCGGATCACGCACGTGCCGTCGGGAGTGGTCGTTCAGTGCCAGGACGAGAAGAGCCAGCACAAAAACAAGGCCAAGGCGCTCAAGGTTCTGAGGAGCCGCCTGCTCGACCGCCGGATCGCAGAACAGCAGGCCGAGCGCGCTCAGAGCCGCAAGGCACAGGTCGGCACCGGTGACCGAAGCGCCAAGATCCGGACATACAACTTTCCGCAAGGCCGCGTGACCGACCACCGCATCAATGTCACGCTGTACAAACTCGACGGAGTTTTGGATGGCGATCTGGAGGAATTGATCGAAGCCTTGGTATTGGCTGATCAAGCCGAGCGGATCTCAGGATGAAGATCGCCGCCGCCGTCACGGTCGATCAACTGCTGGACCAGGCCGAGGCTCGGCTGAAGAAGCGTAAGGTCGAGTTTCCCGACACCAGCGTCCTGTGGCTGCTGGCACACGTGTTGGGAGTCGAGGATCCTGACGAACTGGACGAGCTCGGAGACGACACGGTTAATTCCGATGCGGCGCAACGGTTCTGGGAGCTGGTCGAACGGCGCGAGCGACACGAACCGTACCCATACATCGTCGGGGTAACCGATTTTCGTGATGAGCTCATGGAAATCCGGCACGGCGTGTTCCTGCCGCGGTTTCAATCCGAGGAGCTTTGTGATGAAATCGAGGAGTGGGTCGAGGAGCGCGCGACTCCTCGCGACAGTTGGCGCATCGCGGATCTGGGAGCCGGCTGTGGGGCGCTGGGGGTTTCGCTGGCGATGGGCCCGATTCAGCCCGATCACGTGGTGTGTGTCGACATCGATCCCACGGCCCTTGATCTGATCCGGCGCAACGCCGTGCGACACGAGGTCGCCGATCGAGTCCAGCCGATGGCCGCCGATTGGCTGTCGGCGTTTCGGCCGGAACCGTGCTTCGACATCATATGTGCCGTCCCGCCATACTTGAACCCCGGTGACGAGGAGTTTTTGACCGAAGAGAGCCTCAAGTGGGAGCCGCTCAAGACGTTCTTTGGCGAGCCCAGCGGCGACGAGCTGGTGCGCTATCTATTGGATGAGGCGGCGCTTCGGCTGCGACCGGGTGGATTGATCGCGATACAGGTTGACGATGAGCAGATCCCCGGTCTCGAGGACTACGTCAACGAGGATCCTGACCATCCACTGGAGATCAAGTGGATTCTCGAAGACGACGACGGAGAAGAGGACGCGATCCTGGCCGTCCACGCCTAGGCGCGCGGCTCGTTTGATGGCGGGCTGGACGGTATTGATGCTGGTTCGCACTACCACCGAGTTCCTTCAGAAGCGCGGCGTTCCTGCACCCCGATTGTCGGCGGAGTACCTGCTGGCCGATGTGCTCGGATGCCGACGGCTGGACCTCTATCTCGATTTTGACCGTCCGCTCAGCGCCGGTGAGATCGATGCCTACCGCGAACATGTCCGACGCCGATCCGCGCACGAACCGATCGAGTACATAACAGGCAAGACCGGGTTTCGCGACCTCGAGTTGGCGGTCGATCCGCGCGTCTTGATCCCTCGATCGGAAACCGAGCAGCTGGTGGACGAGGTGCTCGAGTGGGCGCACGCGGAAAGCCGGTGCGGCCGCGACCCGAGTGGTGGCTGGCGGCTGGTCGATGTCGGCACGGGATCGGGCGCGATCGCGTGTGCTCTGGCCCAAGAGCTGGACGCTCTAGACTGGGTTTTGGGGATCGATTCGAGCCCCGGCGCGATCGTGGTTGCGCGTGGAAACGCGGAGCGAAACCGTGTCCAGCGGATGCGATGGGTCGTAGCGGATGGATTGGCCGCGCTCGACGCCGGACTTCGCGTGGATGCGATAGTCGCGAACCCGCCATACCTTGCCGATGACGAGCGGGCCCTGCTCGAGCCACAGGTCGTCGACTGGGAGCCGGAAACGGCACTCTTCGCGGGACCGCGAGGAGACGAGGCGTTGGCTGTGCTCGTGAGAGCGGCGGCCGAGCGTCTGCGCCCGGCGGGCTTGCTGGCGCTGGAAGTCGGCGCTGGTCAGGCGGACGGTGTGCGCGAAATGATCGCCGCCAGCGCCGGATTGGAGCATCTTTCGACCTACCGCGACCACACAGGGATTGAGCGCGGCGTGCTGGCGCTCGCCGACTAATCGAAGGGGAAGACACGTGGAGAAGTTCATCGTTAACGGTGGTCGGCCGATAAGCGGAACCATGACCCCAGCCGGGAACAAGAACGAGGCACTACCGTGTCTAGCGGCGACCCTCTTGGCGGACGGACCCGTAACTCTGACCTCGGTCCCTGACGTCAGCGATATCCGGACGATGATCGAATTGCTCAAAGCCGTGGGTTGTACGGTTGAAGACGCGGCGGCCAATGAGTGCACCATTGAGCCCAGTTTCGAAGACCCGATTCCGGGTGATCTGGCGGGGCGAATTCGCGGGTCGTTTCTGCTCGCGGGGCCACTGCTGGCACGCCGGGGCGAAGTGCATCTGCCCGCACCCGGTGGTGACAGAATCGGGCAGCGCCGCGTCGACACTCATTTGCTGGCGTTCCGCGAACTCGGCGCCGAGGTCGAAGTGAGGAATCGGGAATACGTGATCCGGGCCCCGAGCGGTTTGACTGGTGCGGATGTCTTTCTCGACGAAACCAGCGTAATGGGCACTGAGAACGCGATCATGGCGGCCGTCCGAGCGACGGGAACGACCCGCATCGCTAACGCCGCCTCGGAACCCCACGTCCAGGGGCTCTGCCGGATGTTGACCGAGATGGGTGCTGATATCCGGGGGATCGGCACCAATCATCTGGAGATCCGCGGCGTCGATGGATTGAGCGGGACAAACCACGAGCTGCAGCCTGATCACATAGAAGTCGGTTCTTTCGTGGGGTTGGCCGCGGTCACCAACGGCGTGCTGACCATCAAGAACGCAGGCGTTGCCAACTTGGCCATGATTAGGCTCTGCTACCAACGGTTGGGTGTCGAGATGGAAGTAGACGGCGACGATGTCTATGTACGGGCGGATCAGAAACTCCGGGTCGTCGACGACGCCGGGGGCGCGATCCCGAAGATCGATGATGCCCCGTGGCCAGGGCTCCCGGCGGATCTGACGTCGATCCTCCTCGTCGTGGCGACGCAAGCCGAGGGCACGGTGCTGATCCACGAGAAGATGTTCGAGAGCCGATTGTTCTTTGTCGATCGACTCCTTACGATGGGTGCCCGGATCATCCTTTGCGATCCCCATCGAGCCGTGGTCAGCGGCCCGACACCACTAGTCGGCGAGCGCATATCGAGTCCCGACATCCGTGCCGGAATGGCGTTGTTGATCGCCGCGTTGGCGGCTTCCGGGGAGTCCGTCATTCAGAACATCGCGCAGATCGATCGCGGGTACGAGCGCATCGATGAGCGCTTGCTCCAGCTTGGAGCGGCGATCCGTCGTGAACCGGAATGAAGATTGGCCAAGCGGCGAAGCTGTACCTGGTCGGGACACCGATTGGGAATCGTGGCGACATGACTTCCCGAGCCCGGCAGGTCCTGGCCGAAGTGGCGGCGGTGGCTTGTGAGGACACGCGGACGTGTCGCCGGCTCTACGCGTGGCTTGACGTCCCGTTACCGAATGTCATCGCCTATCACGATCACAATGTCGATACGGCGCTTCCAAGGGTAATCGCTCGGCTCGAGACCGGGGACGATATCGCTTTGGTCACCGATGCCGGGATGCCGGCGATCCAGGATCCCGGGTATCGACTTGTCGTCGCCGCACGGCAGCGGGGGATCGAAGTCATTCCTGTCCCCGGACCGAGTGCACTCTTGGTCGCGCTAGCAGCCAGCGGCTTGCCGACTGATCGCTTCACGTTCTTGGGTTTTGCTCCACGCCGTGGAAGGGAATCGTGGTGGCGAGAGGCGCTCATCCGTTCGGAGACGATCGTCGTTTACGAGGCGCCCAAACGAGTCAGCACAACAGTGGCGGTGATCGCTGAGTTGGTTCCCGAGCGCCCCGTTTGCCTGGCTCGCGAACTGACGAAGGTTCACGAAGAGTTCGTGACCGGAACCGCCGACGAAGTGAGCCACAGCCTGGTGGCCCGCGAAACACCGATCAAGGGTGAGTGCGTGCTTGTCGTGGGTGGTGCCGCGGCGGTTGACAGCCGAGCAATCGCACTGCCGTGGCCCGACGCGCTGGCAAGGCTCGAGGCATCGCGCTCTGGAAACACGATGAGCGCGCGCGATCGCGTCGAGGTGATGGCTTGCGCGTACCCCACGGCTCGCAACGCTATCTACCGCGCCGTACACGGAATGGACGAACCGGCCGGGGACGGGGAGTGAAACCTTCGACGATCACAGCCATCGCAGCGACGATGGTCGCCAGTTCGCCGCTTCACGCTCAGGGCCTTGGTGGTCGATCGTTGACGCCGCCATCGACGTCGTTGACGATCGCTCGCCTTCAGTACGAGCCGGGTGACTGGTATGGGAATCCTACATCGTTGCCCAATCTGCTCGCTTTCGTGCGTGAAGAGGTCGGGCTTCCCACGGCCGATCGCGAAGCTATCGTACGCGCCACCGATCCCGATCTGGATCGTTATCCACTTCTGTATCTCACCGGTCATGGCGAGATACGACTGACCGACGAAGAGGTCCATGCGTTGCGCGGCTACCTGACGACCGGAGGCATGCTGCACGCCGATGACAATTTTGGAATAGACCCGTCGCTGCGACGAGAGATCGCACGCATCTTCCCTGATGAGCCGCTCATTGAGCTACCCCCCCAGCATCCCATCTTTGGGATTCGGTTCGGGCTCGCGGGGGGCTTGCCCAAGATCCACGAGCACGCTGGCGGACCCCCAAAGGGGTACGGGGTGTTCTACGACGGGAGGCTGGTTGTGTTTTACTCTTTCAATACCGATCTCGGGGACGGTTGGGAGGACGCAGGGGTGCACGGTGATCCAGCCGATGTCCGGCGGGCGGCGCTGGAGATGGGTGCCAACGTCTTTGTTTACGCCCTTACACATTAGTCACCTCGACCCGGCGCCCGACTTCACGCGTTTTGACACACTAGATGGTCTAAGTAATTTTATCGTCGGGGGATAGCAGGTATTTAGGGATGCCAGGATCACGTCGAAGACAGATCCGCAGCAAGCTCATCGTGACGTTCATCGCGCTGGTCACGATGCTCGTTGTCGCCAGCGCATACGTGTGGTATCGGGTCGCAACCGGACACGTTCGTCGCGAGATGGAGAACCGCTTGCTGGCGGTAGCCGAGGCGGGGGGGCTCGTCTTTGACCCTGAGCTGACGACCGTGTTGGTGGGCGACCTCGGACCCCGAACGCGAGCTATCGCGCAGGGGCAGCTGAGACAGATCAAAGATCGGCTAGGGGTCCGCGAAGCGTACATCTTCGATCGTCAGCATCGGATCCTGGCGTCTACCGATTCACTGGACATGGACGTGGGTGTGGTCGCGCCGCAGCTCGACAACTACGCCGCCGAGATCGACCGCGTCTTCGCCGGTGAGGCTGTGCTCACCGTGCCGTTCACCGATCGATCAGGCGTTGTGTATCAGACCGCGTTTGCCCCGCTCATCGGGTACCGCGACGCGGAAGGCACCGAGCGCGATGTGGTGGCGGTATTTGGGGTCGACCTGTCACTGGCATTTCTCGAAGTGTTCAATGACTTCCGACAATTGACGGTGCTGCTCTCGCTGATAGCGATCTTGCTTGCCGTCATCGTCGGCGTGGTCTTCGCACGGTCACTTTCGCAACCGATCGGCGCGCTGGTTCAATCCGCCGAACGGATGGAACGTGGCGAGATGGCTGAACCGGTAGCGGTCGAGACACAGGACGAGATCGGATACCTCGGTGACGCCCTGGAGAACATGCGCAAGGGTATCGTGAGACGAGACCGTCATCTGAGGACGATGCTCGCCGGCGTGGCCCACGAGATACGAAATCCGCTCGGTGGCATCGAGATCTTCGCCGGCCTTCTGCGGGATGACTTGCCGGCCGACGACCACCGGCGCTCACACTTGGAAAAGATCATCCGCGAGGTTCAGCACCTGAAAACGATCATTAATGAGTTTCTGATCTACGCGCGCCCGCGTCGTCCCATCATCGAGCCGTTCTCACTATCGGAGTTGCTCGACGATGTGAGTTTCTTGCTGACGGCGGACGCGGAGGCCCAGGATGTCAGGGTGTCAGTCGATTTGGTCGACGATGAAATCAGCGTTCACGCGGATGTCGAACAGATAAAGAGAGCGGTACTCAACCTCGTTAAGAACGCGATACAAGCGTCATCGGAAGGTGGTACGGTCGAGGTTCGAGGGCACCAGTTGGAGGACAAGGTACGGGTCACGGTGAAGGACTACGGATCTGGGATTGAGCCCGAGCAGGTCAAGCGGGTCTTTGACCCGTTCTTTACGACCAAGGGTTCTGGTGTTGGTCTGGGATTGTCGATTGTGCGATCGATCATTGAGGAGAATGATGGCGATATCTGGGTCGAGAGCGTCCCCCATGAAAGGACGATCTTCTTTGTCTCCCTGCCCGCGTCGGGTACCGGTGGGGGCAGATTCCGGGCGGTCGAAAAGCCCGCGGCCTTGGAGCGCTGACGATGTCGGAAACGAAGGACGGATCAGTGGCGCGAATCGTGGTTGTCGAGGACAACCCAACGATGCGCGAGGGGCTGGAAGCGATGTTGACCCGCGCGGGCCATGACGTCGCCGTCGCTCCCAATGGTGAACACGCATTGGCACTCTGCAGGGAGAGAGCCACCGACCTTGTGATTACCGACTTCAAGATGGATGGGATGAGCGGTATCGATGTTCTGAAAGCGTTGCGCGGGCAGCCGTATCCTGGGCAACCGGAGGTCATGTTGATCACCGCCTTTGGAACGATCGATATCGCGGTCGAGGCGATGAAGCGAGGAGCGGTCGATTTTATTACCAAGCCGTTTGACACGGCAGAATTCGGTGTCAAGGTCGATCGTGCACTCGCGACTCGGGCGATCAAGCGGGAGCGCGACGCCTTGCGAGCCGAGACTGAATACCTGCGCGGAGAGGTCGAGCATCACTTCGGCGAGATCATCGGGAGCTCCGGCTCGATGCAGGAGATCTTCGATTCAGTCCGAAAGATCTCCGAGACGAGCTCTTCAGTCTACATCTACGGCGAAAGCGGGACCGGCAAAGAGTTGGTTGCGCGTGCGATTCACCGAGAAAGCCCTCGTGGCGGGGGTCCGTTCATCAAAGTCAATTGCTCAGCACTGGCGGAGAGCCTGCTGGAATCAGAACTGTTCGGACATGAGAAAGGGGCCTTTACCGGCGCCATCAAAGAACGAAAAGGACGCTTCGAGTTGGCTCACAAGGGCACGCTCTTCCTGGATGAGATTGCCGACATTCCGGCACCGACTCAAATCAAGCTGCTCCGGGTGCTCCAAGAAAAGGAGATCGAGCGGGTCGGTGGGGAAGAGACGATTCGAGTCGATGTCAGGATCATAAGCGCTACCAACAAGGATCTGGGCCCGTTGGTCGAGGATGGGGCGTTCCGCGAAGACCTGTACTATCGCCTCCACATCGTGCCCATAGAGATCCCACCCTTGAGGAGCCGAAAAGAGGATATCCCGCCGCTAGTTACGCATTTCATCCAGACGATCAGCGGAGAGATCGGTAAACCGATCGACGGAATCAGTGATCGTGCGCTGGAGCTTCTGCATACCTACGACTGGCCCGGAAACATCCGCGAGCTAGAAAACATGATCGAGCGCGCCATCGTGTTGTGTGACGGGGGGATACTCGAGCCAGAAGCCTTCCCCCTGGATGAACGAACGGCGCCTCGGGTGGGCCCGACGATCACCGCGCCGCCGGTGGGCAGCGTGAGGCTCGACGACGCGCTTGAGGAGCTCGAGCGATCGATGATCGTGCGCGCACTCGAGCAGGCGAACGGTGTAAAGACGAAGACCGCCGAGCTGCTGGGGGTAAAGACCAGCGCGCTCTACTACAAGCTGGAAAAGTATGGTCTCACGCGCGACGACTAGGCTGGGGCTGGTGTTCCTCGTGTGGTTTGGTGCTGCCGCACTGAGCCCCACGAGCGTCAGCGCACAGCAACCCGGCATCGTCGAGCTGCAGCGGTTGGTCGACGAGCGAGAGACGGAAATTGCACGACTCGAGGTGCGGCTTCGATCCCTCGAGCAACGCGGCGACTCGCTGAGCACTGCCAAGCGAGAGGCTGTACCTGGCAGCGCCCGATTCGTATCGATCTCCAATCAGATTCTCGAATCTTCACAGCAGATCACAAATGTCACCCGTCAGCTTCGGGTGCTCTACGAACAAGTACGTGATCTCAAGACCCAACTGTTCCTCGCCTACAACGAGCAGATCCCGATCGTTCAGCAAGAGATCGATGTGGTTACGAGTCGTGAACCGACAGACGAAACCGATCGCGAGCTCCGGCGCTTGGTCGCGTTACTCGAGGATTACGTGCGTGCCCGGGAGACGTTGACGACCGAGATCGAGGAGGTGGAAGAAGACCTTTTCTTGCCTCGACTGGCGTTGGATCCTCGTGATGGCCCAGCGCAGCTCCGCGTCAAGGAGGCGATTGCGCGTGACGCCGTGGACAAGATCGATGAGCGGATCGCCGCCATCGAGGACCAGATCAACAAGACACTTAGGAAACAACGCGATCTTGAAGAGTTTCAACGCATAAAGGACGATATCGAACGCGATGGACAGGCGTCGCCGGCTGGCAGCGTGATCGAGCGAATTCTGAGCGACCGAGGCGTTGGAGGTCGTACGGGTCCCGGGGACGTATTCGAGGATCCGGACGCCCGGTTGAACGCTCTACGGAGACGCAGATTCGACCTCGTCCAGCGGCGCGAAGACTACTCAAACAAGGCAGAACAATTCGCTGAAAGAAGCAGGAGGAGTCACCTATGAAGTGCCACCGTAGGAAACCGCGGGTCCACCCGCCGCGGTCGAGTACGTCGGCGCTCGTGGTCGCGTGGCTGTTGATTCTGTTGCCGACCGTGCTCCACGCCCAGGCGGCGTGGGACTACGACCAAGACGTGCACGTGACGTACGAATTCGACGACAACGTCGATGAAGCGCTCAGCGATCCCGTTCGTGCGCAGATCGCTCGCCTCGCGTACAGCGGAGAATTGCAGTGGGGAGAGGCCGGCGCGCAGCGTCTGTCGCTTTCCTACGAGGGTGGCTTCAAGCGCCACTTCGGCTTGGTCGGCAATGACTTCGATCTGGCCAATCAGTTCGTCAATGAAGGCGGTGTCGGTTACGTACGTCGAGTCAGCACAAACCTGGCATTGGGTGGAGCCTTCGCGATCAAGAACCGGAAATGGACCGACGATTTCTTTTTCATCAACGAAGATGGATTCACGAGCGTAGGCGGAGAGGCCACTGCGACGTTGAATCTGCGACCGTTGGCACCGGATCGTCCCGCTCGACTGGAGATCGGGACACGGTTCGCCCGGGTCGACTTCGAAAACCTGGATCAGCCGTTTGATGAGCGATCGGTCGGAGGGTTCACATCGCTCACCAAGGACTTTGGTGACGACCTCGCGGTGACTTGGCAATACGCGCTGGATCGTATTCGCTA
>JBDHED010000007.1:0-31243 GCA_039591175.1 Gemmatimonadota bacterium | reverse complement strand
GCCATCGACGAGTGCTCCGATATCGCCTGGATACCCACCCGAACCGTGGAGATGCGCGTAGTAGATGCCGACCCTCATAAAGAGCTCTCCCAATTCGGATCACGCGTATAAAGAAAAACACCTGTTCCGTTAGTCGCGATCCACGCTTTCTCCGGCGGGCCAAGCACGCTATCAAGTGGTCGACCCGAGTGCCAGAATACACCCCCACCCTGCCGAAACTCATTCAGTGCATCGCCAAAGTCTGGGGTCGTCTCACCCACTTGGACGAGTCTTAGTTCGTACCGCGGCCGGGACTTCTCACGCGCACTCCCGAGTATGAAGTAGCGTCGCACTCCCGACAGCTCCTGGTACATGTGCTCCATCGACAACCCTCGTGGCAGGTAATCCAACTCCACGTCGATATCCGCCAATCGTCGTTCGAGCTTCTCGCTCCATGCGGTCTCGTGGGCCGCCGCACCCCACAGCCGGTCTGCCGACGCTTCAGTAGGCAATACAACCTCAACGTTGCGTCTAGTCAGGAAGACTCTTGACCCCGTGGTCACGTTCGCCTCGATCCAAGCCACCGCATCGTGCTCGACCCAACCTGCTCGAATCTCCCGAGCCGTCGATACAGTCCGTGCCAACGGGAGTGAGAGCGCCAGGAGAGCGACAAGCGCAGAGACTTGGACCGCCCAACGTTTCCCCACTGCCTGCTGCACACCTCCCAAGGCATACCCACTCAACACCACTATGGCGACAAACGCGTGACCTACATGCCTTAGCCCGCCCGACGTCTCGAGCGTGAACAGCTCAACACCGAGGAACAACAAATACACCAGTGCAAGCCACGCCTTCCACCGATCCGTTCGGCAGAGGAACAGAATCCCCAGTAGCGCTACAGCCGCCACGATCGCCAACCCCTCGCTGACAAAGAAATCCACGATTGGTTCGGTGCTGGAAATCTGTGGTCTGACCACAACTACGGTCATCATCTTCCGGACGTTCCCAACCAGATGCCCGAAAAACCAAGGCGCTGAGACGAAGAACGTCAGGATCGCAGCGCCCACCATTCGAACTCCGGAACGCACGGCGCTCTGGTCATCCGAGATAATCCACATCAGCCAGAGAATCAACGGGATTGTAAACAACATTTCAATCCGTGAGGCAACAGCCAGCCCATAGACGATGCCCGCCCACACCCATCGTCTCGACCCGTTGCATGTGAGCATGATGGACATGGAAAAGATCGTCAGCGACCAAGCTGGTGAGTACGGGCGGGCCTGAACCGCGAACAAGCAGAAAAGCGGCATCATCGCCGTCAGCCCACCGGTGAACAACGCACCCGGCCAATCACCGAAATGACGACCGATGCGCGCGGCACCGTAGACCCCAAGCAGAGATATCAGGATAACCGTCCCGATGATCACAGCACGCAGGCCCGCCATGTCGGCATAGATGTCGAACAGTGTCTGATCCAGGGTAACAAGCGGGACAACCAATGCGTCGAGCTCGATAACGGACCCCATTGCACTCACCGTATTGAAAAACCAGGCCGTGGCACCGTACACGAATCCGACCCAAGTCGTGATCGCCCCCGGGGCAAACTTGAAGCCCAGCGTTACACCTTCGAGCAGGAGCAGTCCATCCGCCGCGTAATGCAACTCATCGAGCCGCGCTGGCACGTAGGATGGCGGAAGCAAAAAAAGTCGGAGGCCAGCGCCCATCACCAGAACAGATAATTCGGCAGCGTAACGGCGGAGCACTCGCGTCATTCCTTCCCCACGTCGGTTGGGGCGTCAAGAGCCTCGAGCAAGTAGACGCCACCCCAGTCGTCGCGATGGACCTGCCTGGTTGAGGCTTGAAACCGGCCGATGACCCCTCCCGAATCGCTCATCCACGCCTCTGGCGCCCGTTGCATGAAACCCGGCGGTTGCACTACTTCTCCTGTCACGAAGACGCGTCCATGGTGGCGCACCGCTTCGTCGTAGATCTCTACGACCTCGGCTGCACCGAGCAGGTGAAGGCTCACGACGTCCGCACTCGAATAGTACCGCAGGTATCGAGAAAATCCGGCGCTCTCAGAGGTCAGAATTATGTCTTTTTCGTCTGCATTCTCGAGCAACCAGCTCGCCTTTAGTTGATGACGGTCGGATGCGGAATCATTCAGCATCGCCATCCCGCCGATGGTGTTGTGGAGTAGCAACGCAGCTGGGAGCACGCACACGAATAGCATCCCGGTTCCGAGTCGCGATTCCACGTGAACGAGTCTTACAAAGAGCAGCCAAAAAGGCACCAGCGCAAGTAGCCAAGCTTCCGGCTGTTCAAGATTGTCCATATACCAGATCGTCACTGCGTATAGAGTCAGCCAGACGAGGGTCGTCAGCACAATCGGGTCGGACACGCTCGGCCTACCGCGAAACACGCCTCGACCAAGTGTCCAGCCAAACGCGATCATCGCCATCAGAAGTGTGACTGATCCAAGCACGCCCGTGCGAGGCCCCGCTCTGATGCCCAAGAGTTGCTCCCCCTCTACCCGTCGCTTTGGGTAGCGCTCACCGAGCCACGCCCGGAACTCCGGAAAAGAGAAGAGGAAGTTGCCAGTAGCTACCACGTGTCCGAACACCATCGTCGCGTTGACAGCGTCACTCCGTTGCAGATCCAGACCTGACTGACGCTCCGGCAACTGGGTAGTCGCGTAATGCGGATAAGCGACTTGAGCTAGAGTTCCGATCGCGTAGACCGCCGGCACGCAGCTCAGCAAAAAGACGGCTAAGTAGACCATTGCATGCTTTTTGCCGTATCGTAGGGCCAAGTATAGAGGCGCTGATACCAACGCTGGTATGACGTTCAACACGTGGCCGAACATCGCGAGCAACCCCAGGACCCCACCCAATGCGGCGCGCCTGATCGAAATCCGTTGTGCGAACGTCCCCCAAACCAGAACCAGCACCAGAAGCGATCCGAGTGCGTAGGTTTCAGCCTCGGCAGCGTACCGCCAGAATCCATACGAGAACCCGAGGAGTCCGCCAGCCACGAAGGCTCGTGCCCTCGAGATGCCGATCCGCTGCCACAGAACTAAGGAGAACAACACCACCGCAGCGGCGGCGAGCCCGGCCCCCAAAACGAGCATGGTGTCGAACGAGCGATCGACAAGGCCCATGGACCTGCCAAGCACAAATACTGCGCGCATTAGAACCAAGTAAAGTGGATGATATGGATGCACCAAGTGGTAGAACGAAGCGGCTTCTACGCTGTGTGCGTACTCATACGCGTCATCAGCCTCGATATGTACGGCCGGAGCGGTGAGCCAGTTCGGTATTCCCCATCAGGACCGGCTATGTGTGGCCAACTGCTGATCCGATCATGCCAGAAATCGATCGCCTCTACGGCATCGATCTTGGTCGGCTCTGATCCCATCGCGACTGAACTCGTCACTGAATACATAACTTGATCCGCTTTTGGGGGGCCCCAACCAGCATACTCCCAATCGATGAGCACGAGACTCCCTCCCTTCAGACGACGCAGGTTCCAAGGTGTGAGGTCACCGTGCATCGGCCGCCAGTGCCCGGGGATATCGGGTTCGCGGGTGAGGGTCTCTAGCGCAGCCTGTATGTCATCAACGATGGCATCTAGTGGTACGTGGCCGGGAGCAGCATGTGTGCCATCGGGGAGCGGCGAGATAGCCAAGTAGTGCCACTCTCCGGTCCTCCCATCGGCTAACGGCTCTGGAATGCTGAAGCTACTCGGTCGATAGCGCCAAACTGACTGCATTGCGGTCGCCTCGGTGCGAAGCGATTCAACGTCGGTTTGTCGGAGTTTCACGAACGCGATTGGATCGCCATCTCGCATCAACAGCAGAGCGAGACCCGGGCGATTCACGTGTGGACGTTCATAGATCCCAACCGTGTCGATCGTGCCCCAGCACTCCGTCCACTCAGTGATGAGTCGTTCCCAGATTTCGGGCGCGACTGGACCACGCCACTCGAACGCAGAACCCGGCAGCGCCCGCGGGCCGAAAGCGTGCACCAGGCCCCGCGCCACCTTTCCTGCCGCGCGCGCGCGCCACTTGACTGGGGCAAGCAACGCCAATGATCTAAGCGCCGAAGCCCGATCTGACATTGGCACGAGAACCGCTCCGCGACGCGGAGGAAAGCGCTTGTAAGCCCTACCTTGGGGGCTCCAGCTCATAGCGCCTAACGCCGGTCGACTGGAGAAGCAGGTTAAACAAAAACAGCGGATTATTGACTAGATAGCGGCGGGCCAGACGTCGGGGTTCGGTGAGCAGCCGAAAAAACCACTCGAGTCCGGCCCGCTGCATCCAACTCGGCGCCTGAGGTTTCAAACCAGCGTGGAAATCAAACGCGGCGCCGACTCCGAGCAGCACTGAAGCGTTCACTCGCCCCAGGTGCTCGCTCATCCACCGCTCCTGCTTGGGCGTGCCCAACCCCACCCACACGATGTCCGGCTTCGTCGCGTTGATCATCTCGACGATCTCCTCGTCCTCCTGAGGGGACAGCGGGCGAAATGGAGGTGAAAAGGTCCCAGCAATGACAAGTCCAGGGAAACGACTCGCTAGACGCGCGGCCAGACGCTCGGGCACTCCCTCACCGGCTCCATAAAAGAAATGTCGACACTGTCGGGGCAGAAACCGTTCGCAACATGCCAGCAACAGATCCGGCCCATAGACCCGAGTAATGTCCGAGAATCCCTGGAGCCGGCCTGTCCAGACCAGTGGAACACCATCCGGGGTTACCATCCCAGCCTTGTTGTGAATGTCCCGAAAAGCTGGGTCACGCTGACTTTCCATCACGCCGTAGACGGTAGCTACACACACGTAATGCTGTTCACCAGCTTCCATCCAATGGGCGATCGTATCCAGCGTCCGAGGCATGTCTATCGCACTGACACCTACACCAAGGACGTTGACCCGAGGATCAGCGGGCTGTGTCAACCGGTCAACTGCCCGGCTTCTGCACCAGCGGCGAGGTTCTCGCGCACCTGATCCTCGATCCACTCGTAGGTGATCCTAAGACCCTCCTCGAGCGACACTTGAGGGGCCCAGCCAAGGACCTCACGAAGCTTGGAGTTGTCCGAGTTTCGCCCTCGCACGCCCTGGGGTCCTTCAATGTGCTTCTTCGCGATATCGACTCCGGCCACCTCGGCTATCACGTCGGCCAGGTGGTTGATCGTGACCATCTCGTCCTGGCCCAGGTTGAGCGGACCGGGAAACTCAGACTGCTGCAACCTGAAGATCCCCTCGACACAATCTGACACGTAACAGAAAGACCGGGTCTGCTCGCCATCCCCCCATATCTCGATCTCGTGGTCTCCGTTGAGCTTCGCGAGCGCCACCTTACGACACAAGGCGGCCGGTGCCTTCTCGCGTCCACCCTGCCAGGTACCATACGGACCAAAGATGTTGTGGAACCGAACAACCCGCGTTTCCAAATCATGTTCTTCGCGGTAGTGCATGCACAGCCGCTCGGTGATCAGCTTCTCCCAACCGTACGCATCTTGGGGTTGCGCCGGATACGCGTCTTCTTCCTTTAACGGAGCTACATCAACTTCCTGTTGTCGATATTCGGGGTAGACGCAGGCCGAGGATGAGTAGAGATAGCGCTCCACACGGTTTTCTCGCGCCGCTTCCAGCGTGTGCGTGTTAATCAGGATGTTGTCATGGAGGATCCGGGAGTGGTTCTTAGAGATGAAACCCATGCCACCCATCTCTGCGGCCAAGGCATACACCTCTTGCACCCCCCGGGTCGCCTGTCTGCAGTTTTCCCAACGACGCAGGTCAAGCAATTCGAATTCGTCGGCTGAGGAGCTATCAAAACTCGGGTGCTTGAGGTCGACCCCACGAACCCAGTAACCCCGATCCTTCAGGTAGCGGGTCAGGTGGTACCCGATAAAACCACCGGCACCAGTTACGACTGCCCTACGCGGCTCCATTGGCTTCTCCTCATTGTAGTCTTAATGTGTTGGTAATCAATCGTTTACAAGATTCTGTGTTGATCCCGGCTCTGTCCAACCCAAGTGCAATAATCATACCCGTAGCACCCACATAAAAACTGGTTCGAGGACAAAGAGGTAGGCTAGCTGACTTCTCGGAGGGATGCTCCACCGATTTCAAGCGCTGGCAGCAACGGCAGGAGGTGGTTGGCGATATCGCTCGCATTTGTACCACCAGGCTGCCACCGAACACTCTTGCCTTCTACAAACACCACGTCCTTTCCAGCCTCACTGGCACCCAATGTGACCGCTCGGAGCTCAGCCCGACTCGTGTACGGAACGTACTCAACGTCACTCCCGTTTCGCTCGCCGCCGCTCTGTGGCCCATCCGCCAGGTTGTCAAAGGCAGCCACATTATCTGGAGCCACCAATATCTTCACTGTCTGTTTAGCCGCCGCAAGTTCATACAATGCCGGTACACATGTCAGCCAGCTCTGAGGGAGCGCTCCGTCGACCCGCTGGTCCAGAGCAGCGACCACGTACCCATCGGCGGTAACGGGTTGTGGCGAGGTATCCTCGGTCGGCCGATTCTCCGAGAGAACGTTGATGTGCGGGACGACACGTCGCCGACTCATCCTTCTCGGTACTAGTCCGATCGTGAAAAACAACGTTTCGAAAAGAATGAGAAGATCCATGAGCAACGACTGATTTCGAATGTAGTAAAGGTCGTACTCCAGGTTCTCGTGTATCTCCGAGTGCCTGTCAGCACTCAGCTGCCAGATCCCCGTTATTCCGGGTTTCACACTTAGCCTCTGTCGCTCGAGCGGGGAGTATTCCTCTACGATGAAAGGCATCTCCGGACGCGGACCCACGATACTCATCTCGCCGCGGAGCACGTTGACAAGTTGAGGCAGTTCGTCGAATCCCCCCATTCGAAGCAGGCGCCCAACCCTCGTTATCCGCGGGTCGACATCGCCGGCCGGGGAGCGTTCATAGGGATTCACCTCCACATTCATCGTTCGGAACTTGAGAATCTCAAGCTCCTTCCCCCGCAGACCACGGCGTTTCTGACGGAACAGCACCGGGCCGCGCGAGTCAAGCTTGATGAGGATCGCCGCGGCTACCCAGAGCGGTGTTGTCACGATCAGTAGGAACGTCGCCACCATCAGATCAAAGGCCCTCTTGGCTATGAGGTAGACCCCACGTGGACGAGCGAAGCTGGGCCGAATAACTGGGATCGCGCTGAGATCCTCTACATCCAGAAGATCAGCCCGCAATCCTCCCAGTCGCGGTACGATTCCGACCTTGATCGACAGCTCATTGGCCAACCTGATTATCGCTCTATGTCGCTCCGTATTGGTCAACGGAACGGTCACCAGCATCTCATCAATCTCATGTTCCTTGACCAAGACGGGCAGATCTCTAAGTCGACCGAGAATCCGCGCCTCGAACAACTGGGAGGGCATCGCTTGATCCACGGTGCATGTGACCGCAGCGCCCCGGGGGGCGAAGTCGTCCACGAAACCCACCACCCGGCAACCGTGGTGCGGCGCGTGCAGGAGCTTTTTCATCAACAGCTTGCCAGTCTGGCCACAGCCGTAGATCAGAACATTGCGCCCCAACTTCCCTTTCACGTCAAGCGATGAGAAGAACGCCGAAATCAGTCGTCGAGCCAACAGGATGAGGAGCGTGGAGACCGTGATCCCGACGATTACGATAAACCGCGAGTACCCGCCGAGCTTGAACAGGAAGAGGATTGCGAAGAAAACGGCAGTGGCCATGAGGACCCCTTTGACCACTGTTTCATACTCTCGGAGATTCAGGACGCTGGCGCGTTCGCGATACAGATCGAGGCTCCAGAACACCACCACACAAATGGCACCGAACATGACGGCGACCTCGAAGTACGTGATCTCGATCCCAGGCTCCTGAACCCAGGCACCCCCCAATCGCCAGTTGTAGGTGCGAAGACTCAGGCCGAACCCGGTCAACACGACCAGAAAGTCGATCATCGCGCGGCACACTTTGATCCCGCGCTGATCCAGCCTGATGGGTGAGGTTCTGTCCATGTTTTGTCTTCTAGTTCCCCCCAACCGGTCTTGGAGAGCCTAGCGCGTCATCGCACCAACGACGATAGCGGTGACCGAGATCGAAGCTGTGACTAGCAACGTCCGGTTTCTTTCCACCCAACCCTTCTCGGGAACCAGTATTTGGTCACCGGACCGAACCTGATGCGAAACCTCGCTATCGAGTCTTACTTCGAACTGTTCCCCGTCTCGAACGATCTTGATGTCACCGCTTCTGCCGAGAGACGTTGCACCACCGGCGAGAGCGACCACATCACCCAGCGTCATCGTTGGATCGGCATGATAAAGCCCGGGGTTTCTTACTTCGCCCAGGACACGAACGCGCCGTAGGAATGTGACCTGAATCGTCTGGTTTCTGAGTTGCTCGTTGTAAGCGGATACGAGCTCACGTTTAAATGTAGCCGGGGTCTTGTTGGAGGCTTCTCGCAACCCGATAAGAGGCAGTGCAACCATCCCAGTTTCATCCACCAGGTAATCACCATTCATATCGACCTCGCGGGACAACGCGACCCGAACCATATCCCCCGGTTGCAGCTGGTCGGCGATACCACCGGAATCCTGCGCGAACCCGGTGCCAAAACCGAGGGTGAGGCCGATCGCCCCAAGCATTACGCATCGCATCAGGGCACTCAACTTTCGAACTCTGTGACGTAGTCGTGACTGTACGTCGTGTAGTACTCAGGCAGATCGACGTCGTTCAGCACTAACCCGACGACGCGAGCGTTCGCGCGCGTCAACCGCTTCAAAGTGAGATCCAACGCCGAACGGTCGGTCACTCCACCTCGAACGACGACGACGACAGCATCCACTCGCGAAGCGATCGTCGCAGCGTCTGTCAAGACGTTCAAGGGCGGCGTGTCGACAACCACGAGATCGAAGTTCTCTTCTCCGTAGTCGAGCAGGGATCCAACCCTGATGGCGTGTTTCTCCAGCATCCCAACTGACCGCACCTGCGGATTTCCTGCCGAGATCACCCGCAACTGCCCCCCGTCCCGCAGATCCAACTCCTGAAGTACAGACGGCATATCAGCTTGCCCCGTTAAGACGTCGGTTAGACCCGCGCTGGTCCAGGCGAGGTCGAAGAAACGAGCCACGCCGCTGGCCCTAAGGTCAGCGTCGAGAAGCAGCGTTTTCCGGCCATGCACGGCCTGAGCGATGGCGAGGTTGCACGCGGTAAAGGTCTTACCGTCGCCACGAGACGCGCTCGTCACGGCGATGGAGCGCAAACCCCGAGTGCCAAGCCGCTGGCCGGTAAACCGCAGATCGGCCGCCAGGCTTCGGAAGGCCTCGATTACGAGTTCCTCCTCCCACATGTCTCGAGAAGCGCCGACCTTGGCTAGCTTGCCGTCGCCGTCGCTCACCACACCGCTCTCCGTGGCCAGCCTCCGAGCACCGTTTCCACCAACAGCCGCGATCGGACCCGGGGTTCTGAGAGCCGGGATCATGGCGAGCACGGGCACGCCCGTTTCGCGCTCGACATCCCTGCGTTCGCGGATCTTCGAGTCGGTCAGCTCGCGAACCGCCGCCAGGGCAGCCCCGACGCACAGACCCAAGAACAGCCCGATCAACAGATTCAGCTTTACGTTCGGAGCTGACGGATAGAAGGGAAAGGACGCGCGGTCCACGACGCTCACGCTGGGCAGATTGACCATCTCTGCCACCTCTGCCTCACGAAGACGGACCTGCAGGAACTGATACAGATCCTCGAGAAGGGTCACCTGTCGTCGTAACCTGGCTGTTTCGACTTGCTTTTGCGGAATCACGGCTAGCTGACCACCCGCACTACCCAACGATCGATTCAACGACGTGATCTGAGCCGCTATCGCTTCCTGGTAGCCCTCAGCAAAATCCTTCAGCTGACTCTCTATCTCACGAATCCGATTATCGACGGCGGCAACATCGGGGTTTCGCTCCGTCCTCGTCACCGTCAGCTCGCTGCGACGGTTCTCAAGGTCAACGAGGGTCTCAACCAGCTGCCCCACGACTCGATTCTCCGTCTTTAGGAATGTCGGATAACTCGCCAGATCCCGATATTTACGGTTGGTGCCGTCGTCCGCGGTGGCATCGAGCAGGGTGGCCAGCGCTGACCGTTCCGCCTCCAGTTGCTCTCTTTCGGCTCGAATCCGTGCATGCTGTTGCACCTCGGTCGAAGCACGTTGATCGAGAGCGACCGCTTGATTCGCCCTTTGGTAACCAGCGAGCTCGTCCTCGGCCGCCGTAAGCCGAGTCTTCACTTGTTCAACTTGCTCTGACAAAAAGTCCGCCGCGCCCGATGCCTCCGCGTGTTGCAGGCTCGCACGCAGGTCCAAATAGGACTCGGTGACGCTCTCGCACAGCCCATGCGCCTCCTCGGGCGAAGCCCCTGCGCACGTGAGACGAATCAGGTCGGCGTCCCTTCGGACTGGAGATGCACTCACTCTGCCCTGCACACCGACAACCGACCGCTCAAACGGACTGGTTGACACCGTAATCTGCTCGACCTGCAGATCCGTCGGTAACCCTAGAGTCAAGCCTCCCAACAGCACGTCGGCTGACTCGTAGCCATCCGGGATCTCAGCGATCGTCGTACCCGACTGGTCGTCAATCACAACCATGCCGCCGTCACTGTCGGGCTCGATCGTGTACTGTCCGGGTTCGATCTCTCGCGATGCAACCACTCTCGAGAACACATCCGACGGTTGAACACTTTCTCCGTCAACCGTGGCTGATACGTGCATCGCTTGCTTCTCTACGATCGGCTCGATTACCCGGCGGCTCGTGATGAGCTCGATCTCAGTTTCGAGCGTGTTTGTTTGACCCAAGCGTTGCAATACCTCGAGCGCTGAATTCCCTTCTTGCTGTTGCCGAGCCTCGACGAGAACTGTAGCCCACGACGTATAAGTCCGGGGTGTCATTTGAGTGTACGCCGCTACCGCCGCCGTCACGGGAAGAAAACCCGCCAGGATGATCCACCGACGACGACGAACGATGCCCCAGATCAGACTAAGCGGCGATACCTTAGCTGCAGTGGGATCGTGACCCGGAAGTAGATAGGTCATCGAGGTTTCCATCGGGCGAGGCCAGTAAGCTGGCTTCTGAACCGGTAGAAACTCGTTATGTTCTGGTGAGTTCGTTTCCATGGGTAGGATGCACCTCTAAATAATCACGACGCCAAGTACGAGAATATCGGTTCTGAGTGTCCCTACGTCCAGTAGCTGTGCAAGACGGAGGCCATCACGAGCGTCAACCTGAACCCGGTGGCGACTCGCATAACTCTCATGCCAATAATGTGTTACCGCGTTAACAACCAGCCGAATTCCAACCCTTTGGTACACGTGTATACTTCAATCAATTCCAAAAAGGTCCCAGCGGTCTTTCCGCCGCCACCACCCGTTGGACCCTCCTCTTGCTTACTATACCCGTGATGGAAGACCCCACCCCCAACCCCGTGACAGATAACCCGGGCCTGACAAACCGCCGGTCGCGATTGCTCTCGTGGGGCGGGCGTGGCGTACTTGCGGTGCTCGATCAAGGACTGTTTGCAACATCGAACTTCGTGCTGAGCATCCTGCTCGCCAGGTGGCTAAGCCAAACTGACTATGGTGCTTTTACGCTCGTCTACTCGGTGTTTGCCCTGGTCAGTATCCTCCACAGCGGCCTCATCTCAGAACCGATGTTGGTCTTTGGTTCAGGTCGGCACGCGCACCACCAGCGCAAGTACCTGCACGTTGTCCTACGCTGGCACTGGATGTTCGCTCTTGGCCTCAGCGCCGTTTTGGCCCTGGCCGCAGTCTCTAGCTTCGTATTTGCTTCGCCTTCGGTCGCAGCCGCCTTTTTCGGAGTCACGGTTGCAACTCCTTTCCTGTTGTATCGGTACACCGGCCGATCGGCGACCTACATGGTGCTGAATCCTCGTCTCGCCGCTATTGCGGCAACGATCTACATGGGCACCATGCTGGCCGGGATCTACGGATTCTATCGGATCGGGCACCTCTCCCCGACAACTGCCTTTTTCTTGATGGGTTTGGCGAGCTTGGGTTCGGGTTTTTGGCTATTCCGCCGTTTGAAGCCGGAGCGGGTGCCGGATGGAGAAACACCATCCAACGAGGAGGTGCTGCACCAACACTTGGGATACGGGCGGTGGGCAGCAACGACTGGGATAGTCTCGTGGTTGCCGGGTCAGGCCTATTATGTAGCACTCCCCATTTGGGCCAGTCTCGAGGCGACGGCTCAACTGCGGGCCGTCCTAAACCTCATCATGCCGGTTTCGCATGGATTCGCTGCGATCGGCGTACTTCTCGTGTCAGCCCTGGTCCGCTTTCATGATCATCCTCGTTTTCACCATTTCGTTTTGGTAGGAGCGCTTCTCTTCACCGCGCTTGCAGCCGTGTATTGGTTGTTGCTCGGTTTGTATCACCAACCGATCATGCAGTGGCTCTACGGTGGCCAGTACACCGTTCACCATCAACTCGTGTGGATACTCGGGTTCGTGCCGGTCGTCTACGGCAGCTCTACCGTTCTGGGCGCTGCGTTGCGCGGGCTCGAGCGACCTGACACGGTCTTCTGGGCCTACGCCGCATCCAGCCTCGTTACGGTCACCCTTGGAATCGGACTCATGATTCGATACGGGATCGAGGGAGCCGCTTGGGGCATGGTCGCCGCTTCAGCGACGACAACGCTGACGATGGGTTGGTTCTTTTTTGTGAAGAAGGTGGCTTCATCATGATGGCCGTTGAAGTGGCCCGAGCGCTCTTCTCCCGCTTCGAGTCAAACGGCTTGGAGTATGCGGTCGTTGGCGATTCTCAGGGGTACGGCCAGTCGATTCCGAGCGATCTCGACATCATTATCGACCAGAGATCTCTCAACCGAGCTCGTACCACGATCGTCGAGTTCTGCACGGAGCTCGGACTGGCCCTCGTTCAATGCATTCAGCACGAAGCCAATAGCTGGTACTACGCCATAGCCTGGCGTGATCATGGCGACCAGGTGAGCTATCTCCATCCGGACATCGGCGGTGATTACTACCGAGACGGACGACTACTCCTGCGTTCGAGAGACGTCCTCGAGGGTTGCGTTCCGGCACTTGATACGCATGGTAGAGCATTGGGATTCAAGGTCCCCGCGCCAGCCCAAGCTTTTATCTACTACCTGCTAAAACGGATCGAAAAAGGAGCGCTCGCTCAACCTCAAGGCGAGTACTTGAGCGACCAATGGAGCCGAGATCCCGAGGGCGCTCAAGTTCAATTGGCACGATGGTGGAGCGATGCGCACGTCGACCTGCTCGCAACCGCTGCAGCCAGTGACCAGTGGCCAGCAGTGGTTGACGCACTTCCTGACCTCGGCATGGAGATCCGAGGCCATTCACCGGTCGTGCCGCGAACCTACGTGAGAGAATCGGGTCGCGTGGTCCGTAGAATCGCTCATCCGACGGGTTTCTGGATAACCTTTCTCGGTCCCGACGGGTGTGGAAAGAGCACCGTGATCTCGCATGTAAGAGATGAGCTCGCACCCGCATTTCGACGCACTCGACGGTACCATCTGCGGCCCCATCTGGAAGTGCGCGATGCACGCGACGGTGTCGTCGTTACAGATCCGCATGCGCAGCCGCCTCGAGGCAAGGTGATGTCCACGCTCAAGCTCGGGTACTGGTGGATCGACTACAGTCTGGGCTATTTGGTCTCCGTATTTCCTGCTCTCGTCCGCTCGACGCTCGTTCTCTTCGACCGGTACTACGACGACATAGAAGTCGATCCGCGGCGTTACAGGTACGGTGGTTCCACTTGGTTGGCGCGGCAACTCGGTCGCGTAATCCCGAGGCCCAACCTGATCGTGGTTCTGGATTTGCCGGCGACCGTGGCCCATGAAAGAAAGAAAGAGGTTCCGCTCGCAGAAATAGAACGCCAGCGAACCCTCTACCGGGACATCGCCCGACGCCACGAAAAGGGCCACCTGGTAGACGCATCCCGACCCCTAGAAGACGTTGTCCGGGACGTGACGCAGCTGATCTTGGGTGCACTCGAACGTCGTATCACAACCACTTGATGACATCCGACGGCTCGCCGAAGCGATTGCAGGTCCTGCTCTCTGCGTACGCTTGCGAGCCAGCAAGAGGCTCCGAACCGGGCGTCGGTTGGAACGCTGCCGTCGAGATCGCAAAGCACCACGACGTTTTGGTCGTTACGAGGGCCAACAATCGGACCGTCATCGAGGCCTGGCTAGAGCGAAACCCAGTCTCGGGCCTCCGGTTCGCTTACTTCGACCTCCCCAAGTGGGCGATGTGGTGGAAGCGCGGCCCGCGGGGCACGAGGCTCTACTATTACCTGTGGCAGATCGGCATCTACCTTCTCGCGCGCAAGATGTTGCGCGAGAGCAGCGTCGACGTCATTCAACACGCCACGTTCGTCAAGTACTGGGTACCGTCGTTTCTCTCGTTACTGCCGAGACCGTTTGTGTGGGGACCGGTGGGTGGTGCAGACTCGACACCCCCGATCTTCCGATCCGATCTCAGCGGTCCCGGCCGATCTTACGAATTGTCGCGCCAGATCGCCCAATCGTTTGCCGAATTTGATCCCTTCCTCCGTTTGACCGCCCGGCGAAGCACGATCGCCCTAGCCACCACTGAGGCTACCGCTTCCCGGATCGAGACCCTCGGCGCGTCCGATGTTCGTATCCTCGGGGCGATCGGCTTGAGCGGACACACCCTGAAATCGATCGACGCCGCGCAGTTGGATTCTGACCGCAGGTCATTACGGTTGATCAGCATCGGTCTCCTACACGACTTCAAAGGCTTTCAGTTTGCGCTCAGGGCGCTTGCCCGAACGGCAGCAACCGATGCCGAGTACTGGATTATCGGCGACGGCCCGGCTCGCGGCCGACTGGAGAAGGAAACTGCAACGCTGGGAATCGGCGAACGAGTTCAGTTTCTCGGCCAACTACCGCGCGACGACGTGCTCGGCAAGCTCAGCCAGTCCGATGTCCTGGTCCATCCCAGCCTGCATGAGTCTGGAGGGCTGGTCTGCCTCGAAGCGATGGCTGCACGCGTACCTGTCGTGTGCCTCAACCTTGGCGGGCCGGCCACGATCGTGACCCCGGAAACTGGGATCGTGATCGAGGCTGAGAGTCCGCAACAGGTTGTCCAAGACTTGGCGCAAGCGATCGCCCAGCTCGATCACGATCGCGCGGCGTTGACGCAGATGGCGATCGCCTCGCGGGCTCGTGTGGAGGCCGAGTACCACTGGGAAAAGAAAGGTGAGCAGATGGCTCGGCTGCACCGTGAGGCCTACGACAAGATGCGCAAAACCAGGGCATGACAGTAGGTTTGCCGAGGCTGGCAATGCATCCCCGGCCGGGGTGGCGGAACCGGTAGACGCGCGGGACTTAAAATCCTGTGGGCGAGAGCCCGTGCGGGTTCGACTCCCGCCCCCGGCACCAAGCAGGTTAGGAAACGGTGACCGGCTCGGCTGAAGTCTCTTCCTCGGACGTTGGAGGCCGCGGCTCGGCCTCGAGCAGCGCCGCCTCGAGCACATCGCCAATTGTTTCCGCGTACACGAAGCGAAGCCCCTCCAGCAACTCCGGATCGACATCTTCGACGTGCTCACGGTTTTGCTCCGGGACGATGACCGTCTTGATCTCTGAGCGTCGAGCGGCAACCAGTTTTTCCTTGATCCCACCGACTGGTAATACCTGACCGGTCAACGTGATCTCGCCTGTCATCGCGACCTCGGGCCTCACCTTTCGCCCGCTCACCGCAGAAGCGATCGCGGTGGCCATCGTCACCCCCGCTGAAGGCCCATCCTTGGGGATTGCGCCTGACGGCACGTGTAGATGCAAGTCAACATCGTCAAAGAACCGTTCTGCGATCTCGAGCTCGGCCGCATGTGAGCGGACGTACCCCAGCGCCGCCTGCACCGACTCCTGCATCACGCTGCCCAGCTTGCCGGTCAGCGTGAGGCCTTTTCCTCCGGGCATGGTCGTCGCTTCCACAAACAAGATTTCGCCTCCAGCGGCCGTCCAAGCCAATCCGGTCGCGACACCCGGTGTAGCCACTCGCCGGGCCACCTCGTGGAACGCCTTCTTTGGCCCTAGGAAGGTCGCGATATCCTCGGGGCCGACCTGGACCTTGTCGTCGCGCCCACTTGCCACCTCAGCGGCGACCTTGCGGCATACCTTGGCGATCTCCTGCTCCAAACCGCGAACCCCGGCCTCTTGTGTGTAATCGGTGACGATGCGCTGGAGTGCCCCCTCTTCGATCTCGAGATGCTCTTCCCCAAGGCCGTTCTCATCGAGCTGTCTCGGGACCAGGTACTGCTCTGCTATGTGGAGCTTCTCGCGATCGGTATAACCGGGCAATCGAATGATCTCCATCCGATCGCGCAGCGCGGGTTGAATCGTCTGCAAGACGTTAGCGGTCGTGATGAACAACACGCTCGAAAGATCGAACGCGAGATCCAGATAGTTGTCGCGAAACGTATCGTTCTGTTCCGGATCCAGAACCTCGAGCAACGCGCTCGAAGGGTCCCCTCTAAAGTCGGCCCCGATTTTGTCGACCTCATCGAGCATAAAAACCGGGTTGTTGGTCCCGGCTCGCTTCAGTGATTGAATGATCCGTCCGGGCATGGCACCGACATACGTCCTTCGATGCCCGCGAATCTCCGCCTCATCGTGCATTCCACCCAAAGACATGCGCACGAACTCGCGTCCCAACGCCCGAGCTATGGAGCGTCCGAGGGAGGTCTTGCCGACACCAGGTGGCCCGACAAAACAGAGGATCGGGCCCTTCATCTCATCCTTGAGCTTTCTCACCGCCAAATACTCGAGGATGCGATCCTTGATCTCTTGCAGGTCGTAATGGTCCTCGTCCAACACCTGGCGCGCGTAGTCCAAGTCGAGCCGATCTTCCGTTGATCGAGTCCACGGCACCTCACACAACCAATCCAAATAACTCAGAATAACCGAGTACTCCGGGCTGGCCGCTGGGATGTTGGCCAACCTCTCGAGTTGCTCTTCGCCCGCTTTCATGACGTGCTCGGGAACTTCTTGGGCACGTAAACACTCACGGATGCGATCGATCTCGGCCTCCTCGTCTCCCACCTCCCCGAGCTCTTCGCGGATCGTTTTCAGCTGCTCACGCAGGTAATACTCGCGCTGTCTCTTCTCGAGCTCCTCGTCGACTTGGCTCTTGATCTCGCCACCGATCTGCAGAACGTTCAACTCCCGCCTCAGCGCCGCCAGCACGATTTCGAGTTTCTCCTCCGGTTTGTCGCTCTCGAGGACGCTCTGGTGCTCGGCGCGGTCGAGCTTGACCATCGACGCGACCATGTACGCGAACTGATTCGGGTTCTCGAGCTGTCGCACCGCATGCTGCAGCTCATCTGGCATGTACGACGACTCCGAGATCACCTGCCCGGCCAGCTCGTAGCCCTCGCGAAGCATCGCCTCTACTCGGTCACTGTGCTCGTCCGGAACCTCGGGCAGAACCGTGATCGAGGCTTCGACGAACGGCTCGTTCCTGACCACCTCGACGAGGCGAAATCGACTCACACCCTGCACCAGCAATCGCATTCCGGCGTCGGGGTGCTTGACCAAACGGTGGATGACGGCCGCCGTTCCGACGTCATGCAGTTGTTCACGACTCAGCGGCTGTTCGGGCTCTTCATCTGTCGCCTCACGCAAGGCGACGACCCCCACGATGCGTGACCCGCGCATGGCCTCATCGACGGCGGCTATCAACGGTGGGTCGTTGAACGCCAGAGGCACGACCGCAAACGGATACAGAACACCATTTCGGAACGGCAACAGCGGGATCGTCTCCGGGATCGACGACGGATCGAATTCCTCGCTCATCCCCTCGCTCGGGAGCAACGCTCCCGTCGATTGAGCTTCGGTTTCCTGCGGCTTTTGCTCTTCTGTCATCTATTCAGCCTCCAAGGCCGGTTCGGTGATTCCACCCCGCAAACCTGAGTTTGTTTCGTATCGAGACTGTGTGCCAGCCACCGGCTAAGTGGGTTCCCGGTACGTCAACGCGCGCTTTCCATACGACAACGTAGACAACGCGAGAGCGATCAGCGCAAGAGCCGTCAGGACTTGATAGAAACGCTCGCCGTTCAGCACATAGGCCAGCACAAGCAGGCTCAGGACGAAGGTCGTCAGCTTGCCCGTCCAGTTAGCCTGAAACACCAGCCGATCCCGCTTCAGAAAGAGCAACGTCCCCGCTACGAGAGCCAGGTCTCGAAGCACGATGAGCCCGAGCAACCAAATTGGAAAGCCGCGGGCTACGGCCAGATAGATGGCCAATCCACCGATCAGCACCTTGTCGGCGATCGGATCGACGATCTTGCCCGACGGGCTGATCCACCCCCGCCAGCGAGCCAACGCACCATCCAAGAGATCAGTGATGCCAGCCACGAATAGAAGGGCAACACCCGCAAGACGGCCAGCCTGATCGGGGCGATCGATCAAGATCAGTACCGGTACGAGCAGGAACATTCGGAGGATCGAAAGAGCGTTCGGTAAGGTGAAAAACCGCAGCCCGTCGGCAACTCGCTCGGGATCCGACGTGTGATCTGCGGGCTGGTGGTTCAAACCCGACCGCCCAACAACTCCTGAGCATGCTCGCGCGACACACGGCGTTCTGGGTCGCCGCCGAGCAACCGGCTGATTTCGAGCACGCGTTCCTCGGATTCAACGCTGCGCACGCGGCTCACCGTCCGCCCATCAACCGCTCCCTTGTCGATCACCAGGTGGCGGTCAGCTGCAGCCGCGATCTGTGCCAGATGAGTCACGACGATGACCTGGTGGTGGTGTGCCACCGTCGCTAGCTGGTTCGCCACCCGGTGGCCCACCGCACCCCCGATCCCGGCATCGATCTCATCGAAGATCAACGTGGGGGTGCGATCGGCGCTTGCGATCGCGGCCTTGATCGCCAGCAGAATACGCGATAGCTCACCGCCGGAAGCGATCTTTGCCAACGGCCTCAACCCCTCACCTTCGTTGGGAGCGATCAGCAGCTCGATCTCCTCCAGGCCACCACGCGTCCAGGCGTAACGCTCATCTCCCCAGCGGATCCCGCTGCCGTCCGGGCGTCGGTCGATCCTGACCCGGAAGGTCCCGTTGCCTATCCCGAGATCGACAAGGCGCTCGCGCACGGCGGATTCGAGTCTCTCGATGGAGGACTCACGCACGTCCGCCAGCTCGCGGACCACCACCGCCAGCTCGGACCGGGCCTGGTCAACCTCGACACCCAGCTCGGCGCTACGCTCGAGCCGGGCCTCGATGCTGGCTACCTCCTCGACCATCCGCTCTCTTTTATCGAGCACCTCCTTCAGCTCCCCGCCATGCTTGCGCCTGAGGTCGAACAACAAGTGTCGCCGGGCTTCGACCTCCGCCAACCGTGCGGGATCGTGCTCGACCGTATCCGCGTAGCGGTTGACCTCGAGCGCGATGTCGTCCAACTCGTATCGGGCTCCCGTGAGACGGGTGGCGAGGTCACGCAGCCGAACGTCCAGCCCGGCCAGCTCATCGATCACCCGCTGGGCGGTGATGAGAGTTCCCAGCACTGCCGGCGAGTCACCGTCCAACGCTGCACTGAGCTCGGAGGTCAGCCGCGCCCGATCGATTGAGTGGGTCAGGCGCCGGGCCTCCTCGGCCAACGGTTCCTCCTCCGCGGGATCGATGCGCGCGGCCGCGATCTCCTGCAGGTCATAGTTCAGGAGCTCGAGACGCCGACGTTCGTCTTCTCGTCGCTCGGCAGTTTCGCGCTGTTCCAGCTCCAGAGCTGTCAGTCGCTCGGCCGCGGTCGCAGTCCGCTCGGCCAGCTCCTCGGCGCCCGCGAACGCATCGAGCAACGCGCGCTGATGGGCTGGCCGCAGCAATAGCACGTCTTCATGCTGACCATGGAGCGCAGCCCAACCTGCGGCCCGATCTCTCAGCATGCGCAGCGTGACCAACTCACCGTTCACCGAGCAGCGACTGGTCTTGTCGCGGCGGATATCCCGGCGCACGAGCGTCTCGTTGTCATCGTCCATGAAGAGGCCCTCGATCGTGGCCTCGTCACGACCCGGACGGATCGTCTCAACCGACGCTCGCGCTCCCAAGAGCAGCGCCAGGGAGTCGACGAGCAGCGACTTGCCGGCACCCGTCTCACCAGTGAGCACGTTGAGGCCAGCCCCGAATTCGACTTCGGCCTCATCGATCAGCGCAAAACCGGTGACTCTCAGTCGGCTTAGCATGCCAACACAGCCGGCTACCGCTCCCCACGGGCAGCGCGACCGCCCCACATGAGCTTGGACCTCAACCGTTCGAAGTAGGCGCCGGTGTCGAGACCGGCTAGCGCTACGCGATAGTCGCCACGACCAACCCGGATCGTATCACCGATCGAGAGACGAACTTCGACCTGCCCGTCGACGATCAAGAACATCCCTTCGTCGCCAGCTTCAACGTCGACATCGACTCGCTCGTCCGGAGTCGCTACGATCGGCCGAATCGCAAGCGTGTGCGCGCAGATCGGTGTGACCAGAAGGATGTCCAGGTCGGGCACCACCAATGGTCCTCCCGCCGAGAGGTTGTACCCGGTCGATCCGGTCGGTGTCGACAGGATCAGACCGTCCGCCAGGTACGAACCCAGCACGTCACCGTCAACCGCGAGCTTCAACTTGATCGTTCGCAGCCCCCCACCCTTGTGGATGACCGCATCATTGAGCGCATGGTGACGGCACAGGACCTCCCCGTCGCGGACCACCTCGGCCGCAAGCGTCATCCGCTCCTCAACTGGCGCGCGGCCTTCCAGCGCCGGCTCCAGCCGATCCCACATCTCTTCATCTGGCGCTGCCGCAGTAAGGAAGCCGAGCCCGCCGAGATTGATGCCGAAAAGCGGGATCGAGCGACCAGCCACCCGACGCGCGGCGCTCAACAGAGTGCCATCACCGCCGAGGCTGATTACGAGCTGTGCTTGTGGGTCGGTCCAGTCGAGCGGATCGGTCTCGAAATCAACTCCTGCGAGTAGGACCGGGTCCAGGATCGGTTCCCAGCCGCGCGCCTCGAGACCGTCGATAAGACTCGCGAGTGCCTCTGGCACCCCCGTTCTGTCGGGATTCGCGACGATCGCCGCGCGAGACGCCACTAGCCCAATGTCTATGATCCGGCTGGCGCGCGCTCCATGGCTAACACCGTATCACGAATCGACTCCGGCGTCAGCCCGCACTGCTCCAGCTGTAGCTTGCGCGAGGCATGTTCGATTACTCGGTCGGGCAACCCAAGCGAACGGATCTCGGGGAAGATGCCGCGAGCCGCGAGGTGGACACCAACGTTGCTTCCAAAACCGCTCCAAAGCGCGCTCTCCTCGACTGTTACAAAGCGCGAGAAACGTTGTCCCAACTGAGCCAGGAGGTCCTCGTCCATCGGTTTCAAGTAGCGGCAGTTGATGACCTCGGCCTCAATACCCTCTGTGACTAGTTCCTCGGCGGCGGCGATTGCAGGCTTGACCATAGTACCCACCGCGAGGATGCACACGTCGTCACCCGTGCGAATGGTCTCCCACTTACCAACCGGGAGGAAGGTGAACTCGGAGCGCGTGAGATCGACGCCTGCAGCGATCGAATCACGTGGATACCGAAAAGCAAACGGATGCTCGCGCTGCTTCACGGCCGTATAAAGCAGATCCTGCAATTCGTGCTCATCCATCGGTGCGGCCACGATCATGTTCGGGAGCACCGAAAGGAACGCCACATCGTAGGCACCCATGTGGGTCGGACCATCTTCTCCCACCAGTCCACCACGGTCGAGCACGAAGACGACCGGCAGATCCTGGATGCAGACGTCGTGAACGATCTGATCGTACCCGCGCTGCAGAAACGTCGAATAGATCGCGCACACTGGTATAAATCCCTCTCGCGCAAGGCCAGCCGCAAAGGTCACCGCGTGCTGCTCGGCGATCCCGACATCAAATCCGCGTTCGGGAAACTCCTCCAAAAAACCCTGGACGCCGGCGCCATCCGGCATCGCAGCCGTGATCGCAACGACCTTCTCGTTACTCCGACCGACTTCGACCAACGCGTTCGACAACACCTTCGTCCACTTGGGCGGCGATGCGGGTCCCTCGACCTTGCCCGACTCCAGATTGATCGCGCCTACCCCGTGGTACTTCCATTGGTTGGCTTCGGCAAACGAGTACCCCTTGCCTTTCACGGTCAACGTGTGGAGCAAGAGTGGGCCAGACAGGTCCTTTATCCGCTCCAAGGTGTCGATCAGCTCGTCCAAATCGTGGCCATCGATCGGCCCGAAATATCTAAAGCCCAACTCCTCGAACAACATGCCAGGAGTCACTAATCCTTTGATGCTCTCTTCCATGCGATGCGCAAAACCGCGGACTTCGTCGGCCACTTTGGGGATCTTACCGGTGAGGTCCCAGATCTCACCCCGAATGCGATTGTAGAGCGGGTTGGTGAGAATCCCAGTCAGGTAGTTATGCATCGCGCCAAGATTCGGCGCGATCGACATCTTGTTATCATTGAGGATGACCAACATGTCGCGTTCCGACGCACCGGCATTGTTGAGTCCCTCATAGGCGAGACCCGCCGTCATCGCTCCGTCACCGGTAACGGTCACCACGTTGAAGTCATCACCAGCCAGATCGCGAGCCGTCGCCATCCCGAGTGCGGCCGAGATCGATGTGGAAGCGTGGCCGGCTCCGAAGATGTCGTGCGGACTCTCCGAGATGCGGCAGAATCCGGACGGCCCGTCCACCCGCCGCAGGTCATCCATATCCGCGTTTCGACCGGTGAGGATCTTGTGCGGATAGCATTGGTGTCCGACGTCCCAGATGATCTTGTCCGTCGGGCTGTCGTACACGTAGTGCAGGGCGACCGCCAGCTCGACCACCCCGAGTGGCGCCCCGAGATGACCACCGCGGTTGGCGACGATGTCGAGGACACGCTGACGGACTTCGTCGCTCAGCTGGTGGAGCGCCTCTCTCGACAGACCATCGAGGTCGTCGGGGCCAGAAATGCGGGTGAGAATTTGAGACATAGCTTGTAGTTCGAAAAACTAACGCTCGACGCCCGTCACGGGCAAAACAGTTTCGATTCCGGCACTCCTAGTGCAGGCGATCGAGCACGAAGTCAACCATCCCGATCAGAACCGAAATGTCGCCGGGGAGCTCAGCGAGCTCACGAAGCGCGGAGTCACCCGCCAATCGAGCCTGTTCCTGGGTTCTACCGACGCCGTGAACAGCCGGATACGTCGCCTTAGCCCGTGCCTGATCGACTCCAACCGCTTTACCTGTATCGGAGGGGTCGCCGGTCACGTCCAACAGATCATCCACGATCTGGAAGGCGAGTCCGAGCTGCGCTCCATACATCCCGAGCGCCCTGACGGTCTGTGGTGTGGCGTCAGCGGTCAGGCCCCCAAGCGCACAGGCGGCTGAAATCAGGGCCGCTGTTTTGGCCCGGTGGATCGCCTCCAATCCGGCCGCGTCCGGCGTGCAGCCCTCGGCTTCGAGGTCGAGAATCTGACCCCCAACCATCCCCTCACCCCCGACCGCCGTCGCGAGGCGCCGAACGATCGACCCCAAGCGCGTCGCCAAGCCTGGCGCCGTCTGGGCTGCTCTGCCGAGGGCCAAAAACGCCACCTGTTGCAGCGCGGCCCCGGTCGCCGCTGCAACCGTTGTCCCGTATACCCGGTGTGTGGTTGGCAACCCGCGTCGGAGCGCGTCGTCGTCCATGCAGGGTAGGTCATCGTGGATCAGCGAGTAGGTGTGAATCAGCTCGACCGCAGCCGCAACTCGATAGAGCTGGGTTCGCTGATCGTTCTCGCCGGCGTGTACGCCCTCGATGGCGGCGTCGTGTGCAGCCACGGTCAGCAACGGCCGGATCCGTTTGCCGCCGGCGCCGACGGCGTAAGCGGCAGCCGCCCCCAGCGGCGGCCTGAGCGGCTCGATCAAACCTCGGATCGCCGCCTCGAGTCGCGGGCGTTCGACCGCTACGAACTCTTCGACGCGAGTCAAACCCGTCGCGCCTGCGACGCCACTAGAGGTTGAAGTCTTCCAGCGAGAACAACCCGCCGGATCTTTCGACGATCTCCCGGATTCGCCCCTCGCTGACTTCCAAACGGCGACGGATCTGAACCGCCAGCTCGACCCCCTCTTCGAACAGAGCGATCGACTGATCCAGCGATACCGCCTCGCTCTCCAGCTTCTCCACGATGGCGTCGAGGCGCTTGAGCTGCTCCTCGATCGGCTGACCGCCCTTCCCGTCGCCGGCCGTCGTCTCGTCCTCGATCGGGATCTGGGTCATTCAGCGATCTCCGTCTCGGGCACGGGGAGACGCCTCTCAACCGTTGCCAACAACGCTCCGCGCGCGAGCCTGACGCCGATCTCATCGCCCACGCTTACGGCAGCAGCGTCGCGCACGACGGCTCCGTCCGCAGCGGCGACCACAGCGTAACCACGCTCCAGGATCGCCAACGGACTCACCGCTTTGAGGCGCTCGTCCAGATGATCCAGACGGGTCGCAGCCTCGCGCAACCGTAACCTCACCGGTGACGGGATCCGATCGCAACCAAGGTCGAGGCTCTCGGCAGCTCGCTGCCTGCGCTCGGCTACCGGCTGCACGATGGTGCCCACGCTATCACCCCAGTGTTGTCGCGTTTCAAATAATCGGTCACGAACCCTTCGGAACCCGTAACGCCGAATGGGTGCCAGCGCTTCGTCGATCCGGCGGCGACGTTGACGTTCCATCCCCGCGGCCAAGCGTTTGAGCCACCGCTCTAGAGCGATCTCGATCTCGCGTGTCTCGGGCACAACCCGCTCCGCCGCCACTGACGGAGTCGGGGCTCGCAGATCAGCCGCGAAGTCCGACAGCGTTGTGTCGCTCTCGTGACCCACCGCACTTACGATCGGAATCGCGCTCTCGGCGATCGCCCGCACCACGACTTCTTCATTGAACGCCCAGAGGTCCTCCAACGACCCACCGCCACGGCCGACGATGACTACCTCGGCTACCGACTGGGCTGAGAACCACTCGACCGCGCGGGCGATCTCCGGTGCCGCCTCGCGACCCTGAACCGGGACCGGTTTCAGCACGATACGAGTCGCCGGCGCGCGACGATGGATTACGCTAATGATGTCACGAACCGCTGCGCCCTCAGCCGATGTTATGACGCCGACCCGCTGGGGCCAGAACGGGAGGCTGCGTTTGCGCTCCGAGTCGAACAGACCCTCGGCGGCCAGCTTCTTCCTCAACGCCTCGAACTGAAGATGAAGCGCGCCCCTGCCACGCGGGAGCACTTGCGTAATCTGAAGCTGAAACTGTCCGCGACTGGGATAGATCGTGGGCCGCGCCATGACCACGACATGTGTTCCGTCGACCAATGGAAACTCGAGCTGTTGGTTATCGCTCCGAAACATGACACAGCGTACCTCGCTGGTCGCGTCTTTGAGCGTCCAGTACATGTGGCCCGACTTCACGGCATGATGAAATGACGATATCTCACCCTCGACCGCCACTGATCCGAGTTCAGCGACCAACGCATTGGTGGCTCTCAGAAGAAGCTGACTGACGGTTAGGACAGGCCCCGACTCGAGGCGCGTGACGTTCACGACGATGCTGCGGCGCGCTTGGCAGCGGTCAACGTGTTGGAGAGGAGCATCGCGATCGTCATTGGACCCACGCCTCCGGGCACCGGCGTCAGCCAACCCGCGACGTCAGCGACCGAATCATAATCGACGTCTCCAACCAGCCGATGACCTTCTCCGTCGTCGCGAGGCACGCGGTTCGTTCCAACGTCGATCACGGTCGCGCCAGGCTTTACCATCTCCCCATGCACCGTGTCCGGACGGCCCACCGCCACGACCAGGATGTCTGCACGTCGCGTATGAGCTGCCAGGTCCTTGGTCCTGCTATGACACACGGTTATGGTGGCGTGAGCGTGCATCAGCAGGAGCGCGGTTGGTTTGCCGACGATGTCACTGCGCCCCACGATGACCGCTTCACAGCCAGACGGATCCAACCCAGTTTCTGCGATCAGCTTCATGATACCGGCCGGCGTGGCGGATACGAACCCGGTTTCCAGGTCTCCCGCGACGAGCCGGCCGACATTCGTCGGATGGAACCCATCCACGTCCTTTGATGGTGAGATCGCCAGCGTGATCACGTCTGGATCGATCTGCGATGGCAGGGGCAACTGCACGAGGATCCCGTGGATCTCCGGGTCAGCGTTGAGTTGAGTCACCTGCTCCAGCAGCTCGTCCTGCGTCGACGTGTCAGGCATGCGGACGATACGCGAAGCAAAGCCAACCTCGTCGCACGCCTTGCCTTTCATCCGCACGTAGGTGGCAGATGCGGGGTCGTCTCCAACCAGCACTGCGCATAGACCCGGTCGGATCCCGGTGTCACTGACCAAATGCTCGGTAGCAGCCGCGATCTCACCCCGTACCCGAGCTGCTAACGCTTTGCCGTCGATTGGTTTAGCTGTCATCGATCCAACCCGTGATCCTTGTCACCCACGGCGCGGGTAAGCGGCAGCTCGGCTTGAGCCAGTCGTGGCTCGAAGCACTGCCGACAGCGAGCCTCGTACTTATTGGACCCTCCCACAACGATCGTCTCCTCAGAGGGAACCAGGCGCTGCGTGTAGTTGGCTGGATTCCCGCACTGCACACAAATCGCCAGGGTTTTTGTGATCTCCTCGGCTTTGGCCAAGAGTTGCGGTATCGGATCGAACGCGCGCCCCATGAAATCCTGGTCGAGACCGGCCACGATCACGCGCTTCCCCATGTTCGCCAATCTATCCACCACCTCCACCAGTTGTTCATCAAAGAACTGCGCTTCATCGATCCCCACCACCTGCGTGCGCGGATCCACTCGAACCAGGATCTCGTTCGCAGGTGCGACTCGTATCGCGTCAATTCGCATCTCGGAGTGACTAACGATTTCGTCTTCGGAGTAGCGATCGTCAATCAACGGCTTGAAGACCTGGACCCGTTGGCGTGCGATCTGTGCGCGTCGGATACGCCGGATCAACTCCTCGGACTTGCCACTGAACATCGGCCCACAGATAACTTCGACCCACCCCACGGGCCCACGCACGAACGGGCTCACGCCACCGACTCCTCGATCTGCTCGGCGGGCCAATCGATGTGTTCGATCGATCGCGAGAGACCGGTTTCAATATCGATCTCGACCAGCGCGGCCTGAAATCGAACCTCCTCGTCGGCTACTTCGAATCGATTCGGGGTCTGCGTGAGGAACCTCTCGATCGCACCTTCGGCGCGAATCCCGATCACGCCACCGTGCGGCCCCGTCATACCGACATCTGTCACGTAAGCGGTCCCTGCAGACAACAACCGCGCATCGGCCGATGGGACATGTGTGTGGGTTCCGATCACGGTTGCCACGCGACCATCGGCGTATCTACCAAACGCTATTTTCTCGGCCGTCGCTTCGGCATGAAAATCCACCACGATCGCTCCGGCACTGCGCACATCTTCGCGATCGAGCAGGCTGTCCAACCGTCGAAACGGACAGTCGATTTCCTTCATGAAGACCCTGCCTTGGAGATTCAAAACCGCTCCGGTAATAGATCCCATCGCACCGGTCCACACTCCGCGCCCGGGATTGGGGTCGGGGTAGTTGTCTGGCCTGAGCAGACGATACTCGGTATCAAGGTACGGGTACACCTCGCGGCGGTCCCAGATGTGATTCCCGCTCGTGATTACGTCGGCACCCGAATCGAACAACTCACGGGCGATGTCCGGGGTGATTCCGAACCCGCCGGCCGCATTCTCGCCATTGGCAACGATGAAGCAATGTGGATCGGATGCCCGAACCCGCTTGACTCCCGACGCGAAGGCTCTGCGGCCCGGCCGTCCGAAGATATCGGCGACGTGGAGTATCTTCACCGGCCCTGGTTCGGCGCGATGGGACGGTGACCGATCGCGCGGGCAAAGACCCCGCCGCAGGTCCACCCGAGAGGATTTTTTGACGCCCTCAAGAAACGAGTGGGTAGCCTCCCCACCCGAGTCTCACTTCCTCGTTAGAGGCTTGTGATCGTCTGATGGAGCGAGGCTCCCTGTGAGAACGCGTTGGCTCAAAAAATTAGTCTCTCGAGCATTCCGCGAGCGGGGTCTTTGCCCAGCGTCGGTTCAATCGTCCGCGCCGATCGGCCTCCTTCCCTAATCCGCCACTTCATCCTCGAGGCACGCATCGATAGCGTCCTCGACGCGACGAATGCGTTCGACCAGGTCCCCGCTGATCTCGGTCAACGCCTCTCGTGCGCGAAAGAGCTCGTCAGAGATCTCCATCGCCCCGAGCACGGCCGTCTGGAACGGCTCTAGCGTCGGCACGGCTCTTCGAAGCTCGCGCAGGGCAGCGTCGACGTGCGAGGCCACCCGGCGGGTGTACTCCTCCTCGGCTTCGGATCGGATCCGAAACTGCTCGTCGAGAACTGTGACCTTGACGGCGTCTGCGGTCTTCTGATCGGTCATGCGTCTACAGCGTAACGAACGCGAGTCAGCAACTCGCGGATCTTGCCCTCGAGAAAGGTCGCGTGGCGGGAAAGCCGCTCGCGCTCGCTTTCCAGGACCTGGACGCGCTCTTCGAGTGCCGCCGGATCAAGCCCGGTACCGAGCCGCTCGCCGGCCGCCACCGCCTCGTTGTACCGCTCAGTCAACTCCGTGTGACGGGAAAGGAGCAACTTGACCTTGCCCTCAAGCCCAGCCACCGCGTTAGCCAGATCGGTGCCCCCCGTCCCGTCGCCTGTCTGTGTGTCTTTCACCGTCGCCGGTAGCCCCTTTCTTCAACCAGATGGCCCATCAAATGGTCGACCTGTTCATCCACTTCATTATCAGTCAGGGTCCGATCGGTCCGAAACGTGAGCCGGACCCCTAGACTGTAATACCCTTGATCCACTTGCACCCCCCGGTAACGATCAAACACCTCCACTCGGTCGAGATCTTCGACCCCTACCGATCGAACGGCGTCCAAGACTACCTGAGCCGTCTCACCATCGGGCACGACCAGGGCCAAGTCGCGGGTGACAGCCGGCTCCCTCGGAACGTCGGATACGGAGAGGGTGCCACCGTCCGCGGGCAGGGCGTCCAACCCGAGCTCCGCAACGAACACCCTAGCAGCCAGACCCCAAGATGCGGTCACCGCGGGGTGAAGCTCGCCGCAAAACCCAATCGCGTTCCCAGCGTGGTCCGTCACTTCTGCCTGGCGGCCGGGATGCAGGAATCGTCTCGCGCCGCGATCAATGACGCAATCCCCCAATCCGAACTGCGTCAGAAGCTCCTCGACGTCACCCTTCAGGTCAAAGAAGTCGTACTCGGTTTGATCGGTCGCGGTCCAGTCGAGCGGCCCACGTGCGCCCGCGGCCGCCATCGCCACCTGCCGTCGCTCCCGCAACGACGCCCCTTGGGGCTCGCTGCCGCGCTCAAAGGCGTGGCCGATCTCGAACAGCTTCACGCGGCTGGCCTGCCGATTCAGATTGTACGCCACAGCGCTCCCCAGGGTAGCGAATACATATGGCCTCAAGAACCTCTGGCTTTGCGATATAGGGTTCTTGATCTCAACCAAGTTATCAAGTAGCTCGCCGGTCGCCAGTGTGGCCGCATCGACAAACGAGGGTGTCTGCGCCTCGTCAAATCCCGCCGCTCGCAGAGTCTCTCGTACGCGCGTGGCTCGCCGCTCGTCACCAGCCGGCTCCGGCGCGACCGGCGGCGCTGGCAACGGTTCCAATGGGATCCGCGAATAGCCGGTCAACCGTGCGACCTCCTCGATTAGATCGACCTCACGGCTAACGTCAAAACGCCAGCTTGGCACCTTCACGGCAAGCGCCCCATCGGTGTCGTTTTCAGCACCGAATCCCAGCGACTCGAGCGCCCGCGCGATCTCGGGAACCGGGATCGCATATCCGACAAGTGCCTCGACTCTCTGATCGCGTAGCGTAAGGGCGTCGTCGCCAGTGGCTCTGGGTTCCGCGTCGGTCCCCGTGCCCACAACCCCCGGTGCGACGCGCCCACCCGCGAGCCGAGCGATCATGTCAGCGGCGCGATCGATCGCCCAGCCAGTGATCTCTGGATCAACGCCACGTGAGAAGCGCGTGGAAGCCTCGCTGACCATGCCAAGCCGCCGCGCCGTGCGGCCCACGCGGCTGGGATCAAAATGCGCACCCTCCAGAAATATCTCGGTTGTTGAAGAGCCCACCTCACTGTCGATGCCCCCCATCACGCCACCGATAGCGACCACCTCGTGTGCATCGGCAATCATCGTCATCTCCGAAGTGAGCACTCGTTCCTGACCATCAAGCGTTTCCATTCGTTCGCCTTCATGCGCGCGTCGGACCACGATTTGTGCGTTCGAGATTTGTTCGAGATCAAACGCGTGCAATGGCTGACCAACCTCGAGCATCACGTAATTGGTTACATCGACGATGTTGTTTATTGGTCGTTGATCGAGCGCGAGCAACCGGGTTTGTAACCAACCTGGGCTCGGTCCGATCGACACGTTATTGATGACCCGACCCAAGTAGCGTGGGCAACCGTCCTGATCCTCCACCTCTACGCTCGCCTGCTCGTTTGCCGACGGTCCGTCCTCGCTCAAGTCGACACGGGGCAGCTGCATCCTCCTACCCGTTATCCATTGTATCTCGCGTGCAATGCCGAGGTGACTGAGCGCGTCACCACGGTTCGACGTCACGTCGATAACGAGAATCGTATCGTCGAGCTCCAGTGCTTCGCGGAGATCGCGACCAAGGTCCGCTTCATCCGCGTCCGGAATCTCCCAAATCCCCTCCGCTGATCCGAGTGCGTCGAGCCCCAGCTCGGGCGCCGAGCACAACATGCCATCCGACTCCACGCCGCGGATCTTCGCGCGCCGGATCTTGTTTCCGCCGGGCAGCACAGCCCCTACCTGAGCGTAGCCGTAGAGCGCGCCGACCTCGACGTTCGGCGCGCCACACACGACTTGTCGACTGCCATCGCCGGCATCGACCGTACACAGCGTCAATCGGTCAGCATCCGGATGCGGCTTCGCATCCAACACCTTCCCCAGAACGACACCGGAAAACGGACCGAACGCCGGACGTAACTCGTCGACTACCAGCCCCTGATCGGCCAGGCGTTGAGCCAGTCCTGCTGGTCCGAGCTCGTCCAACGCACCGTCGTCGAAGAACCGCGATAGCCAGTGGAAGGAAACGTTCATCGGCCCACGAACTGTTGCAGGAAGCGAAGATCATTCTCAAAGAACATACGAATGTCCGGC
>JBDHED010000006.1:0-25387 GCA_039591175.1 Gemmatimonadota bacterium | reverse complement strand
CCGAGATTATGGCATGGTTGATGCTGTACTCTTGAGCCAAGATCAGCAGCGTGACGGGGACGGAAAACCAGCCAAGTCAACAAACGACTCCGGCTCCAACGGCGACAGCGAGTAGGGGGCGGAAAACCGCATGTCTAGCGGCTACGACGATCGAGGCGGACGCGACCGAGACGAACTGCGTTGCTCCTTTTGTGGAAAAAGCAAGGAGCATGTGCAGAAGTTCATTTCCGGCCCATCCGTCTACATCTGCAACGAGTGCATCAAGCTTTGCAATGAGATCCTCCAGGAAGAGGCGCTCCAAGACCAGGCCGCCCCGCTCGAGGAGTTACCCACGCCACAGAGCATCAAGGAGTATCTCGACCAGTACGTGATCGGCCAGGAGGAAGCGAAGAAAGGCCTCGCTGTAGCCGTGTACAACCACTACAAGCGGATCAATTCGCGGACCGACGACGACGTCGAGATCGAGAAATCGAACATCTTGCTGATCGGCCCCACGGGCGTAGGTAAGACGCTGCTCGCCCAGACTCTGGCCCGTTTTCTCCAGGTGCCATTCACGATCGCGGACGCGACCACGTTGACCGAGGCCGGGTACGTCGGCGAGGACGTCGAGAACATCATCGTTCGATTGCTGCAAGCCGCCAACTACAACGTCGCCGACGCTGAGCGCGGGATCATCTACATCGACGAGCTCGACAAGATCGCCCGCAAGAGTGAAAACCCCTCGATCACCCGCGACGTCTCCGGCGAAGGTGTCCAACAGGCGCTGCTCAAGATACTCGAAGGGACAGTCGCCTCGGTGCCGCCGCAGGGCGGACGCAAGCACCCGCAGCAGGAGTACATCCAGGTTGACACCCGAAACATCCTGTTTGTGTGTGGTGGCGCCTTCGACGGGTTGGACAAGATCATCCCACGACGCACCGATGCTACCGTCATCGGTTTCTCGCGCGCGAGACGGGCCGGTACGTCCCTCGAACATTCGCGCGAGATAATGATCCAGGTCGAGCCGGAAGACCTAATCCACTTCGGCTTGATCCCGGAGCTCGTCGGTCGGCTGCCGGTCATCGGCACGCTCGATCCGTTGGATGTCGAAACGCTGGTGGAGATCCTGCTCAAGCCACGTAACGCCCTGCTGAAGCAGTACCAGCGGCTGTTCGAGATGGAGGAAGTCGAGCTGAGCTTCCAACCGGAAGCGATCCAGGCCATCGCCGAGCGGTCCGTCGAGCGTAAGACCGGCGCTCGTGGTTTGCGAGCGGTGGTCGAAGAGACGATGCTCGAGATCATGTTCGAGATCCCGTCCCGTTCGGACATCGAGGAGGTCGTCGTCACCCGCGAGACGATCGTCGACAAGAAGCCCCCGATCTACGTGCTCAAGCGCCACTCTGCTGAACCCAGTGCCGCTGACTCCACTTCCCAGGCACGCGAGGCGTAGCTGATCGACGTTCGTGGCGCGTGGCTGGCGCTGACGGCCGTCGATTCGGATACGAGACCCCCAGAGCCACGACCCGAAGTCGCCTTCGTCGGCCGATCGAACGTCGGGAAGTCGTCACTGCTGAATGCGCTCGTCCAGCGGCACAGCCTGGCGCGTACCAGTCGGCGGCCGGGTAAAACTCAGACCATCAACTACTACGCAGTCGATCGTTGCTACTTCGTGGATCTGCCGGGTTACGGCTATGCGGCCGTGCCGACCGTGGTTCGCGAGCAGTGGGGTCCGATGATCGAGAGCTACCTGACCGACAACAGCCGTTTAATGGGAGTCGTCTCGCTGATCGACGGTCGCCGGCCACCGACCCCGCTGGACCGCGAGATGATCGCCTGGCTCGCCGGGCGCGGCGTGCCCACGCTCGTCGTGCTCACAAAAGCCGACAAGGTGGCCCGTGGGCAGAGACGACCACTGCTGGCCGAGGCGTGCAGCCATCTTGGCCTGGGCGACGATCAAGTGGTATGGTTTTCAGCCCGCACCGGTGAGGGTCGCGATGCTGTCCTCGACGCGGTGTCTCGATTGTTAGCCCCGGAGGCCGGATGACTCGCGAGCTGCTCCTGACTCTGATCGCTGTTTTTGGACTGGCTTCATGCGCCACGGCGCAGGAAGGAGTCCCTCCGACCGATGATGCTCAACCCCCGGCTGACTCCGTCTCGGCCGCGGCCGGCGAGGCGACCTCCGAAGATGACCCGCATGTCAGTCGCACGCGCAGCGCGAGCACACTCTCGTGGGAGGAGCTGAGTGTACGGCTCGTCGGCCGACAGACAACCAAGGGTCTGCAGATTGACGTCACGACGCTAGATGACGACGCGATCGTCTTGGCGGCCCCAGACATATACGCCCACCTGGCAGACCTAAAGCAGCGCATCCCCGCCGCCCACGACTTTCGCGCTAAAGATGTCGAAGAGATGACGCCGCTGTTGGTCGCCTTTACCGGTTTCGAGAAGGAGATCAGTTTTGACCCTAGCCGGCTGATCATCCGCAGCGAGGGATCAACGTTCTACCCGCTTCACGTTTTGCCCGTAAGCCCCAACTTCGATCGCCGGCTGGTCGGGTTGTACGAGACGGTCTACGGGATCTACCTGTTCGAGCCCGGCATAGACTTCTTCGCGAACCTCACATTTCAGTACGCCGACCTATCATCCGGCGCGTCGTGGGTTTCGCTGGTGAGGCGAGTGCAAAGGGCGAAGGCGCGTCGAGAAGCCGGATCGAAGTAGTGGGTCGATCAGCCCGAATCGTCGTTACTGGGGCCGGGCGCGGCCTGGGACTCGAGTTCGCTCGTCAATGGGTCGGCGCCGGCGATCAAGTCATCGCCCTGGCGCGCGATCCCGGCGCCTCCGGCGGTCTCGTAGATCTAGCCCAACGAGCCGGTCGGCAGCTGATCATCGTCGAGTGCGACGTCGGCGACGACGCCTCCGTAGAAGCCGCCGCGCAAACGATCGATGGTCACGTCGACGGTCTCGAAATCGTCGTAAACAACGCTGGCGAGCGGGGCCAAACGGAAGACTTGGACTCGCTCGACCCGAATGTCGTCCTACGTGTCTTCAACACAAATACGCTTGGGTCGCTGCGAATGAGTCGCGCGTTGCTTCCACTGCTCCGCTCCGGCCACGGCAAACCATCGCGGATTATTCATCTGAGCTCGCTCATGGGCTCGATCGCCGACAACCAGAGCGGCGGGTCGTATGCCTACCGGATCTCAAAGGCCGGGGTCAACATGGCCTGTCGCACGTTGGCTTACGACTTGGCGCCCCACGGTGTCGCAACGGTCGCGATACACCCGGGGTGGGTGCAGACCCGAATGGGCGGATCCGCTGCGCCCCTCACAGCCGAGGCCGCCGTGAGCGACATGATCGGTACGATACAGCAACTCTCCATCGATCAGAGCGGTCAATTCCTCGATCGTCACGGCGAGCCCCTGCCATACTGACCGCCGAGACTACGAGAGCCCGTATTTCTTGAGTTTTCGGTACAGAGTGCGTTCGCCGATGCCGAGAATCTCGGCTGCCCGGCGGCGGTTACCGCCAACGGCTGCCAGCGTGCGTTCGATCGCCAAGCGCTCGATTTCATCGAGACTAACCCCAACCGTCAGTAGTTCGCCTTCGGCCCCAGTTGGCACCTCACTGGTGTTGCTCGCCTCGCTGATTGGAACCGTTCGGACTTCGTTCTGGATATCGTCGCCTTCCGTTTCGACCTCTACCGCTCGGACCCACGACACCCCCCGATCGCCTCCCTCGAGCAACTCACGGATCTCCCGATAGTCGCTCCGCAACCCGTCCAGCTCACCCTTCAGGTCACGGTATAAGTACCCCAAAAGCGCCTCGATCCGAGCCCCGGAGACACCCCCATCGACGACATCTTCACCTAGTGGCATCGGCAGCAACCGCTCGGGGTTTGCCCGAGCGTATATCTCTTCTGGAATGTCACGAGCACGAATTCTCGATCCAGGAGTCAACACCAACATGCTCTCGACCAAGTTTCTCAGCTCACGGACATTGCCGGGCCAGTCATAGTTCTTGAGGACTGACATCGCTTCGTCAGTGATGCCTACAAACTGGCGATCGTTCTGGGTGCAGAACTCCTGTACGAAATGGTGGATGAGAAGCGGAATGTCATCACGTCGCTCACGAAGCGGGGGCATGCGCACGTTTAGGACATTCAACCGATAGTACAGATCGCGTCGGAATTCGCCCGCCTCGACCGCCGATTCGAGGTCACGGTTGGTCGAGGCGAGAACCCGCACGTTCACCCGGATGGGTGTCGACCCACCGACCCGCATGAACTCACGCTCCTCGAGCACGCGAAGCAGCTTCACCTGAGTCGACAAGGGCATCTCTCCAACCTCGTCCAGCAACAGCGTGCCCCGATCGGCGATCTCGAAATGACCCTTCCGAAGGCTGGTGGCGCCAGTGAAAGCCCCCTTCTCGTGACCGAACAGCTCTGATTCGAGAAGGCTTTCGGTCAATGCTGCGCAGTTGACGGCGATGAACGGTTTACTGGCGCGTATCGACAGATCGTGAATCGCTCTTGCGATCAATTCTTTCCCGGTGCCGCTCTCGCCTTCGATCAGGACCGTTGAATGGACCGGAGCGTATTGAGAGACTCGTTCAAGAACCAGCTTGATCGGTTCCGAGCGGCCGATGATGTGCGTCTTTCCAACCAGCTCCTCGCGCGCCATCAGACGCCTCGCCACAAGCGTCAGCTCGTTCGCATCAAACGGCTTCTTGAGGACCTCGTCAATCCCCTGCTCACGGCGCCGCTCTATGCGCTCGAACTCAGCATCATTGACCAGCGCAAGAACACCAACCGGTCGGGCAGCGTCGTCGATTTGCCGCAGAAACTCTCGCGTCGCGCGCTCGGAGATCCCGCCGGTCAGCACGATGAGCGTCACTCGACTATCGCTGAACACTCGCTCCCGGATCTCCTTGATGGAATCCACGACCTCCACGTCGAGCCCAGCGATGGCGAGTGTGTGCTCGGCGCGGATCGCGTACTCAGGGTCGTAGCGACTGACCAAGACGGCGGCCAAACTCGTCGCGCCCGCGCTCATGGCCGATCAGCCGCCCTGTGTTCCGCCTGACCGACGGGTAGCTCTGTTAGGAGGGCGACGGCGTGATCGAGAACCGGCGCCAAGGTCTCAAACGTGGCGCGAGCACCGCGGGGGCTTCCCGGAAGGTTGACGATCAGGGTTTGGCCGCGAATCGCACTCGTCGCCCGCGATAGCATCGCGTGAGGTGTCTGTTCAAGCGATCCCGCGCGCAGCGCTTCGGCTATACCGGGGATCTCACGGTCGGCGATCTGACGGGTGGCGTCGGGGGTGACATCACGTGGTGCCAAGCCCGTTCCGCCCGACGTCAGTATCAACTGGATCCGATCGTCGTCCGCCAGCCGACTCAAGGTCTCGGCGATCGCGGCAACCTCATCGGCGCTGACCTCGCACGCCCTGATCTCCCAACCGGCTTCCTCGAGGCGTCCGACGAGCGCTGGACCGCTGGCGTCGGCCTGGACCCCCGCTGCCACCCGGTCGCTGACCACCAGGACCGCCGCTCCCCTGGGATGTGCCATTTCGGCAGACATTTGTGGCAAGATACGTCGGCTTGGGAGGGGCGCCAAACGCAGGTGCTTGCACTGGCGACGCGCGGAGTGCTAGCGGGTCCAGACCCCCAGGCGCTGCTGGCGGGCGGTCGATTCGGCGGTTCGCAATCGGTCGCTGTGGCGCCGGTTGACGACGCCCGGCTTGAGAAAAGCGTAGCCCTGTCGAATGAGCATCTCGTTGACCATTCGACCGTCGGCGAGGAAGACATACGCCAGCAGCCGGCCCCTCTTATCTCGCGATTCCTCGTCCAGCTCCAACCGGATCTCGGAACCGCTCGGCAACAAGGCCGCCAGGGCATTCCTCGCCAGCGTGCCAAATGGGCCCCGTTCGGGCGCGTCCACGAGCAACAAGCGGATGCGCTCGCCATTCCGACAGTTGAGCGTATCACCGTCGAGAACGAAAGCCACGGTGCACGTTTCCGTTTGGGCCTCGACTGGATCGGCCCAACCCGCGAGCAGCGTCAACGATGCGATTAGAACGAACCCACAGGTGTGACGGAGCATCGACCAGGTCATCTTGTCTCCGCTGGTGAGCGACGCGACCGCCCACGTGACAGGAAGTATCCCCACGCCCCACAAGCAAAGGCCAAGCAAGCATACAGGTAGTAAAACCAGTGTAGCGGTATTGTCTTCATAGTGAACACGACCCCACGCTGGCGAGCGAAGTACGCGTACAAATCCCGATTCAGAACCAGCAACCCCAGTGCCGATAAGCCTGCCAACCAAATCGCGGCGGGTCTCGCCCAGGCGATCAGCACACTACCCAATACAAACCACGCAAGAACCGCACTCACGCGCTGCGACCATCGGAGGTTCAGCGCGGTGTCTACCCGGCCACGGTCAAGCATCAAACGCGTCCAGGGCGCGCCACGATCGAAGATATCTGAACGCATGAGCTGCTCAAAGGTCCAGGCCTTCAGGTGCTTGACCCTGACTTCCTTGCACAACCGGATCGTGAAGCCGGCATCTCGCAGCCTGTAACCCAGCTCGATATCTTCTATGCTCGGCCGCGGGAATTGTTCCTCATCGAAGCCACCGATCGTGGCAAACACGGTTCGCCGAACGACCCCGCAACCGGCCCAGAAAGTCGTCGCATCTTCACCCCCCTGCTGATGGGTGTACGAATGAAACAAGTTCTTGAATTGGGCGATAAAGTTCTGCGCAGCAGGAGCGTCATCGTAACACCCGAACAACGCGTCGACGCCGGGTTCCGCCTGCAACACGGCGGCAGCCTGATCGAGGGTCTCGGGATGTACCTGGCAGTCAGCGTCGACGAAAAACAGGTACTCTCCAGACGCCTTTTTAGCTCCCCGATTCCTCGCCGCTCCCGGACCTCGCGCGCGATCAACGGAGATCACCGTCGCCCCATGCAACCGCGCCAACTCTGCCGAATCGTCGGTCGATCCATCGTCGACGACGATCAGCTCGAGGTTCGACCATCGAGATCGATCGAGCGCATCCAGGCAGCGCTCGAAATCCGAGCCCCCGTTGTGAACTGGCACGATCACGGAGAAGTATGGCGCGTCCATTCCAATCTGCGAGAAGCTACTGAGCCCGTCTTTCGGACGCAGGCCTCGGCGCATGACGAGACCTAGGCCGGCGCAAACAGTTCCGGGCCGCTCGAGCGTCGGGCAACAAACGGTGTCCGGTGCGGTTAAGATATTCCTCGCCCAGGGTCTCATGGTCCCGACGGGACTGGCCACCGTCGCGTTTCTCACCCGAGCGCTGGGCCCAGAGGGCTACGGGGTATACGCGCTCGCCGTGACGCTCGTCATGACGATCGAGTGGACGATCGCGCATGCGTTGTCCCGAGCCACCATCCGCCTTGTCGGCAGCAGTGAGGATTGGAAACCGATTGCGACCCGAGTGTTGCAGATCTACTTCACCGTCAGCCTGGCGGTGGCGATCGGGCTCTGGGTCTTGGCACCAGCGGTGGCCGGTTTTCTGGGTGAGCCACGGTTGGTCTCCCCCCTGCGGTTGCTCACGATCGATGTCCCACTTTTGGTAATGGGATTCGGCCACCAGGTCATCCTGACTGGACGCGGACGATTCGGACAACGCGCGCTGGCGATCGCTGCCCGTTGGGTCACACGGCTGGTGCTGATCGTTCTACTGGTCAGTCTGGGCCTTTCGATCAACGGCGCTATTCTCGGCACCATCGGCGCGTCGCTGGTCGAACTCGTCGTCGCAATGCGCTACGATCGACCGGCGTTCTTCCGCCGCGTCAAAGCCCCGGTGCGAGTGCTCTACGTTTACGCTCTTCCGTTGTTTCTGTTGAGTCTCAGCTTGCGTTTCATTCAGCAGGTCGACCTGATCGCGTTCAAAGCGCTCGGCGGAGCTACGGCGATGGCCGGTGTTTTCGCGGGTGCACGCAATCTGGCGCTTATGGCGGCGCTCTTCTCGATGGCCTTCTCGCCGCTACTCTTGTCGACCCTGAGTCGACTCGTCGGCATTGGCGATCTCGAGCACGCGCGCGACATGGGTCGCGACGCGCTTCGTTTTCCGTTTCTCTTGCTACCGCTGATCGGAATCGCAGTCGGCGCATCGCTCGAAATCACCGTATTCGCCTTGGGGATGGAATTCGAGGCCGCTGCGCCGTTGCTCGAGCAGCTCGTCGTCGCCGGAATCGCGATGACGTTGTTCGGGGTCTGCTCTTCGATCCTGACTGCCGCTGGCAAGCCCCACTGGACGTTCGTGTTGGTCGGTCCGCTGGTGCCGATCACTGTCGTCGGCCACTTGATTGCGGTGCCCCGGTGGGGTGCACTCGGTGCGGCGGCGGTTACCGCCTCGGTGTCGGTCGCGGCAGCAGTGTTGGGCGTTCTTGCGGTCGGCAGATTGTGGCACATCTGGCCACCGACTGCGTCGATTCTTCGCGGTGCCGCGGTCGCCCTGGCGACCTACGCGGCGGCCCGTTGGTGGATCGCCTCTGGCTGGCTGATCGTCATCAAGCTGAGCCTGATCTCGATCGCGATTCCGGCCGTCTTGTGGCTCATTGGCGAGTTCAACGCACGGGAGAGGCAGCTCTTGCGCTCGGTGTTGTTGCGACCCTGGGAGGATGGTCCGGGCTCAACCTTCGAAGCCCCCTAGCGGCTCGCCATCGCTACCCGCGAGCAGCGAAGCGATTGTACAGTCTCGCCAACGACCACCCGACAGCCGACCCCACCAGAACACCGTAGCCAAAACCGATCACCGACCCGGGCCAAGTCACCGAGTAACCGGGGAAGTAGTTGCCCAGTAGGCCCAGTGTCGGTCCGATCTCAGGTCCACCACGAATGAGCAGCCAGACAGTGGCGATAAAAAGCCCCAAGCCACCCAACACGCCAAATACGATCGCCATGGCACCAGCGCGCATACGAGCGACCGCGGCTTGAACCAGGGCTCGCTCTTCGTCGGTCACACCTCGGGTCATTCGCTTTACTCCAGATTCAGCGGGTCGATCGTGCCAGCGACTTCGAGCTCGCGTTCGAGAATCGTCTCTTCCCACCCAATGATCAAGTTGATCAGCCAGGCGACCCCAAAACCAACGACAAAACCGAACACGCCGGCGCCGATCAATCCCAACATGGCTCCACCCCAACTAACGTCGTAACCCAACAGATACTGACCAACGCGCGAGAGCATCTCTGTCGAATCGCGTTCGGCACGGAGCAGAACCCAAGCTGTAGTCAGGAACAACCCGACCCCACTCACGATGGCGAGCGCCAGACCCAGCGCTAACGAGTCGTAGCGCGCGAAAGCTGCCGCCAAGACGTCCTCGAGGGTCTCCTCGGCGGCAATCGATGGCGTCAAACGACCCTCAACCAGTGCTCTCTTCTCAACTTCTGCACGCTTCTCCTCGTGATACTCATCTTCGACGTTCACCGACCACACGTCATAGTCTGCACCGTCGATGTTCCGCGCCGCATAGATCCCGGTCACCATCGAGTGGTCCTGGTTGTTGTAACGATGTTGGCCGTTGCGTCCGATGAGGTGCAGGTTGATCAACCCGTCGGTGTATCGACGCACGGTGGCCAACGCCTCCTTGTAATCTGAGTCGTACACCGGATACGCTTTCGGCATTCGGACCACCGTCCCATCGATCACAGTGTCGGGGCGGATCAACCCCAGCCGGATCATCTCCACCTCACCCTGCTCGACAAGCTTTTCGTCGGGAGCCGACCAAAGCTCGTCCCCCTCGTTGACAAAGTACTCCAGTCCCAGCGAAGTAGTGCTCGGGTCTGGGACCATTTCCGGGCTCCAGTTCTTGAAGTTCTGAACTCGGCCGACCTTGACATCCGGCGAGTGGATATAGATCCAGTTGTCGGGGAAGACCTCCGCGTCGCGAACGATCAGAACGACGGTCAGGAAATCACGATAGCGCAGCTTTTCGGCCGCCTCGGCGACCGGCGCTGGCGCTGGAGGATCGAGCGAGCGAATGAGTCGACGAGCTGGCATCGTGGACACGAAATGATCCGCCGATACATGCTCGATCTCGCCGTTGCCGAATCGAACCGTCGCCGCCTCGACTCGACCGTCTTTATGGTGGAGGTCGCACACCTCGGCCTCAAGATGTGTTTTCACGCCTCGAGCCTCGAGCCGTTCGCACCATCGCTCCCACATCATACCTGGGCCGAGGCGCGGGTATTGGAACTCGTCGATCAGCGTTGTGATCACCGAGCCCCCTTTCTTGCCCCCTAGGAGCGCGTGTCTGATCGCCTGTGTCAAGTTCAGGTTCTTGATACGCTGGGCGGCCCAGTCGGCGCCGATCTCGCTGCACGGAATGCCCCATACCTTCTCGGTATAGGTTTCGAAGAAGATCTCGTACAGGCGGCGACCGAATCGATTCACGACCCAGTCCTCGAACGTGCGCTCGTTGCTGTTCGGAATCCCTCGTGCCCTCAGATAGCTGACTACGATGCGGATCGATTCGATCAGCCCCAGCCCGCGGAGGGCGTTCCCGGGCCTCAACGGATAGTCAAAGAACCGATCGCGGTAATAGATGCGCGAAAGGCGAGGTCGGACGAGGAAATCGTCCCCCATCACTTCTTCCCACAGTGTCTGTACTGTGTCGACCTTGGTGAAGAACCGGTGACCGCCGATGTCGAACCGATAGCCGTTATAACTCACCGTGCGGGCGATGCCGCCGACTTGATCGTCTTTTTCGAAAACGATGGCTTCGTGTCCGAGTTCGGTGAGCTCGTGTGCGGCCGTGAGTCCGCCAGGACCTGCGCCTATGACAACAACTCGCTCGCTCAACGGGAGATGAACCGGCTACTGTTCACCGGTTGAGGGAACCACCACCGTAGAAGGGCGGTTTAACGACCTCGCCCGCGACCTCTTTCCCGCGAATCACAACCGCCAACGTGGTACCCGGCTTGGCGTGTTCGGTTGGCAGGTAACAAGTCCCAATGCCATAACCGAGTGACGTGCTCATCGCTCCGCTGCGAACATCAGAGATCTCGGTTCCATTCACCGCGACAGGATAACCAATCCGTGGGATGCCTCGTTCGACGAGCCGAAAGCCGACCAGACGGCGTCTCGGCCCGGAGTCAGCGATCTCCTTGAGCCGATCGCGACCTATGAAATCGCCTTTATCGAGCTTGACGATCCACCCAAGTGCTGCCTCGTAGGGGTTGACCGTTTCGTCGATGTCGCTGCCGTAGAGGGCGTAACGCATCTCCAGCCGCAGCGTATCGCGGGCCGCCAACCCACAGGGCAGCAGGCCGACGCCTTCGCCGGCCTCCATCAACGCCTGCCACACCGTCGCCGATCCCTCACGATCGAAGTAGAGCTCGTAGCCCAGCTCTCCCGTATAACCGGTGCGACTGACGATCGCCGGCACGGAGGCTACCGACCCGTCACGTTTCCAGTAGAACTCGAGCTCCTCGAGTGGAACATCGGTTACCGCGGCCATGACGCGACTCGCCTCGGGACCCTGTACGGCAAGCAGCGAGGTGCTTTCTGACTCGTCGGCGAGCGTCACGTCAGACGGAAGGTGACGGCTTACGTGTGCCCAGTCTTTGGCGATGTTCGAAGCGTTGACAACCATCATGTACCGGCTGTCGTCAAGCCGATAGACGACGCAGTCGTCGATGATTCCACCATCCTCATTGACCATCGCTGAGTACTGCGCCTGGTCCACGGACAATGCTGACACGTCGTTGACGGTCACCCGCTGCACCGCTTCCAGCGCATCCGGGCCGCCGAAGATGAACTCTCCCATATGACTCACGTCAAAGATCCCGGCGCGCTCCCTCACCGCCCGATGCTCCTCGGTGATCGACGTGTACTGAACTGGCATCAGAAAGCCGGCAAACGGCACCATCCGCGCGCCTAGCCGCTCGTGGATATCGGTGAGCCCGGTTCGTTTCAGATCGGCCGACACCTAGAGGATGTACTTGCGAAGGTCTTTGTCTTCCACGATCTCCCCCAGCCTCTCCTGTACCGCTTCCGCATCTATCGCTACCTGTTCTGCCCCGGTGTCGGGAACATCAAACAGGATGTCGTCGAGAAGACTAGTCATCACGGTGTGGAGGCGGCGGGCGCCGATGTTCTCCATCTGGTCGTTGACCTCGGCCGCTATGCGAGCGATCTCCCGGATGGCGTCCACGCTGAAAGACAGCTGAACGCCCTCCGTTTTGAGCAATGCCTCATACTGGAGGGTCAACGCGTTCTTGGGCTCGGTCAGTATGCGCTCGAAATCCCCCGCTGTCAGGCTACTCAGCTCGACTCGTATCGGGAAGCGCCCCTGCATCTCAGGGATCAGGTCACTGGGCTTCGAAACGTGAAACGCACCCGCCGCGACAAACAGGATGTGGTCGGTTCGAATGAGCCCGTACTTGGTCTGCACGTTGGATCCTTCTACGATCGGGAGCAGATCTCGCTGTACCCCTTCACGCGAGACATCGGGTGCACCGGTGATCTTCTCGCCCGCGATTTTGTCGATCTCATCGAGAAATACAATCCCTGAGTTCTCGGTCCGATAGATCGCCTCGTTCACGACTTCATCCATGTCGATCAGTTTGTTGAGCTCCTCCTGGAGTAGAATCCGTCGCGCTTCGGCAACAGTCACTTTTCGGCGCTTCGTTCGCTTGGGCAGCATCTCTTCGAGCATTTCACTCACGTTGACGTCCATCTCCTCAAAACCCATCGGAGAGAGGACCTCGACGAACGGGAGTCGACTCGACGTCGTTTCGACTTCTACTTGTCGCTCTTCGAGCTTTCCGTCAGCCAGTAATCGGCGCAGCTTATCGCGAGACCGCTCTCGCTGGACGCGGGGATCATCGGGGTCCGCGCCTTCTGACTCGCGTGCAATCCCGGCGGGGTCTACCAAGTAGCGATGGCCACCGTCGGCTTCGTCAGCGCCCTTCAAAGGTGGTAGTAGCATGTCCAACAGGCGCTCCTCGACACTCGATTCGGCCTGCTCGTAGACTTCGTCTTCCCAATCCTGGCGCACCATGTTCACCGAGATCTCCACCAGGTCACGGACCATCGACTCGACGTCTCGGCCTACATACCCAACCTCCGTAAATTTCGACGCCTCGACCTTGATGAAAGGTGCATCAGCAAGGCGCGCCAACCGACGTGAGATCTCTGTCTTCCCGACGCCAGTCGGGCCGATCATGATGATGTTGTTGGGCAGGATCTCGTCGCGCAGGTCGTCCTCAACGCGCAAGCGCCGCCAGCGATTGCGAAGCGCGATCGCGACCGCACGCTTGGCATCGTCCTGACCGACGATGTACTTATCGAGCTCGGCGACAATCTCCCGGGGCGTCAGTGTGGAATAGGGATCCGCATCGTCGGCTACCCCGGGGTGCGGCTGTCTGACTGTCGCGGTCCCGGTCTCGTTACGACCGTCGTCACTCATTGTTTTCCAGCTCCAGAATCGTCAGTTCGGTATTCGTATAGATACAAATCCCGGCGGCGATCTGGAGCCCCCGCTCGACGATCTGCCGAGCACCTAGCTCGGAGTCGATCGCCAGGGCACGCGCAGCGGCCAACGCGTAGGGACCACCCGCGCCGATGGCCAGGATCCCGTCATCGGGCTCGATGACGTCTCCGTTACCCGATACGAGCAGACTGTGCTCTTTGTCACAGACTGCTAGCATCGCCTCCAGTCGCCTCAAGATCTTGTCCGAACGCCACTCTTTCGCCAACTCGACCGTGGCTCGCGGCAGGTTCGTCGGGTAACGCTCGATCTTCTCTTCAAACTTCTCAAACAAAGTGAGTGCGTCCGCGGCGGCACCGGCGAACCCGGCCACGATCGACCCGCTCTTGAGATGCCGAACCTTTGATGATCGGCTCTTCACCACCGTGTCGCCAAAGGTGATCTGGCCATCACCTCCAAGTGCAACCGCTCCGTCCTTGCGAACGCCAAGAATTGTCGTTGCCTGCATGCGCGAGCCTCTCATGCGCGAGGGTGAGCCAAGTCGTAGGCCGTTTTGATCCGTTCGCGCGACAAATGTGTGTACAGCTGAGTAGTCGAAAGAGAAGCGTGGCCCAGGAGCTCCTTGACCGCCATGATGTCGGCTCCACGATCGAGAAGATGAGTGGCGAATGAATGCCGGAGCGTATGAGTCGACACTCCCTCTCGCTCGGCGATTGTTTCCAAGGCTCTCTTTACCACGCGTTGAATCTGGCGCACCGACAACGGGCGACCAGTCTGGCCTACAAAAACCCGATCCGTCGTTTCTGCGAGTGCGTCTCTATCCAACTCTCCTCGGTACTGCACAAGAGCCTCCAGCGCTCGACCGGTGATCGGAACCCGACGCTCCTTGTCACCCTTACCGATGACGCGGACCATCTTGGATCCAGCATCAACATCCGCCCAGGTCAACCCGGCCAACTCGCTGACTCTGAGGCCCGCTCCGTAGGCGACTTCCAAGAGCGCCGCCAAACGACGCCCAAAGAACCCCTCCACATCGGCGTACGTTTCCAGCGCCCGGTCCAGGGTGGCAGCACTCAATACCTCCGGGAGGTTTCGATGCTGCCGCGGAACCCCGACCTGTTGAGCGGGATTCATTTCTGCCCAACCTTCACGACAAGCGTGACGGAAGAAACTCCGCACAGCTGCCAGTCGTCTTGCGATCGTACGTCGCACCAAACCGCGGTCCGCACAGTATCCCAGGAACGCCCTCACGTCGTCCGGTCTGACCGTATTCAAATCGATATCCGGCGTGCCCAAGTGACGGGCTGAAAAAACGGCCCAATCCGCTAGATCCCGGCGGTACGCAGCGATCGTGTTGGGGCTGTAGCGGCGAACGGCACCGAGATAGTCGAGGTGGTCGGCGATACGCGCTTCGAGCGATCCGCTCGGGGACTTCAAGCCGCCTCGACCAAGGTCGGCACCACGGCGACGCTCCACTCCTCCATCCGATCAATCGCTCGCGCGGCTTGCGCTCGGCGCCGCGCCCGTTTGTCCCGCACGCGCTGCTCGAGTGGTGGCAGCAGTCCGAAGTTGGCGTTCATGGGCTGGAAGTTGGTTGGATCGGCGGTTTGAAGGTAGTGGCAAAGCGAACCGGCCATCGTTTCCCGGGGCGGCAACTCTGGTGAAGCCCCGCTCACGACCCTGACTGCGTTCCAACCCGCTAGGAGCCCGCTCAGGATGGACTCGACATACCCCTCGACACCGGTCAACTGTCCCGCGAAGAAGAGCCGAGGCCACGTCTGGTTTGCGGGCCTGCCGTACGGATCCAGCGCCACCGGGTGTTGCAGGAACGTGTTGCGGTGAACCTGGCCGTGGCGCAGGAACTCCGCTTGCGAGAGTGCCGGCACGACTCCAAACACGCGCTTCTGCTCACCGTACTTCATCCGCGTCTGGCAGCCAACCAGATTGTACATCGTACCCTGGCGATTCTCGCGTCTCAGCTGCAATACCGCGTGCGGTCGGCGAGCGGTTATGGGATCAATCAAGCCAACCGGTTTCAGCGGTCCAAAGCGAAGCGTATCGGGACCTCGCCGAGCCATCTCCTCGATCGGCAAACAGCCCTCAAAAAACATCACATCATGTTCGAACTCTTTCAGCGGGTACAGCTCGGCGTTCAACAGTGCGTCGATGAAAGCCGCATACTCGGCCTCAGTCAACGGACAGTTGAGATAGTCGTCGTCGCCCTTGCCATAACGCGACGCAGCCCATAAACGGTCTGGCGCGAGCGAATCCCGGGATACGATCGGACTAATGGCGTCGAAAAACGCCAGATTGCCAGCACCAAGCGTGAGCTCGATCTCGCGAGCCAGACTGTCCGACGTCAGGGGGCCAGTGGCGACGATCGTCGGTTGATCAAAGTCGAGGGTTGTTCGTTCTTCCCGTACTACGGTGACCAGCGGCTCGGCCTCGATCAACCGCGTAACCCGATCAGCGAAGCGCACGCGATCGACCCCGAGCGCCGTGCCAGCGGGCACCTGGGCTTCGAGAGCCTCGGCTAACAGTCGGCTCCCGAGCTGCTCTAACTCGGCCTTGAGGACACCATGGGCGGTCTCGACGTCGAGCGATTTGAAGGAGTTCGAGCAGACGAGCTCGGCCAACAGATCCGTCTGGTGCGCGGGCGTTCCCACGACGGGTCGCATCTCATAGAGGGTGGCGGAAACACCAAACCGAGCGCACTGCAGAGCGGCTTCGGTACCCGCTAGACCGCCACCGATAATGATGACCCGCTTCAACCGCGGGTCGACCCGACCGGCTCCGTGCCTGGCGCCGGTTCCGGCACCTCGGACTTGCACTTTGGACATCTAAGCCCGGTGACGCCATCGCTATCGCGCCACGCCTCAGCCACTCCGTGACCACATTCCGGACATTCGACCGTCCGCGGTGCGCCATTCTGCGTGTAGTCGCAGTCCGGGTATCGGTTGCAGCCATAGAACCGCCGCGCGCCACGACCTCGACCGCTACGACGTTCCGCCAACTCACCCTCACCGCACTGTGGGCATTTCACACCCGTCGGTAGAGACTCTGTGTGTCGACACTTCGGGTAATTCGAACACCCGATAAAGGCCCCGAAGCGCCCGGTCTTGATCGCCAACTCGCCTTCGCCACATTTGGGGCACTCACGGTTGAGCTTCTCACCGGCCGCCTGCGCCCGCTTTCGAGTGGCCAACGCCGCCTCCGGGTTGTCCCCGATGTTCATCGTGAAATCGCAATCCGGATAGTTGGCGCACCCAACAAACGGGCCCCGCCGACCCCGCTTGATGACCAACTCACCCCCATCGACCGGACACGGATCGTCAGGGGGTTCGGGACCGAGCTCAGGAATCGGTTGCGTACCGCGGCAGTCCGGATACTCGCGGCACCCCCAAAACGGCCCGAACCGGTTCCACTTGAGCCCCATCGCGCCGTGCGCGTCGTCCTTCGGACAATTGGGCGATTCCAAGTCGTTCCAACTGTCGTCCCCGTTCCCAGCCTTCTCGGCGATCGTGGCTACGCGATCGATGTCCTCTCTGAGCGGACGCCACAGATCCTCGACAACGTCCCGCCAAGCAAGCGCGCCCTCTTCGATCTTATCGAGCTCTTCCTCCATACCACGGGTAAAGCCAACTTCGAAAATGTCGTCGAAATGGTGCACCAGATATCTGAGCACGAAGCGCCCGAGCACAGTCGGGCGAATCCGGCGATCGTGCCGTTCAGCGTAATTGCGTTCGAACAAACGTGAAATGATGGTCGCGTATGTGCTTGGCCGTCCGATACCCTGCGCCTCGAGCTCTTTGACGAGGGTCGCCTCGCTGTAGCGCGCCGGAGGCTGGGTTTCTTTTCCGTCACTGACGACCTCGAGCGCGGTAAGGACCTCGCCATCCTCGATCGACGGGAGCAGAACGTCGTCTCCGGCCTCCCCATGCTTGCCAGCTTGTCGGTACGCTTCGATAAAGCCCGCAAACGTGAGCACCGAGCCCGACGCGCGGAACTGCAGATCTTCATCCACGACGAAATCAAAGGTCGTCCTGTCGTAGCGGGCGACTTCCATCTGCGAGGCCACGAAGCGCAACCATATCAGTTCATAAAGTCGAGATAAGTCACGACCATCCTTCATCTTTCCGAGAGTTGCCTGTATCGCCTCCGGTGCGTGCATCGATGTCGGCCGGATCGCCTCGTGCGCACCCTGCGCACTCGCTGCGCTCTTGTAATGCTTCGGTTTGTCGGGACAGAACTGCGCCCCGTAGCGCTGACCGATGAACTCTCGCACTTCGCTGAGCGCGGCATCGGACACCCGAGTCGAGTCAGTCCGCATATACGTGATGAGCCCCGCGGTCTGACCCTCGACCTCGATGCCTTCATATAGCCGCTGGGCCAATGACATCGTGCGACGGGCACTGAGGCCCAACCGACGTGAGGCCTCCTGCTGAAGCGTCGACGTGGTGAACGGCGGAGGCGCTGATCGGCGACGTTCTTTGCGCTCGACGGTGCCGACCTTCCACTCGTTCTGGGTTGCGCGCTCGACGACTCTGGCAGCTGACTCTTCGGTATCTAGCGCTGGCGCGCGAAAGTCCTCGTCGCTCGGCTGCCCACGCGGAATTACCGCCACACCGGCGACCCGTTGGAGATCAGCTTGGAAGCTTTCTGGTTCCTGATCGCCGGGTGACTGGAGCATCGCCTTGACTCGCCAGTACGCCACCTTCTGGAAGCTCTCGATCGCCGCCTCGCGTTCGCACACCAAACGGAGTGCGACGGTTTGGACCCGACCGGCCGACAACCCGGGGTAGAACGGTGTGGTCAACAACGGACTGATCTTGTAGCCGACCAATCGATCTAGGATGCGTCGCGCCTGTTGCGCGTCGACCTTACGACCATCGATGCGCCCGGGGTTCTCGATCGCTCGTTTCACCGCTGCGGGCGTAACTTCGTAGAACAGGGCCCGGCGAATGTTCTCGGGCGGAATGCCGAGCTCGTCGACGATGTGCCAGGCGATCGCCTCACCCTCACGATCGGGGTCGGTCGCGACGTACACCGTCGCGGCATCCTTGGCCGCCTTGCCGATCTGGTTCAAGACTTTGCGCTTGCCGCGAATCACTTTGTAGGTCGCCGCGAACCCGTTCGCCGGATCAACGCCTAGCTCCTTGGGCGGCAGGTCGCGGACGTGGCCCACCGAGGCTTCCACCCGGTAATCCTTACCCAAGTACCCACCGATCGCCCGCGCCTTCGCTGGCGACTCGACGATGACCACATTTGGGCTACTTTGCGGCTTCTTTGTTTTCTTCTTGGCACCCATGGCGCGCGTAATATGGCATGCGGTTCCAACCGGCGCCCACCGGGATCAAGGGGCTAAATGCCTTCGGGGCACCCGCTTCGGGTGCCCCGACTACACTTAGATCCGTTTTGGCCCCTCGATGGCCGCGGCTTGGCACTGATCAACCGCCGCCGTCGCCGTCCCCCTCCTCCGGTGGTGGCGCCAACACTTGGCCGGTGACAACAAACTCGACGGCGTTCGTTCCGGTGGCGATCGCCACCGCCGCGTTACGGCCTTCGGTTACCGCCAACAGTCGGCTCTGGGCCAGCCCATTACCATCGGTGAAGCTCGTCGACGCGGTGAGGAAACCACCGCCATCGGATATCAGCCACGTGACGGCAACACCTGAAACGGGGTTGCCAAACTGGTCCACGGCTTGAACCACGAACGGGTTTGGATCGCGCCCCTGAAAATCAGGGCTTCCTGGCTGGTGAAGGGTATCGATAATCGCCGTCTGGTTGTTCCCGGCCACGACTATAAGCTGGGCCGGACCAAGCGCGGTGGCGGTCGCGCTGAACGTTTGGCTCGTGGTCGTCTGCGCGCCCGCAGGTCCAATCAGAGTCCGAGCCGTTACCGAGTGGGCACCCGGCGCGGTCCCCAACTTCAAGTAGGCGCGAGCCATGCCGCCGCCGTCGGTGTTGACCGTTACCTCGCCAGCTGCCGGTCCGTCGGGCGCAACCATGACCGCAGCCGACGCTCCCTGTGATTGCTCCAGCGTGAACGTCACCGAATGACCGCCGACCGGGAACCCATCCGGGCTATCGACCCGCACCACAAGCGGTAACGGGAGCTCACTCCCAGCCTCGCCGGATTGATTGTCGCCGCTCACGCGCGTCATCATGGCGGCTTCCGCCGGGTCGCTGAGAACCTGGATCGTAAACTGAACCCGGCCGATCCCCCCTGGCCGCTCCGCCCGCGCCTCGACGATCGCCATTCCGGCCAGCACCGGACGAAAAGTCACCTCCGTAAACCCCTGGTCATCGGTCAACGTGCTGTCCGAGGAAAACGCCCCGCTGCCGGTGAGCAGTGTGTATCGAACCACCGCCGATCTGATAGGGCGGCCGTCCGCGTCGAGCACTCGCACGCGGAGCGACGTGTCGAACAACGAACCGAGCTGAGCCAAGAGCTGCTCACCACCGACAGCGACCACTCTCGGCTCACCGCTCGCCTCTGGTGGTCCGCCGTCCAGCAACGCCTCGTCACAGGCCACGAACATCGCGAACGCCGCTGCCAGGGCAAGCCAAAGACCGAACCAACGCGTCGACCGGTCCCCGCTAACCATGTGTTCCCCTCAGGTCAGACGAAAGGCGGTATGGCTGATACATGCCGCTGGCGCACAGCGGCAAGTAGACCTGAATTGCAGCGCTTTCCACTGTGGTAAAGACCGGGACTCCCCGGTAGTTGCCGACTTTGACCAAACTGCGTGGGTCGACCCGGTGGGGCGCGCCAAACTCGGTCCACCGATCGCCGTTGTGGATGATCACCCGGTCACTTCGATACCACGACTGATCCTCCAGGCACACCTGGCTGACCACATCCGGGTCGGGACGCTCCACTGGCACGACGTACGGGGTCACGAAGATCAGCAAGTCGCGCTTCTCGTCGCGCCTGCGCTCCGTGCGGAACAGGGCGCCGAGCAGCGGTATATCCTTGAGCACCGGCACGCCGCTGCGCACACTCGAGTAATCCTGCACCGTGAGCCCACCAATGACAGCTGTCTCGCCGTCGTCCACCAAGATCTGCGAAGTCGCTCGCTGCGTATTGAACGTCACGCCGATCTCCGGGTCGGCGACCGCAACACCCGACCGCTCGGCCATAAGCTGCATCAGCACTTTGCCATTGGACGTGATGTGCGGGGTAACGCGAAGGATGATGCCAGTCTCGATGAGCTCTACGCTGGCCCTGGCCTCTTGTGTCTCTGCGCCCACGTCGAGGACGCGAATGGGTGTACGCTCCCCCACGAAGACTTCGGCCGGCAGGTTGTTGAGCACGGTCGTCTGCGGCTCGGCTTGAATATCCGCCATCTCCCGTTGCTCAAGCGCCTGCAGCAAGCCGCCGATATTGAGTCCAGAGGCCAGCGTTCCGATCGACAGATCGAGGAACGGATCGGCCAGCGTTCCTTCCGTATTTGCAAGGACATGTGTGTCCACCGTCGGGTCACGCAGGTTCTCGGCGCGCCACTTCACACCCATCTCGCGCAGGTCGACCTTATTGACGAACACGATTTTGGCCTTGATCGTGACCTGCGGGGTCTGCACGTCGAGCTGTCGAACGATATCCACGATCTGTTCGACACGATCGGGAACATCGGTGATCACCAAGGAGTTCGTCTTCGCGTCGGCTTGAATGCTCCCGCGCTCTGACTTGAGCGGATCGACGACGAGAACGACATCACTCGCGGTGATGAAGTTGAGGCGGGAGATCACCGTCTTGAGGTCGACCAAGGCCTCGGTCGTACGCAGATTCTCCACCGTATCAACACGGATGATATCGTGCTCGAGCCGCACCTCGAGGCCGTTCGCATGCATGAGCGTGACCAATGCTTCATCCCACGGTTGCTCGCGAATGTCGGCCGTTACCAGGACGTTCCTCACGCCCGACCCAGCGACAATCGACCGTCCGCCGATCTCTCCAAACGCCCGAATCACGGTGCTGATCTCGGTGTTTTGGAAAGCGAGCGTGACGCGCTCCCCGTTGATCCCCGATAGACCGTGTTCAGCCTCGGGCTGGGACGGGTTTCCGCCGGGTGCAAGGTTCTGAGCGATCACAGCCCCCGGTTGCGGTTGGGTCTGATCGTCGACCCTATTCGTGACGTAGGCCGAGAAGGGTGCGCCCGGATTCTCAAACGTCACGATCACGTCGGTACCCTGCTGATAGATCGCGTACGACGTTACGCCATCCAGCGCGATATCGAACCGTACGCGATCCGGAGCTGGCGCACTCGTCACCACGTAGCGGATACCTCCGCGGTAGATATCGTCATACTCCTTTAACGGGATCATCGCACGAGCGCCCACGAGCTCGACCGTCAGCTTCGGGGGCAGCGGCTCGAACTCGTCCTGGTACTGAACCGGTCCTGCTGAATGAATGACGATGCGCGTAGCTTTACCGTCATCGATCACTCGGAATCCGACCACGTCGGTAACCTGACCGGGTTCGACAGCGGTCCCAGCTGTTTCCGGACCGACCAGCCCGGCTGCAATTAGCGTCATGAAGACGACAGCGCGGTGCATTACTCGCACGATCACTGCGCCCCTCCCGGTCGCACCGCGTTCAACGCTCGATCGCTGTCGGCTCGGTCGAGCCGCAGGGACTCCCGCCGAACCGACCCGTAGTCGTCGACTTCGAAGTCGGCCGACTCGGAGTGGATCGCGAGTAGCTGCGCATTACCGATCTTCTCACCCACACGCGCGAAATGCCCGCGCTGCATCGGGTCCTCCAGAACAACCAAGCTGTGGCCCGGTGTCCCGAGAAAGATGCCAGTCAATCTGAGCGTCTCAAATCGCGGACCCTCACCCGGATCCGCACCTGACGTAAGCGGAACAAACGGATCGCGACGACCGTCGTCGTGATAGCTCGCCGGCTCAACGCGCACCACGTCAAGCCCTTCCGGCGCAGTCGTCTGTTGGCTGAGCACCGCTCGCGGCGCGATCATCAGCAAAACCCACACGAGAAGGCCTAGCCGGATCACGTTTGATCTTCTCTCTCTATCGGTCGCGCAAACGCCGACAAAACGATCGTCGCTAAGACTTCGTGTTTTGGCTCCTCAAACGCTCTAGCTGGAGGAACGAGAACTCCCTCCAACGAGACGATCATGGGCCGGACCATGCGCGGAAGATTGACGATTGCGGCCATGAATCGACCGACCTCATGGTACCGACCCTGAACTTGTAGATCGTATGGAAACTCGATCAGATCCTCGCCGGCCCGCGCATCGAGCGGCGTGAATTGAACGATCTCGACGTGCTCGGTCAGCGCCGCCGAAGACACTTGGGCGAGCAGCAACGGAACTTCCGCCGCGCTGGGCAAGAGTTCGTCGTACGCCGCCATCGCAACTCGGTAGTCGGACTCACGGCGTTTCAGGTCGGCCACGCGTTGTGGCTGCGTCACCGCACGGGCTTGGCGATTGGTCTGCTCGATCAGGCTCAAGTGCTGCTCGGCAGCCAGCCGGTCGGACCGGAGCGGAGACCATTCGTACTGGTAGAACAGCACCGCAGCACCGATGATCAACAGCACCGTTACGGCCGTTTTTTGCTGCCCGGGGTCGTCGAGTCCGAACATCAGTTGACCGTGAATCCGAGTTCGTCCAGAAAGATGGGGCCCAGATCGAACAACCGTCCCGAACCGAGCGTCAGACCACCCGATATGAATGACACGATGCTCCCCTGGTAGATGAGAGTCACGGCAGCATCGCCAAAGAAAACTGGCGGCGGAAGATCGAGCGGATTCTCGGGGCCCATCGGTTGCTGATCTCCACCGCTGTTGTTGTTGTTTTGCTCGTCCTCGTCCTCAAAACCCGGAAATACGCGCACGGTAGCCACTCCATCCTCCCCCGAGACACCGATTACGTCCGGGCCACGATAGGGCTGGTCAGAGTCCTCATCGGCTTCAACCACCATCCGAACTCCCGCCACCGGCACCTGGTTCGTGCGCGAAGCGAAGAACTGGGCGCGGACGACGGCCTGATTGGAAGAGTTTTGGATCTCGTCCAAGTCATTCAGGTCACAGCTCGGAATCACGGTCACCAGGAAACCCAGCAACACAACGGTCAGCTTGTTCCACATCCGATTCTGCATATCAATCATCCTCCGGCTGCGGCGGCGCGATCACCACCGGCTCGTAGTTCTCAAAGCTCGCTACGAGCGTAAACTCCTGGATCCGGAACGAGTCGCGATCGGCGCGTGACACCCCAACCAGCTCGACGTCATCAAGCGCCGAAGACGCTTCCAAACCGCGCATATACTCGGTCACCGCCGCGGCAGCGAAGGTCGCGCCTTCGATCCGGACCTGATTGGGCTGTAGCTCGGCCCGGTCGATTCGCTCCAGCCATGTGTATGGAGGTAGTGCGGTCGAAACGGTCTCCATCAACGCCGGCCAGTAGTCCCGTCCGTGTACCACGCCTTCCAAGCGCTCCAGCCGCACCGCCAGCTGCCGCTGCGCGTCCTCCATTGCACGAACGTTCACGAACACTTCGTGCAACCGTATTGAGTCTGACTGGGCTTCCACGATCGCCACTCGCGCTTGGTTGATCGCTCGCCGTTCTCCGGAGTACAGCAGCACCGCTGTTAGCAGCAGGGCCACGCCGACCCCGACGGCGACGAGCGAAGGTGACTGGGGCACCCAATCGAAGCGCAACTCGGGGATGCTCGGTCGACCACCGATGTGTGTCTTGGGGCCCTCGGGGGCGGGGACAAGATTGATGCGTATCATAAGCGCTACTAGGAATCGCCTCTCAACCCGAGCCCGATCGGAACCGCCAGAGTGGCGCGGTCGCTAGGCTCGATCGCGCTCGCCATCACGCCGGCGTCTTTTTCGAGTGTCCGGAACGGATCGAGATAGTTGACCGGGACCTGCAGGCTGTCGCTCAACGCGGAGCGGAGCCCGGGAATCCCAGCCCCTTCGCCGGACAGCACGATCTCGGTGAGGTCTTTGTCTTCCTCGCTGGTCGAAAGAAAGCCGCGGGCGCGTTCAACTGGCACGACGACGGTCGCCATTGCCGCGTCCAGAACCTGACGCGCATCGGGACCTAGTTCGTGCCCTCCGCGCAGCAGATCCTCGGCCTCTTCAGAAGTAATGCCCAGCGACGCCACCAGCGCTTCGATGAACTGCCGCTTACCGTCGCTGGTGTCACGTGTGAGGATCGGCCGACCGACCTCGACGAGACTGATATTTGTGACCTCGTAGCCGACGTTTACCAGGCAATACACGCCGCTGCCAGCGTTTTCGTAGTTGTGTTCGAACGCCGTCTGAACCGCGAATGCATCGATGTCGATCACTCCGGTACGGAAGCCGCTCTCCTCGAACAACCGGATCCGCGTTTCTACCAACTTCTTCTTGGCAGCTACGATCAAGACTTCCATCTGGAGACCGTCACCGTCGGGATCCAGGATCTCGAAATCGAGGCTCACATTGTCCATATCGAACGGCACGTGTTGCTCGGCCTCCCACCGGATGACCTGACGAGCTTCCTGCTCACGCATGCGATCCATCTTGACGCGCTTCACGATGACGTTACGGCCCGACACAGAGGTGACCGCCACGCGGTCCTTGAGGCCAAGTCGCTCGCGGAGCGCCCTTAGCGACTGGACCACGAAGTGGTAGTCCATCACGTCACCAGCCACGATCACTCCCGGCTCGAGCGGCTCACGCTCTAGCGTCAACACCCGGGCACGGGGGCCGTCGTTCTCGATAGCTGCCACGGTGATCTGTCTCGAACCGAGATCGATAGCCAAGCAGCCACGCGATCGCCGAAGAATCATCGAACCCTCTGGTCGGGGTACCCATGGGGCCTCCGACCTGGCCTAGAGTCTCGATAACGCCCGGAAAGCCCTTTTCGGGGCCTTGCGGTCGTACCACAAAAACAGTCAAGTGCGTGGCCTCAGCCACGCTTCGCTAGCGG
>JBDHED010000005.1:0-26177 GCA_039591175.1 Gemmatimonadota bacterium | reverse complement strand
AGCCCGCCGTGCCGCCCGAAACGAGCGCCAGCACGAGCGCCATCCATTTTCTACGCTTGCGGTTCATTGGTTTCCTCCCGTGCCTGGTAGCAGGCCTGTCCCTCGTTTACTAGCTACTACTGACTTACTAGCTACTACTGGTTGAGCATTCTCTACTCGTTACGCATGATGACGGTCGTCGACAGGGTGATCGCCCCGTTCATGTCGTCATCGGGCCCGTCCAAGAACGCAACTATCGGGCCTATGAACTGAAACTGGTACGGATAATCGAGCTGTATCGTCGTCGGGGTCCCGGTCCCGTCTCCAAGCCCGGTGATCGTCACCACACTCTGGCCGGGATCGAGCGCGGCCGCCGTGAGACCTTGATCGATGGCGGTCCGTACCCCGGGTTCGTCACTGCTCGGTACAACTGCAAGGCGCGCGCCTTCCCGAGCGGTATTGGTGATTACCTGGTAGACATTCCAAGCTCGCCCGAACTCGAAGATCCCGATGACGAGTGCCAAAAGGATAGGAATGACTAGGGCGAACTCGACTAAGGTCTGGCCTGTTTCCTTTTCGGGGACGGGGCGGCACAAGCGCCGGCAAAAGCGACGAATTTCGCAATTCATAGGATCCATCCTGCGATTGCCCCGGCCCCAATCGCGACCCCATACGGGATCGCTATCGCGCCAGGAGTTCCAAGTGTCCGAAGAGGTTCAGGGGTGCTAGGGGTCCACAACCGGCGGGTCAGCTGCCAGCAGTGGGCGAGGGTCGCGCCGAGCACTCCGCGGTAGACGACCAACCCCAGCGCCATGACGCCACCGACCAGTGCGGTGACGAGCAGGGCCATGGGGAGGCCAGCGGGACCTAGAAACGCCCCCACCGCGACGAGCAGCTTGGAGTCGCCACCGCCCAACCCACCAAGCATGACTAACGGCAGGGTTAGACCAAGCGCGATCGCTCCGCCCGCCAAGCCCGCGAAGAACGCATCAACGCCGGTGACTGCGCGCAGCGCAAGCGCGACGCCCAGGCCGGAAACCGTCAGTGCGTTCGGGATGCGACGGGTGCGAAGATCGGACGCCACAGCCAACACCACGACGACCGTTAGTGCGAGTGTGCTAAGAGTGTGAATCATGACCTGACTAGTTGAGCCATCGGCCTGGGCCCGACCCGGGGGGATCTTGGGTTCTCTAAACAAGGAAGGCCGGGGCCCGTTCCCCCGTGCTTCGGACCCCGGCTCCTCGGTGGAGAGTCGTAGTGACTACGACCCGCCAGCAGCTCCAGTAAGAGCGTTAGCGATGTTGGTGAACACCGTGTTGATGTTCTGACCCAACAGCGTGACTGCGGCGATCACGACCAGCGCGATCAGCGCAATCAACAGCGCGTACTCAGCCAGGTCCTGACCTGACTCGTCGTTCCAGAAAGCGTTCCAAAGTGCTACCATCGGTTGTTTCCTCCCGGCCCACTCAGGGCCACGTGGGGTTTTCGACCTACGATCCGCCGACAAACGGCAGTTGCGCGGCGATGTTGTTGTACGCCGCAACGAGTTGTGTTCCGAACAGCGTGACCGCCCCAATCACGACGAGCGCGATGAGTCCGATGAGGATCGCGTACTCCGCGAGGTCCTGTCCTCCATCAGCCCGCAGCGCACTGCCGAGAGTTTGCGGGACTGCCGCTTTCCCAGTCTGCACGGGCGTTTCTGCGACTCTTGCGATCATCCGTCCTCTGTTCGTGAGGTTGGTGGTTCGTTTCACGCTACTCGCCCCCTGGAAATGCACTTCGCGTGCCACAACGCCCCCGGGGTGGTGATCCTGGCGTTTTAGTGGCCCGATGAACCCCTCCGGAACACCGGCGCGGAACACCCTTTCCACAATCATGGAATCGAGTACCATCGAGGGGGTCTATGAGGCCCTTCACAGCCTCAGGAAAAAGCGGCTAACGAATTGCCCGATATGCAGTTACAGCGTAATTTTTGGGGAATTGCAACCGCGGTTGCAAAACGAGAGCCGAGACCCGGCTCCTACGTCTCGATCTCGTACTGCTTGATCTTGTTGAGGAGAGACTTGTAGCTGATTCCGAGATCTGCCGCCGCGCGCTTCTTGTTCCAGCGTGCGCGCTCCAATGCGCGTGCGATCTCGCGGCTCTCGACCCGGCTCACCGCACGGGCCACCATCGCTTTGAGCGAGCCCCCCGTCTCCGCCTCGTCGTCAAAGGTATCCTGCACCGGCTGTTTGCTGCCCAACTCGGCACGGATCACCTCTTCGTCTTCGATCACTAGGAAGCGTCTCAGGACGCGCTCGAGCTCGCGGGTGTTGCCAGGCCACTGGTAGGCCTGTAAGAAGCGCAGGAAGCTACCCCGGAGAACTCGGATGCTCGAGCCGTAAAAGGGTCCGTACTTCTGGACGATGTGGGTCGCTAGCAGCGGTATGTCCTCGGGTCGCTCACGCAAGGGGGGGATCTCGACCCGCACGGCGCCACCGGCCGGCGCCCACATCCGTTCGAGCTCCGTTAGTCCATCGGCGTTCATCGACGGCGCTTCGCAGCTCAGGATGATACGCGCGCTCGGTTCAGATGAGCCCTCCCGATCGCGCTTCCACTCCACCAATCGCTCGCGAATTTCTTGAGAGAGCGACTCGATGCCATGGATGTACATCGTCCCGTCTTCGCCGCCGTCGAGCTTGCCGCCGTAACCGTTACCAAACAGCTCGCGATCGATCGAAGCTCTCGGGACTGCGTAGGCGTTGAGCGCTGTAAAGCTCTTCTCGGCGCGACTCGAGAGGCTGTGGACTCCGTGCGCGAGGACTTCCTTCCCTACGCCACGCTCACCGTACAGGATGACCGTCAGCGAAGTGTCGGAGACCTGTGACAACCGGTCCCGCGCCCCGACAACGTCCTCGTTCACGCTGAGCAGGTAATTCGGGTGCGCACCGATCTCCCAGTAGTCAGATGCGACGCTTTCGGGTGGGAGATCGGGCAGAACCAGAGCTAGATCTTTCTCGGTCTTCATAACGCGACCGGAAGCTGCAAGTCCTGTACCGTTTTTGGGGGGGATCGCTTCCGCGATCGGGTCGGTCCGAGTCCGCTCGGGTAGCCTAGCGCGGCCCTCGGGTCATCAGGTGGACCGCGTGGGGGTCGTCCGGTAGCCCGCTCAGCATTTCGCGTCCCAAGGTGGGATCGTCGCCGAACATGTGCAAAACGCCAGCCACAAACTGACTGTTGGCCGAGCCGCTCTCGGCCCGTTGGTTGGCGGCGGCCTGCACGGCCTCGAGCCGGTCTCGGCGACCGTAGAGGAGCGACCAGTCAACGGCCAGCCCGAGCCACGCCGGGTAGCGATCGAGACTCTGCCGAAACGCCTGTGCCGCGCCAACGTCGTCGCCGAGCTCTGCCAAAGCCGCGCCAAGACCGAGGTAACCCAACGGAAAATCGGGAGCTACAAGCGTTACGTGGCGGTAAGCTCTGGCCGCATCGGTCGTGCTCCGCTCAGCCATCGCTCGATCCCCGAGCTGCAACCAGTGACCCGCCTCAGCGAATCGCTCGGGTGGCCGGGCCGATGTCCAGACTTGGCGGTAGCGGTCGAGGATCCAGCCATCGTAGCTCAGCACCCCCCAAGGCCCAAAAAACGGATGCGCTGTCAGCACCGGGGCGAACGCCGAGGACGCAAAATAGGGTGTCCAGCGATGCAAACCGAAGCCGCTTGGAGACAGGATCCCGATCCACAGCGGTTGGTAGCTAGCTACGACACCGCTCCACGACGCCGGTAGCACGGTCGTCACGCGTATCCGGTCCCTGGAGGCTGCAGTGGTTCGGTTCGGTGCTTCGGGCAACGGGATGAGCCCGGGCTCATCCGGGTTCGGTGTCTCGACGCCGTCTTCTGGCTCTTCGCGGTCGTTCGGTTCGAGCACCGGGGCCAGCGGCTGGATGTCCTGCGCCAGCAGCTCGATACCAACTACAGGCGCCAGAACGACCGCCGCTACGATGAGCGTACAAAGCCGCCTGGATCGCTTTGGCATGTCCATTCCTCGAATCCTTATCTTATCCCTTCGATGCGTCGTATTCCACTGTTCAACATCGCCGCCACCCCGATCCTCTTTGGGCTGTTGGCTTGTGGCCCCGGCGATGGATCCGAGGCCGGAACCGGAGCCACGCCCCAGATCCCGTTCGCAGATCGACCATTGGCGGAGAGCGAGTTCGTCCTCGTCAGCGCCAGCGACGACACGCTCCGCTTCGCGGTCACTTCGGGGCGCCGGGATCTGCGGCTCGCTCGCTACCGCCGCACTACCGCCGGGCTCGACAGTTTGGTCGCAATAATCGATCCGAGCTTGCACACCCCGGTCTCGAGCTTCCAACGCGTACATCGGGACGACGGGAGTTTGACTGCCGAGGTCAACTACGGTCGCGGCTTCGATGGCCAAGCACGACTCGCGATCACGACCCCGACGGGCCAACGCGAAACCAACGTGCGAACCCCGCCGCCGACACTCGACCAGGCGCAGCTCCCGTTGACTCTCACGGCGCTCGACTTCGAAGCCGGCCGGGTCGTGAGCTTCAACTTCGTGCTCGCGTTCGAGCAACGTGCGATCCCTGCGCGTCTCGAGATCGGAGCCCCGAGCCCGGTCACGCGTGGCGGTGCGAGGGTGCGTGCATACCCCGTGCACTTGCGCGTTTCGTGGCTCGAAGAGCGGTACTGGTTTGCGGCCGATCCACCTCATGACCTGCTCCGTATAGAAGAACTGACGCGCAACGTCACTTGGTCCCGTCCATGAACTCCGCGTGCCGGCTCACGATCATCCCGCTGGTCGCCGGCGTGTTGATATCGTTCCCAAACCCAGTTGCCGCCCAGCGCGAGGCACCATCGGCACTGGTCATCGCGGCCCGCGCCGTCGGCCAAGATTTGGCCGCCATCCGCCAACTCGAATGGCGGGGCCCGGTCGACTTCCAGGTCAGCGACCGGGAAACGATCCGGCAGTATGCAACCCAGTCGCTGGAGCGAGAGATGTCGCACGCAGACTGGATCGCACAAAGCGCGCTGCTATCGCACTGCGGCCTGCTCCCCGCCGGAGCCGACCTCAAGGATCTCGTCGTCCGCCTGTATACCGAACAGGTAGCGGGCTACTATGATCCGCACAGGAAAACGTTCTATCTGGCCGATTGGTTGCCCCAGCTGCTCCAGCGGGCGGTCGTAGCCCACGAGGTGACCCACGCGCTCCAGGATCAGCACTTCGATCTGGCGACCTGGCTGGGTGAGCTCGGGCCCAGCGAGGATGGTGCGCTGGCCCGCGTGGCGGTGGCGGAGGGCGACGCGATGGCGGCGATGCTCGCCTTCATGTTGGCTCCGACCGGTGCCTCGATCGAGCAGCTGCCCGACCCCGCTGATCTGCTGGCTGGAAACTCCAGCGCCATCGCCCAAGCCTACCCGGCCTTCGACCAGGCACCCGAGGCGCTGCAACGGTTGTTGCTGTTTCCGTACGTCGAGGGGGCGAGCTTCGTCATCGCTGCGCTGCGCGAGGGTGGCTGGGAATCGGTCGACGCGCTGTATCGTGACCCACCGGCGTCGACCGAGCAGATCCTGCATCCCGACCGCTACTGGCAAGTGCGCGATCAACCCCAAACCCCGACCCCTCCCCGCCGAGACGGGTTGGGCCGCGAGTTGACCGATGGCAGCTGGGGCGAGTTCGGCACAGGGCTCATCTTGGCGGCCGCGCTGGGCGACTCGGTGGCGGCGACCGGAGCCGCAGGCTGGGACGGCGATCGCTATGTGCTCTACGAAAAACCTTCGGGCGAGCTGGCGTACGGATGGACGCTCGTCTGGGACTCGGCGGACGCCGCCGATCGCTTTGCCCGAGCCTATGCACAGGCAACGGCGCAGCGCTTTCGCGGCTCGGCACGCATGACGACGGGAGACGGCCGCTTCCGGTTCGAGGCCGAGCAAAGAACCTTGGAGATGACGTGGGACGGCGATCGGGTACAGATTCTGGAGAACTACTGACGCAGTCCCCATCCCACGCGTCGCGCGCAACTGAACGAAAGAACGCGCGGTAGCGTCGCATCACGAATCAAACGCACGATCGTCGATGAAGCGAGGCCATATGTCATCCCCCAACCAGTACCGGCGCGCGTACCAGCAGCTGACATTGATCCTGGTTTGTCTCCTGGGGACGTCGGGCGCGGCGTTGGCCCAAGCGCAGGCCAGCGACACACTGCAGTTGTCGTTGGCGGCCGCGCTCGAGGCGGGGCAGCGAGAGAACCCGGTGGTTCTCCAGTCGGCCTTCAGTCGATCTGCCGCCGGCGCGGGATTGTGGGACGCGTACGGCAACCTGATGCCGCAGGTCGGCTTTCAGGGCTTTGCCCAACGCTCGGAATCGGGCACGTTCAATCTCGGCGGGAGGCCGTTTATCAGCCCGCTCACGTACACCACGACATACCAATGGGATTTTACCCACACCTTGCTCGATTCTGGTCGTGACATCTTCCGCATCCGTAGCGCGCGAGCCGAATCTGAGAGCGCCATCGCGGCCTACGACTCACAATGGTGGCAGACGCGCGCCGACATCAAGCAACAGTATCTGGGTACTCGCCGACAGCAGGCACTGGTGGCTCAAGCGGCGCGCGAAATTGAACGCCTAGAGCACCACGTTCTACTCGCGGAATCGCGGTATGACGTCGGCGAAGTCACCAAATCGGATGTCCTCCAGGCTCAGCTGGGCTTGAACCAGGGCCAAGTAGCCTCGCTCGAGGCGCAACAGGCGGCCGAGGAAGCCCTGCTGGCACTACAGCGCTTGGTCGGCGGCTTGCCCTCGGGACCGATCGAGCTGACCACCGACTTCGAGGTGTTTCGTCCACCGTTCGACGTCGAGAACCTCGTCGATCGGGCGCTCGATCTACACCCGTCGGTACGCGAGACCGAGGCTCAGGAGCGGGCCGACCGCGCCAACCTCTGGATCGCACGCAGCGCATACTTCCCAGGTTTGCAGTTTCAGTACAGCCGGTCCAAATCCGCCGCCGACACGAGCGACTTTCAGTTCTCGGACCTCGACTCGCGCAACTTCTGGGTGTTCTCGCTCAACTGGCAGCTGTTCGATGGGTTCAGTCGTCACAACGAGACGAGCCGGGCCAACGCCGCGCTCCAATCTACGCGTGCCGAACGGCGAAGACGTGAATTGTCGATAGAAGAGACCGTACGCACTGCCCACTCGCGTCTCATGACTAGCTACGTCGCTCACCAGGCCAACATGAAGAGCGTTGAGCTGGCGACCGAAGACCTGAGGCTGGGTGAAGCACGTTACGAAACCGGCGCCGGATCGTTCGTCGACCTGCTCGACTCACAGGTCCGTGCGGCAGAAGCGGAAACAGATCTGATCGCGTCGACGTACGACTTCTACGTTGCCCTGGTGGAGCTCGAGCGCGGCACCGGGCTGAACCTGTTCCCCGAGCGAGTGGGCCAATGAAACGTCCCGACAAGAAGTGGCTCATCCTGGCCGGTGGTGTCGTCATCGTGGCGCTCATAGCGGTAGCGGTGTTCAGCCGTCGCGACAAGAGCACCCCTGTCGAGATCGAGCCCGTTGCCAAGCGCGACTTGACCGCCGTCGTCAGCGCCAGCGGCACGCTCGAGCCAAAGCACTCGGTATCGATCAGCGCGACGACGTCCGGCGAGGTCGTCCGGGTCGACGTCACCGAGGGTCAGCGCGTCAAGACGGGTGATTTTTTGTTGCAGCTCGATCCGGTCAACGTCGCCGCCGGCGCTAGCGGGCAGGAAGCCGCGGTCGGGGTCGCGCGCGCCGATCTCGCCTCAGCCGAGGCGCAGTTGGCCTTTGCTACTGAGGAGTTTGACCGCAAGCGCCGGCTGGCCGATGCGGATCTCATCCCACGCGCCGAGCTCGACGCTGCCCGGGCCGAGTTAAGAGCTCGCCGCGCCACCGTGGAAGCGGCCAAAAGCCGTATCCAGCAAAACGAGGCGATGCTCCGCAGCGCCAGACACGACCTGAGCCAGGTCACAATCACCAGCCCGATCGACGGCGTCGTGACGCGGGTCAACGTCGAGCCCGGCGAGGTCGCGATGATCGGCACGATGAACCAGCCCGGAACGGTGCTGGTGGTGATCGCCGACATGGCGATCATGGAGGCGACGATCGATGTCGACGAGACCGACGTCGTCGATCTCGAGGTCGGTCAGGAGGCCGACGTCACCGTCGATGCGTTCCCCGACACGACGTTTGTCGGCCACGTGACCGAGGTCGGCACCAGCCCCAAGATCGTCGCCACCGCGAGCGGTCCGGCCGACGACTCGACCGACTTCGAGGTCGTGGTGACGCTGGACGACGAGCTGCCGAGTGGGCAGTCGGGGCTTTCGTGTTCGTCCGAGATCGTGACCGCCGAACGCGAGAACGTGCTGACGATACCGATCCAATCGCTGGTCGTTCGGTCGATGGCCGACGACGCGGTGGGGTCGGACGGTGTCGTCGAGCGCGAGGGCGTATTCGTGGTGCGCGACGGAACGGCGCGCTTCGCCCCGGTACGCGTCGGGATCAGCGGCGAGCGCTACTTCGAGGTCCGAAGTGGTCTCGACGAGAACGACGAAGTGGTGAGCGGAAGCTACCAGGCGTTGCGGGATCTGTCGGACGGCGACACCGTCAAGATCGAACGCAAAGAAGACGACGAGTCGTGACCGAAAGTTCCGATCAACCACTGATCAAAGTGCGGGGCTTGACCAAGTTCTATCAAATGGGCACCGAAGAGATTCACGCGCTGGACGGGGTCGATCTCGACGTTGAGCGAAACGAGTACATGGCGATCATGGGCCCTTCGGGTTCTGGCAAGTCGACGCTCATGAACTTGATCGGGTGTCTCGATACGCCGACCGGCGGCCGGTACTGGCTCAACGGTCGCGAAGTGAGTCAGCTCGATGACGACGAGCTGGCGTTTGTGCGCAACCACGAGATCGGGTTCGTGTTTCAGACCTTCAACTTGCTGCCGAGGGCGACCGCACTGAGAAATGTCGAGCTGCCCTTGGTTTACGGCGGGACGCCATCGGAGCAGCGCATCGAGATGGCCCGCGCCGCGCTCCGAGCGGTCGACCTAGAGGACCGCGCCGATCATCGCCCCAGCGAGCTGTCGGGCGGACAGCGGCAGCGGGTAGCGATCGCCAGAGCGCTCGTCAATCGCCCCTCGATCATCCTCGCCGACGAACCGACGGGAAACCTGGACTCGAAAACAAGCTCCGAGATCATGGTGGTCCTGGACCGCCTGCATAGCGAGGGGAATACGATTCTGCTCGTCACCCACGAAATCGATATCGCCGCCCACGCTAACCGTGAAGTGCACCTTTTGGATGGCCGCATCGAGCGGGACGCTCGGCGGCCGACACGGGCCGAGGTGGGCTCCGTCTCCTAGCGAAGCGGAAAAAGAGGAGGGCGCGACCGGTTACTCGATCGCGCCCCATGATTGCGGCCGCTGTGCACCAAAGGGCTGGTTTACTGGGTCAGGCGCACGAGAATGTCTTGGGCAACGGTTTTGAACACCGTCCGGAGTTCGGCCGCTGACGGCGCGAAGTACGATCGCGCTTGTGGCTGCGAAGGGTCGGCCCTCCCGTCTTCGTTTGCGAGCAGTTTCAGGTAGTCGTAGTCGGGGATGATCAGCGGATCGGACGCGTTTGGGTTCCCGAGACCGATCGTGTAGAGATACGTTCCGCCCGACCGGATAGCGTCGGCCTGTTCAATCCCGAACTGCCTCGAACGATCGCGCGCTTGCGGCTCCCTGTACCCGAAGCACTCCGAGACAGACCTGCAGCCGCTGACGGTGGGGTACCGATCCATCGGGAGATTGTCCGGATCATCGTAGTAGCCGTAGATGTTACACGGCGTCATACAGATCGACATGATGCGGTCCTCGCCACCCAACATTTCCCGGAACGCCGTCGGCCGGCCGTCGGTGAAGAACACGACGACCCGAATGGACCTGTCCCGAACCGGACCGTTATCGAACTGGTCCTTGCAGAGCCGGAGCCCCTCGCCGGTATTGGTGAACCCAACCGAAGTCATGTTCTCGATCGCCGAGGTCATTGCACCCTTGAACGATGGGCCCAACATCAGGTGCTCGGCGGCGCGGGTCTGGAAGGAGACCAGGCCCATCTGATCGATCGACTCGTCGAAGTTGTGGACGAAGTCTTTAGCCGCCAGTTGGAGGTCGTCCCACGCGTTCTCCATCCCGAGCGAACCCGACTGGTCGAGAACGAGGCACAGGTCCAGTGGCGGGACCGTCGCCTCGGCGACCGACCCGACGTCGACCTGGGTCTGGCCAAGTACGCGCATGAACGTCGTCGGCATAATGCGGTTTGCCGACACCAAGACGGTATTCTCGCCCTGCGCGTTGACGCCGAAACTGATGTCGAGCAGCGCCGGGTCGACGCCGTTGGCAGCCGCCAACGACTCCATTCTCTGCCGGGCTGTGGCTTGTCCCAGCCGCAGCGATCCCGCTCCCGCCAACGCCGCCGCATCGACCGCCCGCGACAGCTGCGCACGAGTCACGTACGCGCGGCCACCGTCGAGCGCCAGGCCGGCGATCCCAAGGATTGCGACCAAGCTGATCGCGACCATCGCCAGGACCGCACCCCGTTGGTTTCGTATGAGCTCTTGCATGTTACCTCCTGTAAAGATACGGCGGGGGCGGCCCGTTACGGACATTAAAAGACGGCGCGTTCGTAGAGCTGGCTCGGCACAAACACACCCATCAGGCTCCCGAACGGGGTTATTTGATCGTAGTTGTAGAACACTTCCACGGTGTAGACGCTCTGACCCTCCGCCAGGCCCAAATCGTCCATGCCGGTTGCGGTACCGCCGACGTTGCCGACCTGGCTCAATCCACCGTAGCCGGTGCTCGTCGACTGCGCGACGACGCGTGGCGCACCACCGGTCACGGTGATCCGCGTCGCGATCACACCCCCCTTACTGGCGAGGTTGATGCTGCTGCCGTTGGTCATCACGACGTTGACGGACTCAGCCAGCGACGAGCCTCGGGCGGCCAGGTTGGCGCCCTCGCGGCTCAGGCTGGTCAACGTATGCTCGCGGCTCAGCGCGGTCCCGAACTCGACGATCCCCAAGACCAAGCCCAACAGGATCATCGAGACCATAACGGTCTCGATCAGCGCGTTGCCGCGCTCACCTCTAGTTGTCGAAAAACGGCTCATTCTTCATCGATGTCGAAACGGTGAACGTGTACTCGCCATCGGGAAAGACCTTCTGAATCCCGGGCGTAACGAAGTCGTAGCTAAAGTTGCCGCTGACGGTGACGACTTGCGACGGACCGCCGCCGTCGGCGGGGTCGATCAATAGATTGTCCACGTCGATATCGAGCGAGGTCGCCTGCTGCTTGATGACGGCCACGATCGACTGGGCACGCGTTAGGGGGTTGCCCTGGTCGTCGTCTAGCGTGCCTCCGGTCACGGCGAACCGCGCCGCCTCGGCGACGGCGTGTTGCATCGTCACGCGTGCGTAGAAGAGGCGTCCGAATTCGAAGATCCCCATGAACAGGACCATCACGATCGGGATGGCGAGTGCCAGCTCCAAAACCGTGCTGCCCCGATTGCCACGGAAGAGACGACCAAGATTTCTGAATCCCATCATTTGCCAAGCTCGTTTCGTAAGAGTCCTCTGGGGCGGCTCCTCCGCCCGCAACCACGACCTGCTGAGTATGCAGACCCTGTACCACTCTTCGCTGTTTTGAGACCCTTTTTGCGACTTTTTGGAAAGCAACTACGATTGTGGAAACAGAGTTCCGTTCGCGCGGTTCGAAGGTGCCGATCCGGAGGAAAAACGAAGGGACTGAATCCCGGCAGACCAGTGCTTGTCTGAACTTCGCGGTGAGTTGCTACCGCTTCTTACAAACGGTCTTGCAAAAGGCGACCAGGCAAATGGAGGGCGGCGCGGCCAGTCCCGGGGACCGACCGCGCCTGGAGGGAGGGAGAACGGGGGAGGCCTGAGTTACTTGCTCAGCCGCACCAGGATGTCCTGGGCCACGGCCTGGAAGACATCGTCCAGCTCGGCGGCGGTGGGGGCGAAGTACGCGCTCCCCTTGGGCTGGCTGGGATCGGTGATGCCGTCCTCGTTCGCCAGCTCGCGCAGGTAATCCATGTCTGGCGTCAGGATCGGATCTGGGTTGTTAGGGTTACCGAGACCAATGGTAAACAGATAGATGTTGTCGCTACGGATCCGATCCGCGTGTTGCCGGCCGTTGGCCCGACCGCGATTCCGGACGACGTCCTCGGTCAGGCCAAAGCACGACGACACCCAGCTGCACCCGTCGGCACGGGCCAGCGCGTCGAGCGGCAAGTTGTCAGGGTCATCGAAGTAGCCCCGCACGTTGCCGGTAATCCGAGTCGAGACGGCCACCGCGCGATCCTCGCCACCGACCATTCCACGAAATGCCGTTGGGCGGCCGTCGGTGAAGAATACCACCACCTGGACCGAGCGGTTCCTCGTCGGGCCGTTGTCGAGCGTTTCCTTGCCGACCCTCAAGCCTTCGCCGGTGTTCGTATCCCCAACCGATGTCATGTTGTCGATCGCCGCCCGGATGTTGGCCCGAAATGGCTGACTCAGCGGGACGTGTTGACCGGCCCGGACCTGGAACGAGACCAACCCAACCTGGTCGATCGACTCGCTGAAGTTGTCGATGAAGTCCTTGGCCGCGTTTTGCAGATCGTCCCACGCGCCCTCGCGAGCGATCGAGCCCGACTGATCCAAAACGAGCACGAGATCGAGTGGCGGAACCGTCGCCTCAGCGGCGGCCACGACTCCGACCCTGTCCCGTCCGAGGACGCGCATGAAGGTCGTCGGCACAACCTCGCTGGCGCTGACCGAGACGGTGTTCTCACCCTCCGCGTTGATACCAAACGAGTAGTTGAGCAGTGTCGGATCGACGCCGTTGGCCCTGGCGAGCGCAATGATTCTCTGCTCGGCGTCGGCTTGGCTTTGGCGTAGCGCGGCCGCGCCCCCGAGCGCCGCTGCGTCCACCGCACGCGACAGCTCGGCGCGCGCGACGTAGGCGCGTCCCGAATCGAGCGCGAGGCCGGCGATGCCGAGGAGCCCGACCAGGCTCACCGCGACAAACGCCAACACGGTTCCCCGCTCATTCCCCATCACTCGGTGCCAGAGACCCCTCTTCATTCCTCTCTCCTCTTTCCTCCGTTTTCCTGAGCTGCTAGAAGACCGCTCGGGTGTACAGTGTGTTCGGAATCGCCGTGATCAAGTTCCCGAGCGGCGTCATCCGCTGATAGTCGTAGAAGATCTCGACGACGTGGATCTGTTGACCATCCTGAAGGCCCAATGTGGCCAACGACGGTACCGGGTCCCCGACCGCTCCGATCCGACTCACGCTCGCGTACCCGGCGCTCGCCGCTTGGTCCACTACCGTCGGTACGCCGCCGGTAACGGCGAGCCGTGTCCCGATCACCCCGCCGCGTGAAGACAGGCCGATCGACACGCCGTTGTCGGAAACCGCCTGAATCGCCTCGGAAAGCGTCGACCCGCGAGCGGCGATATTGGCCCCCTCGCGGCTCAAGCTCGTGATCGTATGGTCTACGCTGATCGCGTTCCCGAATTCGACGACGCCGAGAAAGACCAATAACAACAGCGTCGTCACGAGCGCCGCTTCGACCGTCGCCGTCCCGCTTTGCGACCCCGTCCTTCGACCCGTATTTCTCACTCGATCGTAAATCACTCACGGCCCACCACTTAGGAACGGCTCGTTCTTCATCGACGTCGCGACCGTGAAATCGTACTTGCCGTCGAGAAAGAACACGCTGACACCGGGGGTCACGAACTGAAACTCGAAGTTCCCGGTAACGGTCACGATCTCGGTCGGGCCCCCACCATCGGCCGGATCGATGATGAGTTGATCGACGTCGAGGTCGAGCGCGGTCGCTTCTCTGGTGATCACTGTCTTGATCGACTCGACCCGGGTCATCGTGTTGCCCTGGGCGTCGTCGAGCGCGCCACCTGTGACGGCAAAACGTGTCGCCTCGTGAATGGCGTGCTGGAGGGTCAGCCGGGCATAGAAGAAGCGCGAAAAATCAAAGATCCCCATGAAGAGGAGTGCCACGATAGGGATGACCATCGCGAACTCGATCATCGTCTGTCCGCGTTGGCAATTGAAACGACCTGCTCTCATCGCTCCCTCCGTTGTTTCCTCAGGCGACGGGTTCCCGACTCTCCCTAGACCGGTTTTACCACCGCCTCTAACAGTTTTCTTCGGGGGGGTGTCTCACTGTACCCGAACTATGAAACACGATCAAGAATTATGGTAATGTTTTTCAATTTGTGGGAAAACTTTACATTAACGTGTGTATTTTCTTTCCACAGGTGGGAAAAAGATTGCCACACTTGGGTCGATCGATTCACTGCGGCGCAGGGCTACAGCCCCCGCGCCGATGCGATCCAGGCGGGGCCACGGTAGGTTGAGACCGATGGACACATGGGGAGATCTCAAGCCTGGCACCCGGGTCGTAGTCGCGATGAGCGGCGGGGTCGACTCGAGCGTCGCAGCATCGATGTTGGTCGAGCGTGGCCTCGATGTCGTCGGCATCACGATGAAGAACTTCTGCTACAGCGAGGTGCCGGAGGAGTACGCCGACGCCGCGTGCTGCTCGCTGGCGGCGATCGAGGACGCACGCGGGGTGGCGCGTACGCTGGGGATCGTCCACCACGTGCTCGACTTCGAAGGTCCATTCCGGCAGGCGGTCATGGACCCGTTCGTGGCCGAGTACGCGGCCGGTCGAACCCCCAACCCATGCGTCCGGTGTAACCGGTTGGTCCGCTTCCCTGGCTTGTGGCGCAAGGCCCGACTGCTAGGCGCCGCCGGCGTGGCGACCGGTCACTACGCGCGGGCGGTTTGGCCCCCAGACGGAGGCGCCGTCGAGCTGCACCGCCCGACCGATCGACTGAAGGACCAGACCTTCTATCTGTGGGGATTGTCGCGCCAGCTTCTCGAGCGGGCATTCTTTCCGCTTGGTCAGCTGACCAAAACCGACGTGCGGGCGCGAGCCGAAGAGCTCGGGTTCAACACCGCAGACAAGCCCGAGAGCCAGGACATCTGCTTTATCCCCGATGGCGATCTGCGCGGGTTTCTCGCGCGCTATCAGAAAGCTCATCCCGAAGTGGCAGCTGGCGATCGTTTCGCCCCAGGCGCCATCCATAGCGCGAGCGGTGAGCGGGTCGGCACGCACGCTGGCAGCGGATTCTACACCGTGGGTCAGCGCCGCGGGCTCGGTGTGACCGCCGCAGAGCCACTTTACGTCACCGCGATCGAGAACTCGAACACGTTGATCGTCGGAGCCGAGAACGAGTTGTACCGGCGCGGGCTCGAGACCGAGGAGACGAACTGGCTTGGCGAGCCGGCGATCGATCCCCTCCGGGCCCACGTCCAGATCCGGTACCGGTCTGAGGCGGCGCCGGCCGAGATCACGCCGCTGCCCGGCCATCGGGCCGAGGTCCGTTTCGAGCACCCGCAGCGCTCGGTGGCCCCCGGCCAGTCGGCCGTCTTCTACGCCACCGAGCGGCTGCTCGGCGGAGGCACGATCGCACGCGCACTGGCGTAAACTGGCTCCGAACTTGCAAACTGGACCCGGGGTCAAGCCGATGACCGGGACCGGGTGACATGACGAACCGACTAAAAACCGCGCTGCTAAAAGCTCAGAACGACGACGGCGGATGGAGCGTCGACGGCTCGGGGCAGAGCCAGACCGAAGCCACCGCGCTGGCCGTCCTGGCGGCCGGTTCCACCGCTCCCGCGTCACGCGGAGCTGAGTGGCTCGGCACCCATCAGCGACCCGACGGCGCGTGGCCGCCATGGCCGAGCGTCGATCTCACCAGCTGGGCGACGCCGTTGGCGATCTTGGCGCTGAGCAACATCGACTCGTCCGCGGCGCAGAGGGGCGCGGAGTGGCTGTTGGATCAGGGCGGCCGTAGCTACCCCTGGTACACCCGACTCTTCTACCGTCTGTTCCCGGATCGTGAGGTGATCGAGCTCGACGCTGACCTGACCGGTTGGCCGTGGCTCCCGGATACGTTCAGTTGGGTCGAACCAACGGCGTACGCGCTGATCGCGCTGAAGTCCCTCCGCGACCGGCTGCCACCCCGCACCGTAGCCAGAATCGACGAGGGCGAACGGATGATACTCGATCGCACATGCCCCGGCGGCGGCTGGAACTACGGCAACTCGCGAGTGTTGGACGAGGATCTCTGGCCCTACCCCGACACGACCGCGCTGGCGCTGATCGCGCTTCAGGATGCGCCCCGCAACGACGAGATCGAAGCCAGCCTCGAAGCGCTGGAGGAGATGCTCGCGCACAACCAGTCGGGACTCGCCTTGTCGCTCGCGATTCTCTGCTTCAGGCTCTACAACCGACCCACGAAAGCGCTCGAGAAACGGCTCGTCGAGCGGCTCGACGAAGTCGTCGCCTACGGGGAGACGCGGTCGATCGCGCTCAGCTCGATGGCCCTCAATCACAACACCAACCCGTTCGCTTTTAACGCTGATGATCGATCGTAGGGACTTCCTCAGGGCGGCGGGCGGCGCCGTCGTTGCCGCCTCGCTCCCGGGCTGCCAACAGGACGACCGGTGGCAGCCGACCGCGTTCGTCAAACGACCCCGCTCTGAGGTCGCCATCGTTCCGGCGGACAGTTACGAGCGCCCGCTGGAGGAGACGATCCTCACCGGTCTCAAGCTCTTCCGATTAGCCGTCACCGATCGCAGGGTAGTGCTCAAGCCGAACTTCGTGGAGTTCGACCCGGAGGGAGTGATCAACACCCATCCCACGGTCCTGGCGGCCACGATCGAAGCGTTCCGCCGCTTGGGAGCGCGCGAGGTCATTGTCGCCGAAGGTCCCGGGCATCGGCGCGACAACGAGTACCTGCTCTCGGCATCGGGGATCGGGGAAGCGCTGGTTGATAGCGGGGCGACGTTTGTCGATCTGAACCACGACACGGTGCGGCGAGTCGCACTCGACAGCGACTATTCAGGCCTGGGACACCTGTACCTGCCCGAAACGGTGCTCGACGCCGATCTCTTTGTGTCGCTCCCCAAGATGAAGACCCATCACTGGGCGGGTGTGACGCTGTCGATGAAGAACTTGTTCGGGATCGTCCCCGGATCCGTCTACGGCTGGCCCAAGAACCTGCTCCACTGGGCTGGCATCGGGGACAGCATACTCGATATCAACGCCAGCATCGGTGTGCCGCGGTTTAACATCGTCGACGGGATCGTCGGGATGCAGGGCAACGGTCCGATCCAGGGCGACCCGATCCAAAGCGGTGTCATGGTGTTTGGCGACGATCCAGTTGCTGTCGACGCGACCTGCGCTCGGCTGATGAACATCGACCCATGGAAGATCGGTTATCTCGAGCAGGCCGACGCCTTCCTGGGCAATCTCGGGGACGATGTCATCGAGCAGATCGGCGAGCCGGTGGACCGCCTCCAACAAGACTACCGGGTTCTAGAACACTTCCGGGGAATCAAGGCGACATCTCGAGTCACCGCGGGATGACACGCTCCTCGAAGCGCGGTCACGGCTTCGCGCAACTGACTCCCGGACTCCTCGCGCTGCTGGCAGCTGGCGGGTTGCTCGCAACCCACATTTACGTGGTCGGACAAGGCGATCGTTACACGGGTCCTCTGCTCGTGGTCGACCACGTTTTTGACGCCGCGAGCGTCCTGTTTCTCCTTGCGCTCTGCTCAGCCGTTGGACGCCGCCTGCTCTCCGCATCCCGAGTCGGGTTCGATCGACCGCTAGAGACGATACTGTTCTCCACCGTCATCGGAGCCGGCACTGTCGCCACGCTGACGCTCGCGCTCAGCCTGACGATCGGGTCGCGGCCGTGGGTCCTCTGGCTGATGATGATCGCCCTCGCGGCACTTGTGAGACGCGAGCTCCTGGAGAGCCTGCGCACGGCTCTCGAATCGAGCCGTTGGTTGGTCCGGGTGAACCGCGATCCGTTGATGCTATTCGGGTTGGTGGTTCTAGGCGTGGTCACCGGTTTTCTCCTGCTCTACGCTGCACCACCACCCAGCGATTGGGACACGCTCACTTATCACCTCCCGGTTCCGTCTGACTTCTTGAGCCAGGGTCGGCTCCACGTCCCCGAAGACAACCTCCACGTGACCCGCACCGGCTTGATTCATTTTCTGTACCTCCCTTTGCTGGCGATGCAAAGCTTGTCCGCACCGGCCCTGCTGAGCGCCGCCATGGCGCTGCTTCTTGCCGTCGCGATGTTCGCGTTCTGTTCACGGTTCCTTATTCGCCAAACAGCCGCTGCTTCACTAGCCAGCTTCTGGGGCACATCGATGTTCTTGCTGGTCGCGATAACGCCACGCATCGATCTGACGCTGGCGCTTTTCCTGTTCCTAGCCCACTACGGCCTGCTGATGGCATTGAGCTCTTCGAGTCGAAGCCACTTTCTGGCCGCCGGCGCTCTGCTCGGGCTCGCTTTTGGCGTCAAATTCCCGGCCGGCACCTACATCCTGGCCCTGCTGCCCCTCATCGTCTGGGTAGCGCGCTCGCTCGACCCAACGCCATCCCGGATAGCACGAAACCTCCTCTGGTTTGGCCTCCTGGCGGGCCTCGCGGGAGTCCCATGGTTGATCAAGAACTGGCTCCTCCTGGGCGCCCCGGCCTACCCGTTTCTCTCTCCGCGAATCCTCCAGCCCTGGCTCGCGCCGATCCTCGGGAGCTACTACGTCCCGGCGTCGATCGATCCGAACCTCTTTGGCTGGGAGTGGGATCTGCGCAACACCTTCAACCTGCGTGAGGCTTTTTTGGACCCGGGCCGCCTGACGATCGAGGTCGAGGGGAACCTCTACTTCATGAACCCGATGCTTCTCGCCTTGCCCCTGGGCTTGTTGTTGGTACGGGATCGGACGATACGGTGGCTTCTGATACCCGGTGCACTGAGCTTGGCTTTCATCCTCATCCCATTCCCGTATTCGAACCCGCGGTACCTGATCCCGTCCTTGATCCCGCTCACGATCGTCGCGCTCCACTCGATCGTGCTCATCGCGCAACGCCTTGTCGGTCGCGAGAAGAGCTTTCTGATCGTGATCCCGGTGGTCCTGGCGACGCTTCTACCCACGGTGTTCTCAATGTTTGTGTGGACGACCCAAGTCAACCCCATGCCGCATCTCATCGGGGCCGCTTCGAGGAAACAGTTTCTCGAGAACCACGTCTTCCTCGAGGAGCACACTCGACTCGTCGACGTGGTGAACTCCGAGTTACCCCCGGAGAGCCGGATACTCTTGCTGTACGAAGCCAGGAGCTACTACTTCGAACGCGAGGTGCTTCAAGACAACTTGTGGACGAACTGGCCCCTATTGGCGTCTACGCTCGATCAGGACCCTTGTCTGGAAACCACCGGCTTGACGCACGTCGCCATCAACAAGGGAGCGGTTTCATACCTGGTCGATGGAGGCATGGACTTGGATCTCGTTGAGTGGCCCCAATGGGAGGTTTTTCGCGACCGTTGCCTGACCCTGATGCACGAAGACCAGGTTTACGACCTGTACCGGTTTGGGGTTCAGAACCCCACGTAGGATCCGGCTAGTGAGCCGCCGCCTTTAGCCAGTCGCGTGCCTCGTCGGGCTTCGCAATCTGTCCCTGCAACAATCCGAGCAGCAGGTCGTGAAGCACGCTTGCGTGCAGTGAGTCCGAGACGACGAATCGCGTTCGTTGACGCGGGAGCTTCATGAGGAGAGGGACCCTGCGGACACCGATATCGTTGCGGTTCAGCGGAGCTGGGGGAAGCCCATAGTTTTTGTCCCAGACACCGTGGTCAGCAGTGACGATCACGATCGCGTCGTCCCACACCTCATTCTCTTCCATCACGGCGCGCAGATCACCGAGAGTGTGATCGACGAGAACCAGGTTGTCGAAATAGTCCGCCTTCGTGGTTCGGAATGTCGTCACTCGCTGGCGCTTTCGATCGTAGATGATCGGACGATGAGGGATTGGATAATGTACGAACAGCAGGTCGACATCTTCGTCGACCGCCATCGATTCGGCGCGGCTCTTGATCTCAGTATGGGATACCAGTCGCTGCCGGTTGATGCCAAGCCCCGGCAGCAGATACTGCCACTGATCTCGCGCACTCTGCAGTATTCCTCGATCGTGACCGCGTGAGGTCCACCAGATCGGCATCCAGAAGCATCTCGTGAGCGACTCGTTGAACAACCGGCAGTAGGGATGGTACCAACCGGACACCGCGGTCTCGAGGCCCAAATCTCTGGCTGCTTCAAACAAATTGGGCTGCGCGATCCAGTCGCGCTCTTCCTGATCCCCTTCGTACCGGATCACAAGCCGGTTCGTGCCCGCAGGTCGCGTTTCAACAACTTTGCGGCCGCTCAAGATGCCCGGAATCGCCAGCTGCGTGTATCCGCCGTTGGGGTAGAACTGGCTCGCTTCCAAGGCCTGTTGCCGGAACCGATCAAGCTCGGGAAGCGGAACGTCGGCCGGTCTATCTTCGATTGCCACTTCTTGATCCAACTCGTCAAACAAGAGAAACACCACCCGTTGCGCGATCGGTGCCGGTTCCGAGACGGGCCCGGCCGACGGCAGATCTGCAAACACCGTCGTCGGCTCGTATCGCAGCACGAACCAGATCGACCCCAGCAACGTGAACAAGGCCCACGGGGACAGAATCATGACGATCACCTTGGTCGCTGTCACGACCACCCTGAAGTACCTGCCGACGAGGACAACGGCGATCGCCACCGCGATTCCGATCAAGATGACCGCTAGCGTCGATTCCGTTATCGGGGGCGACTCGCGGATCTGGTCGCTCGGCGCGTACAGGGTTGACGGATCTGCGATCATGCGATCCATCGCCCGGATGTGATTGAGCACAAACAAGGTGACTGCCACAAAGACCGTTTTTGCGGCCGCCGTGATGTATCGATTATCGACCCTCCTCACCGTCATCGCGCCGACAGCGAAAAGAATTCCCAAACCGATGACATTCACGACAAACGCCAGATAATCATCGGCGGCGACTCGCAAGAAATAGCTGTCGCCTCTGGTGATCGCCTTGTTCATCTGCCAGACCCACAGGAAGGCGAGATTGGCTAGCGAGATCCCGACGATCAGGTCGTCACGATGGGAGGAGCTCAACGCTTAGCCTCTCCTTTTCTCCAAGACGTACACGCGGCGGTGCCCGCCTGGCTGGAGGTGGCTTTCAAGGATGGTGAAGTGTCGCTGGCAGACTTCTTCGAACAAGGCTTGATCGAGGTTAGCGTGCAGCGCATCGCGGCCCCGGGCCAGATGCCGGAACATGGGATCTTCCGGGCTTACGTACTCGACGATCGCCCACCGCGTCGTCAGGTCGGCAGCCAACTCCAGGATTTCGTCCAGCGGGATTCGCTCGCTCACCAGCAAGTGGTGAATCACGGCCAACATGAGCACCAATTCGACCGAGCCGCTCAAGCGATCAAGGAGTGAAACGCACTCGCTGTTCCGCCAACCGTGCCACGGGCTTGGCCGCGACATGTCGGCGACCAGTGGCTGCACGTCGAGCCCCTCTTCGCGCGCTCGCGTCCACACGCGTCCCACCACGGCTGGGTCGGCATCGATCGCCACAACGCGTGCCCCATGACGGGCAGCTACAACGCTGAAGTCGCCGGTATTGCAGCCGACATCAAGCACCGAATCGGGCTGGAGTTTGGCGAGCACGTTCTCAATCGTTTCCAGTTTCTGCTTCACGTACTCTTCGGTGTGAACGCCCGATGATGTGTATTCCGACCAGGCTGATGGCGCCCCGCCAGTCGGCGCCGCGCGGGCTAGCTGCTTTCGAAGGTGCCGGAATAATCGACCCAGGACATACCGTGCACGTTCAGGGTCTTTGGTCTCTTTGGTCTTCGATGAATGTTTGCCTCCAGCACCGTCGGAACCCGACAACCAGTGCGGGATCGTGACTAGCGTCAGGTACGGTCGCCAAAACCGCTGAACGGGTCCACAGAGCTTGTAGAGCTGGTCGGGCTCGAGACCGTCTCGGTGGACGCTGAAGATCTGATTGAGTGAGATGCCGAACTCTCGACTGGCGATCAGCGGGAGAATGAAAGTCCGAACAAACTGGGCATACGGAAGCCAGGTTGCATCGTGTGGGTTGCGGCGCTCGATCGACAGAAAATCGATAAAGACGGGGCTGTGCCCGCGGTAGAGCACGTTGTACGGGGTCGCGTCTTTGAGACCCAATCCCTCTGCCAGCAGCGCTTCGGAGAGATCCAGCGTCAGGATACCGGCCTCGTAGAGCATCTGTGGAGACCACTCGTATGGATACGTCGGGAGGACGAGGTGCTCGTGCTCGAGGACGACCTCAACGTCGTGCGCGAGATCCAGACCACGCTTGGCCGCCAGGGCGCGCAGTTGCTCCGCCTCGTCGGACTCGACCACCCGACTCGCGACAATGCGACCGCGCTCCATGAACTCGCGAACAGACGGTGATTCCCACGCCGCTTGAAAAGTCTCGCGGCCTTCGGTATTCACGAAGCGAATCGCTCGCCCATCAAGAAGGACAAGCCTCCCTGAAGGATCTCGAAAAGACGATGCCAGTCGACGGGTCATCGTCACCCGTTCATGCGGTTTCGATCAGGCCCGAATGGCGGTACCGCGACCCTACGACTTCCCGTCGCCGGGCTGACCGCCTGCAGGATTCGTGGTTGGATCCGCTTCCACGGCCTGGGTCCAAGGGAGCTTCGAACGAACGAATTGAACGAATCGCCGCCCAAAGAAAAGGGCACCAAAGAACGCCGACAGGAGCGCCTGCCACAGCAGGGCCCCCGAACCGGGATCGATGTAGAAACCGAACGCGTCCGAATGCCAGATCAGAAGAGCGACCGGAACTGTGTACCAAACTGCGCGCAACATACCGCCTCCACAAAGCGATTCGCGGGTCTTCGGGTTCACGGCTCCCGGTCGTCTATGTTAATCGCGTGACCGTACGAACGGCAGCCCGGCGAGCCGTAGCAACCGCTTGCTGCAAGCCGTGTGCCGCCTGCTGGGGAAAGGCGGTCTATCCCTACCGGAGGTCCCTCAGGACGGGCGATTGAGGTTCAGCACGCTGAGGAAGAAACTCGACGAAGCGACTTGTATCCCGAGGACCACCGCCGTGGCTGCCGGGACGACGATTCTGAGTGATACTTGCGGGTCGAGATCACCAAAGGAAGCCTCCCCCCAGAAGCGAACGGCGTACACCGAAATCACCAGCCCGATCGCGATCAGCAGAAACCCGGCGATAACTCCCACTTCTAGCCGCAACGCATTCTGGAAGCGCCTCACGCCGTGATCCTCCGGTAATAGCCCGACGTTCATCGCCAAGATCTTGGCGAAGATCGAGAACACGACGAGCTGAAAACCTCCTATGATCGCTGCCGCGCAGTAGACCAACGTGTTGACGTCGAACGAGAGCGACCCGATCACCACGGGTCTCATGAGGATGCTGATCATCGAAAACAATCCGAGCCCCATGAAGAACATCCCGGGGTAGAGAAAGAGCCACTCGGGGCTGAACAACAGCAGGAATCGGAGGTGGCGCCAGCCGTCGCGCCAGCGACGCAAATGAGGGCTGCGAGTCCTGCCGTCCGGTGACAGCGTCGTGGGGACCTCGCTGATCGTCAGATTCCTCAGGGTCGCCTTTACGACCATCTCGCTGGCGAATTCCATACCGCCGCTGTTGAGCCCCAACTGCCGAATCGCATTTCTGTCGAAGCCTCTCAGACCGCAATGGAAGTCACCGGTCCGACTACCAAAGAACAGCCGGCCAACAAAGGACAGCACAGGGTTCCCCAAGTAACGGTTCAAGAACGGCATGGCGCCCTTTTCGATGCCGCCCTTGAAACGATTCCCCATAACGAGTTCGAAGCCGGATCTCAATCGGTCCACGAAGGGGTCCAGGTTGGCGAAATCGTAACTGTCATCCGCGTCCCCCATGATCACGTATCGGCCTTGGGCCTCCTCGATGCCAGCGATCAGTGCGTTGCCATAGCCGCGCTCTTCAACCGCGACGACCCGCGCTCCGAGATCTTTCGCGATCTCCCGCGATCCATCGGTGCTGCCATTGTCGGCGATCAAGACCTCGCCCTCGATCTTGCGGCTGGTCAGGTACCGACTCGCTTTTTCGATGCACATCCCGAGTGTTTCAGCTTCGTTCAGGCAAGGCATAAGAATGGTCAGCTCGCAACCGTTCATTTGAGCCGGTGGCTGGCTTTCGGTCATCGTCGAGACCTCAGCGAAGTGCGGGTCGAAAAACCCGTGACGTATCCCCTTCTACCGAACATCTCCCCAATTTCGCAATATCGGGGCCGCCCGGTAGAGGCTCATCGCTCGGGCTGGGCTGGGTTCACGATCGGTCGTCCGGGCCGGTTCGGAGCTCGAGCCCCTTGATGCCGGTCACCTCGCCACCCACCTCCTTGATCGCGACCACGGGCCCGTGCCCCAAGGAGTCCCTGAACAGCGGCGCCCTCAACCACCAACTTTCTACGATCCAACCACCTTCGACGAGGCGCCGAAAGCCGATCCTACCGGTAGCCACGGCGGCCTGGTGACGCCACGGCAGACCGACGTAGCCGAATTCCAGGTGATCGAGTTCGCCCGAGACGCGGTCAACCCACACAACGCCCTCGATATCGACCTTGTCGTGCCCCTGGAGAGGTGAGAAAGCGATTCCTAACAACCCTCGCGGGCCGCGCTTCTCGATCAACCGAAAACAGTGCCGATCGAGAAACGAGTTAGACACGAGCGCAGCCGCATCCGGACCGTAGTACTGAACATGATCGTCGTGCACATCGGCGTACCCGAGCTGGGCGAACTGTCTTGCCGAACGGCTGACGTAGGGGCTATCGGGGCGCCGATCCGAGCGGATCCACATCGCTTCGTCCTCGATCCTGAACGAGCGTGGGTCTCGCAGTCGCCGGTATTCCGAAAGGTCGAACCGGTAGATGCGCTGATTCTGCGTCAAGTAAGCAGCGACCAGCGCCTTGCGCGCCTCCTCCCACACGATGGCGACATGTCGGCTGGCTTCTGGCCGTACTTCGCAAGCGTGATCGAGGACGACCTCGATCCCAGCTAGCTCGATCGCTGCGATCGGCGCTTGCAGGCTTGTTTCGACGTGCTGGCCGTTGTCCAAAACGAGTGGGGCCGAAATAGTGCTGGCGTACCCGATTCGTTCGACTCGCAAACGATATGTACCGGGACCTGGGACCTGGATTTCGAACCGCCCATCGGGCTGGGTCAGGACCGCCCCACGCTCCGTGTCTTCGTGATCGAATAGTAGGACGACCGCCCCTGCCAGCCCCTCGCCCGAGATCTCCTCTGCGACGGCGCCAGCGATCGTCTGGGCTCGCAACGTCATCCCCGACAAGAGCACAACCGAAATTGTGATCGATACGACTCGGAGGAGCCAAGACGTGATCATGTCCCACCATCCAGCGCAGCCGCCAAACGATCTGCAAAGTGAATCGGCGATTCCGGTGAGAAACCCAAGAAGAGCGACGGTTCGATGAGCTCGACTTCCATGACCGTCAGTTCGTTAGAATCGGCGATTCCGTCCACCCGCGCGTAGACAACGTCTCCAGGGATCGCTTCAACCACTTGTTTGGCAAGGTGCACCATGCGGCTCGCGGGCTCGGCAGCGCGCACCCGACCGCCGAGCTTCTCTTGGATCCGAAACTCGTTCGGTGCTGGCGTCTTAAGGACCGCATGGCTGTATTCGCCTCCAAAGAAAACAAACGACCATTCGCCGGTGGTCCGGACGGCTGGGTTCAGCCGTTGCACCATGACCGTGCCCCGATCGAGCATGCGCTCCAGCTGATCCTGATCGTCCACTCCGCCCGGGCGCGTCACCCGCCACGTGCCGTACGCACTCGCGGAGATGGCCGGCTTTATCACAGCCTCGTCCCACCCCTGACGATCGAGCAACGCGCCCAGCTCCATCGACATACCCGGCTCTACCCAAACCGTGGGCTCGATCGGGAGACCGCGCTGCTCGAGCCCCTGCAGGTACCGCTTGTCCAGATTCCATCGGACAACCGGCACCGCGTTCACGACTCGAACGTCGTCCGCCTCGAGCTTCTCCAGCCAATCGACAAACGCTCGCACGCGAACGTGGTAATCCCAGCACGATCTCAGAACTACCGCATCAAACCGTGTCCACTCCGCGGCCGTTGAACTCCAC
>JBDHED010000004.1:0-28005 GCA_039591175.1 Gemmatimonadota bacterium | reverse complement strand
CGGCTTGAAGTCGTTCTCCCAGTAGGTGCAAAAAGAGCACCCGTAGTTGCAGTTGTACGTGACTTGCCATGTTACCCAGACCGGCTGTCCGGTGGCGTACGCCTTTACGAGGCGGTACTTCTTGCCCCATCGAGGCCGCCGATCGTCGGCCAAGTACTCGTCGACAGACACCGGTGGACCAATCGGGATTTCGATGACCCCGCTCGACTCGTTCGCCCACTCCACCCCAGGCTTGGGGTGGCTGGCGGGAGTTGTGTCGGGAAGCAGGGTTTCAAGCGGTATGGGCCTGATCATGCACTCGTCCGCAAAGGGAGTAGAGATCGATCGAGCTCCGCAGTTTTATTGATCGAGTAGTCTAACCGCGGTGTTTTAGTCCTGTCAAATGCTCGCTCACGCAGGCCAAACGCGGGCCTCCGACTTCGCGTCTGGTGGCACGGCTCTTCGGGTGTCGACAACGGCCGGCGCCCAACGCGCCAAGGCGCCATAATCGACTTGGTCGTGGTCGGTGACGATGACCACCAGATCAAACCCTCCGACCGTTTCTTCGCTGAGTTCAATTGATGTCATTCCTTCCCATTTGGCGTGTTGCCGGCCGGCACGAATGACCGGTATGTAGGGATCGAAATATGCGACTTCGGCGCCCTGCCGCTCGAACTCTTCCATCAGCCGATAACTGGGGGACTCCCGATCATCGGCCACATTCGGCTTGAACGCCAGACCGACGATCAACACTCGGCTGCCGCCGACGTCCTTGCCTTGTGCGGCAAGTGCCTCGACCGAGCGTTCGATCACGTATTCCGACATCCACCGGTTGACCTCCCCCGCGAGCTCGACAAACCGCGCCCGCTGGCCGAGTTGATTGGCCTTCCACGCCAGATAGTAGGGGTCGATCGGAATACAATGCCCCCCCCATCCGGGTCCGGGATCGAAGCGCATGAAACCAAACGGCTTCGTGGACGCCGCATCGAGCACCTCCCACACATCGACGTCCATTGCCCTGAGAATCACCTTCAATTCGTTGACAAAGGCGATGTTGACGGCCCGAAAAACGTTTTCGGCGAGCTTGGTCGCCTCGGCTGCCCGGGCCGATGAAACGCGAACCGTGGACACGACGACCTGATCGTAGAGCGATTGAGCCAGATCGCCTGATATTCGATCCACCCCACCCACGACTTTGGGTATCGTGCGGGTGGTGAACTCCGCGTTGCCGGGATCCTCGCGCTCGGGTGAGAAGGCTAGAAAAAAATCACGTCCCAAGATCAGACCGGATCGCTCGAGTTTGGCACGCACCAGCTCGTCGGTCGTGCCTGGATAGGTCGTCGATTCCAGCACCACCAGCTGTCCCGGTCTCAGCCGGGCCGCGATGCGCTCGGCCGTACCAACGATGAACTGCATGTCGGGCTCTAGGGTCGACGTCAGCGGAGTAGGCACGCAAATCAGAAGAGCGTCGGGCTCGGACAATCGCTCGAAGTCGGCCGTGGCCGAGAAGCGATGCTCCTTCATGGCGCCGTCGATGCGACTTTCAGCCAGATGCCCGATGTAGCTCTCACCTCGCTCGAGCTGTTCGATCTTCTGGCTGTCGACATCAAAGCCGAGCACCGAAAAACCACGTTCAGCGAACGTCAGCGAAAGCGGCAACCCCACATAACCCAGGCCGATCACACCGACCACAGCGGTGCGCTCGTCGATGCGTTGCTGGAGGGTGCTCGCCGGTGTCGTCACCGGCTGAGCGTCAATGTGTTGTGCTGGTACCACTCGACGAACGCCGCCAGCCCGGTGGCAAGATCAGTCTCGGGACGGAAACCCAAGATCTGCTCTGCTCGGCAGATGTCGGCCCAGGTGCCCCTGACCTCTCCCGGCGGGGGCGGCAGGAGCTCGATCGTCGCTTCGGTGCCAGTCGCGTCCGCCAATCGCCGAACCAAGTCGGATAGCGCGATCGGTTCGCCCGCGCCCAGGTTCACGAGCTCAAAACCCGGCTGTTGCATGACGTGATCGATCGCCCGAACCACCCCTGCGACGACATCTCCAACGTAGGTGTAGTCTCGTTTGGCCGAGCCGTCTCCAAACACCGGAATGGCCTGGCCCTCGAGCAACCGTCGGGTAAACGCGTGGATCGCCATGTCGGGACGCTGGCGTGGCCCATATACCGAGAAAAAGCGAAGGTTAATGACCGCCAATCCATAGGCTTGGTGATAGATCCGGCACAAATCCTCGCCGGCCTTCTTGGTGAGCGCGTACGGTGAGCACGGGGTCAGCGCAGGATCGAGTTCCCTCAATGGCAACCGATCGCTGTCACCATAGACCGACGACGAAGATGCGAACACGAGCCTCTGACACCCGGTTTTGCGCATCGCCTCCAAGAGCGTCGCGGTCCCCCCGATGTTGTTGTCGATGTAGCCTCGCGGATCAGTCATCGATGCGCGGACGCCGGCCCGGGCCGCTAGATGCACGACGACATCCCATCGATCCCCACCGAGGAGACTCTCCACCGCTGATTGGTCTCTCAGATCCGCCTCGATCAGCTCGAACCGTGGATCGTCTACCAAACCGGCCATGTTCAAGATCTTGATATCGCGGGCGTAGAAGGGATCGAAGTTGTCGATCGCTACGACCTCGTCACCGCGCGCGACCAGCGCCCCACACAAGTGGGAACCGATAAACCCCGCACCGCCGGTGACCAAACACTTCACGCGAGGTTCCCCGGGGCCCTAGGCGGTGTCGCGCTCAAGGGGCTCCAAATCCTCGGCCGTCACCAGCACTCGCCTCGGCTTCGTCCCGTCCGGCGGGCCAACGATGTTCGCTCGCTCTAGCTGATCGAGGATCCGCGCCGCGCGCGAATAGCCCACCTTGAGGCGGCGCTGCAGCAAGCTCGTGGAGCCCTGCTCGTAGTCGACCACGATCTTCGCGGCTGCCAAGAACAACTCGTCCCGCTCGTCGAGGGCGGCCATCTCGAGCTCCGAAGCCTCGGCTATGATGTCGATCGGCGGTGCGATCTCCTCCGCCCCTAGCGCCTCGCCCGCGGCGCGCAAGTATTCGACGATTCTCGTTGTCTCCTCGGTCGAAACGAACGCCCCTTGGATCCGTACCGGCTCGGCGCGATCGGCCGGCAAGTAGAGCATATCGCCGTCTCCAAGCAGCTGCTCAGCACCGTTCGCATCCAGAATCGTGCGACTGTCGATCTTTGAGGACACCTGGAACGAGATACGCGACGGGAAATTCGCCTTGATCACGCCGGTGATGACGTTGACCGAAGGTCGCTGGGTAGCCAGCACGAGATGAATGCCCACCGCTCGCGCCATCTGCGCCAGACGAGCGAGCGGCTCTTCGATCTCGTTCTGAACGGTCAGCATGAGGTCGGCCAACTCATCGATGACGACGACGATGAACGGCAGCGGGTTTGACGGCCCATCGTCATCGTCAATGCCGCGCAGGTCGTCGCCTCGACGAGCGCGCGTGTTGTAGTCGTCCAGGCTCCGAACCCCGTTGGCGGCCAGCAATCGATAGCGGCGCTCCATCTCCGCCACCGACCACTTGAGCGCCTTGGCTGATTCTCGGTGCTCCACGACCACCGGGTGCAGGAGGTGCGGAATGTCGTTGTAGGAGATGAGCTCGAGCATCTTGGGGTCGATCATGATCAGTCGCACCTCGTCGGGTCCGTAGCGATACAACAGGCTCGTCACGATCGCGTTGATGCAGACCGATTTTCCCGATCCCGTTGCGCCCGCTATCAACAAGTGCGGCATCCGCGCGAGATCGGTCACCACCGGCGCTCCGGCGATCTCACGCCCAAGCACCAATGGGAGGCGGCCACGAAACTGGCTCCAAGCATCGGTCTCTAGCATCTCTCGGATCGTGACGACCCTCGGTTCCGGGTTGGGAACCTCGATCCCGACCGCGCCACGACCGGGGATCGGAGCCACGATCCGGATCCGTTGAGCACGCATCGCCAACGCCAGATCGTTGGAGAGGTTGGCGATCCGGTTCACCTTGACGCCTGGCGCTGGCTTGACTTCGAACCGCGTGAGCACTGGCCCCGAGTGGATCGCGACCACTTCGCCCTCGACGTTGAACGAGTGGAGCTTCTCGACTACGAGCTGCCCAATCGCCTCGAGATCATCGCGGCTGCGCTCAGCACCGTCGTCTTCTGGAACCGCGAGCAAGTCGATCGGCGGTAGAAATCCTTCGGGTTCAATCGTCGGTCCCGCAGCGACCGCTCGCACTGGGCGTTTGCTCTTCCGGTTTGCGGGTTCGGACGCTCGACGCGGAGCTTCGGCGGAGGTGCGTAACGGTTCCGGTTCTGGCCCCGGTGTCGGTGTGCTGTCGGTCGCGATCTCCGGTGGCAGTGCCTCTTCGGCCTCCGCCAAGCGTTCTTCTCGCCAGCGCGACACGGTGTCACCCAGCGCTTCGATCCCCGCTCGCGCCTGACGACCTCCTGCACGTCCTATCTCGACTCCGGCCTCTACTCCGCCTGCCAGAGAAACGCGGAAAACCGCCACCACCAGCAGTGCGAGCGCCACCGTGCAAACCAGAAACGCCCCGGTAACACCAACCACGTCGACCAACGCCCCCGCGGTCACGTTGCCCAACCAGCCAGCCCGCGTCGAACCAGCGGCCCCACCTTGCCAAGCGGCGACTACACCCATGAGCGCCAAACCGAACGCGGTCCCAGCGATAGCGGCAGCTGAAATCGCTCCGGTGCGGCGACTCGTCCGCCCAAAGAACAACGACCCGCCCCACACAAGCAACAGCCCACCGATCGTGAGCGCACCGTACCCAAACACACCGTACAAGTAATACGCACTGTAGGCGCCTACGATGCCGACCCGGTTGAGCGTCGTCAGTGTGCGCTCGGCGGCCGGGTCGTACGGCCACAGAGCGACGAGCACGAACGCCCCAGTCGCAGCCATCAACAAACCCAGAACCTCAATGCGTAGCCGGGCGGCCCTCGATTTCTTGCTTCTGCGCGCCACTTCCGTCGGCTACGCGGGCGCCGGAGCGCTCAGCCAATCCTCGACAAACCGCGTATGCAATTCGCCGTTGGTGAACGCCGACTCCTCAATGAGCCGCCGATGGAGCGGAATGGTGGTTGGAATACCCTCGATTACGAACTCCTCGAGCGCGACACGCATGCGGGCGATCGCCTGACCGCGATCAGCACCGTGGGTCAGCAGTTTGGCGATCAGGGAATCGTAATGAGGCGGAATGCGATACGATTGGTACGCGGCTGTGTCGACCCTGACGCCCGGCCCACCGGGCTGGTGAAAGCTGGTGATCGTGCCCGGCGATGGCATGAACTCTCGATCTGGATCCTCAGCGTTGATTCGGCACTCGATCGCGTGGCCTCGAAACTCAATCTCGTCTTGGCGAAGCTCGATCCGCTCGCCGGCCGCCGTCCGAATTTGCTCGATGACCAGGTCCACCCCGGTGAGCATCTCCGTCACCGGATGCTCAACCTGAATCCGGGTGTTCATCTCCATGAAGTAGAACTCGCCATCGTCAGCTAGCAGAAACTCGATCGTACCCGCACCGACGTAGTCGATTCGCTTCGCACCCTGCACCGCGGCTTCCCCCATCCGCGCCCGCAGAGCCTCGTTTACAGCTGGCGACGGCGCCTCCTCTAGCAGCTTTTGGTGCCTGCGTTGAGCGGAACAATCTCGCTCACCCAGATGCACGACGTTGCCGTGCTGATCACCCAAGACTTGAATCTCTATGTGCCGCGGCTGTCGAAGGTATTTCTCGATGTACAATCGCCCGTCCCCAAAGTTCGCTTCAGCCTCGCGTTGGGCTTGCGGCAGGACGCGCTCAACCTCGGTGGCGTCGCGCGCCACTCGCATCCCCTTGCCCCCACCGCCGGCGGTCGCCTTGATCAACACCGGGAAGCCCACCTCCTGAGCCGCGGTGAGGGCTTGGCCCAGGTCGTCCGTCAGCTGCGGCGATCCAGGCACGACTGGTACGCCGGCCGCGGCCATCACCCGCCGGGCCTCAGCCTTATCCCCCATCTGCCGGATCTGCTCGGGGGTGGGACCGATAAACAACAATTGCGAGTCACGGCAGATCTCCGCAAACTCGGCGTTTTCAGCGAGAAAGCCATAACCTGGGTGGACCGCGTCGGCGCCGGTGATCTCGGCAGCCGCGATCAAGCGAGGGATGTTGAGGTACGACTGCGTGGCCGGGCCGGGGCCGACGCAAACCGCCTCGTCGGCGAACCGTACGTGCAGGGCGTCGTCGTCGGCATCCGAGTGCACCGCTACCGACTTGAGTCCCAGCAGCTTACAGGCGCGAATGATCCGGAGGGCGATCTCCCCCCGGTTGGCGATCAGGACTTTGCTAGGCAATTAGGCCGTGTCGATCTCGAAGAGAACCTGACCATACTCCACCGGTTGGCCGTTCTCAACGAGGATCTTTCGAATCACGCCTCCGACCTCGGCTTCCAGCTCGTTCATGAGCTTCATGGCCTCTAGAATACAGAGCGTCTGCCCCGGGCGAACGGAATCACCGACCTCAACGAACGTCGGCGCTTCCGGTGCCGGTGAACGATAGAAGGTACCAACCATCGGTGAGGTCACCTGGTGGCCGGTGCCCACGGAAGAGTCGTCTCCGGAGCCACTTGGGGTGTCACTCGTCGGCGATGGAGCAGGAGCGGAACCGACGGTATGAACCTCGACGTCACCGCTTCGTTCAGCTCGATGGTTCTTGACGATGCGGACCGCGTGACCCCAGCGGCGAATCTCGAGCTCGTCGATGTCACTCTCCTCGACGAGCCGAATCAACTTGAGGAGCTTTTCTTTCTTCACGTGACTCGCTCCAGGTATTCGCGACTTCTGGTATCGATCCGGACTTTCTGACCGCGATTGACGAACAAAGGTACCTGAATGATGGCGCCAGTCACCAATCGGGCCGGCTTGGTGCCGCCAGTGGCGGTGTCGCCTCGCACCCCAGGCTCGGTCTCAACTATCTCGGCTTCAATGAAGTTGGGCAATTCGACACCGATGATCCCGCCATCATGCATCAGTACCTCGCAGACGGTGTTCTCCATCAAAAACGACTTCTGGTCGTCGAGCATCGTCTCACTCACCGCGTGCTGCTCGTAGGTCTCCAAATCCATGAAGTACGCATGATGATCGCTCGAATACAGGTACTGCATGCGCCGTCGCTCGAGCCTCACGTCCTCGACTCGCTCACCGGCGCGAAATGTCCGATCGACCACCTGGCCGGTATCAACCCGTTTTAGCTTGGTGCGCACGAAGGCGCCGCCCTTACCGGGCTTGACGTGCTGAAAGAACGTGACCTGCCACAGGTCATCGTCGATCCTGAGCACCATGCCGTTGCGAAAGTCTGCGGTGGTTGCCATGTCTGAGAAAGGGAGAAACTAGAGGACGATGAACTCGTCTTTGGGCGCGCTCGTCAAAACCTCGATGGCCGAACAACCTACCCGTACGACGTCCTCTATGCGCACGCCACCCAATTCTTCAATATAGATGCCGGGTTCGACCGTTACCACCGTATCGGTCTCGAGATGCCACTCGCTAAGTCGTGACATGCCGGGGGGTTCGTGCACTTCGAGCCCGATACCATGACCGAGCGAATGCCCAAACTGAGGTCCGTACCCAGCCGCCTCAATGACATCGCGCCCAAGCGCATCAGCGTCCCGGCCCGACATTCCGGCGCGGAGACCATCGAGCGCGGTTCGTTGAGCCTCGAGCACGATCGCGTAAACGGATTCGAGCTCGTGATCAGGGCGACCGCAGGCGACGGTGCGGGACATGTCACTGGCATACCCGCCTACGATAGCTCCAAAGTCGAACAAGACGACCTCGCCACGGGCCAACTTCCGGTGAGTCGGGCGCGCATGGGGCCGGGCCGAGTGTTCACCAAACTGGACAATCGTCTCGAAGGCTGACCCCTCGCTGCCGTGTTCGATCATGGCCGTGTCCAGCTTTGCGGCCAACTCGAGCTCGGTTATCCCTGGCCGGATCATACCAAGGACCTCGGCCAGTGCCTCATCCGCCACCGCCGCGGCTCGCCTGAGCGCCATCAACTCCGGCTCGGACTTCCTCATCCTGAGCGCCACCACCCAGCCGGTGACGGCCTCGAGCTGCGCCCCGTCGCTGGCTTTCCAATCCGTCCACTCAGCCACGGACATGTACCGGCTCTCGAACACCACTTTGGCGTGATTCTCCCGAGCCAGCCACTTTCGGGCGGCGGATAGCGCGCTCTCGTTATGGATCTCGGTCCCGATGCTGGGGTCGACCTCCTCGCGAACTTGCCCCGCGTAGCGGAAGTCAGTTACCAGGCTGTCTCGGCCCTGAGCAGTTACGATGAGCGCACCGGACGAGCCGGAGAACCCGCTCAGGTAGCGCATGTTGGGGAGACCCGTGATGAGCATCGCGGTGGCCCCCAGCGACCCGAGCTGGGAGCGCAGTGCGTCTCGCCGCGCGGCCGGCGTGGCCAGCGGGTCGCTCGGCGCCTCTAGCGGCGGCTGAGCCACTGCTCGAACTCCGGATCCGGTGACGCGCCGGCCGGCTCATCCCCAGCCTGGCTACGCTCCATCTCCGCCAGCAGCGCCGCGATTCGTTGCGCCAGTTCGACGTCATCGGGCGCTCGGGTCGCTAGCCGTTGATAGATAGCAACGGCGCGCTCGTACAGACCTTGCTGCACGTAGATCTCGGCCAACGTCGTACTGGCGAGATCTCCCTCGGCGGGATCCTCGGTCGGGCGCACAACCATGCGGAACAGCAGTATACGGGGCGGGTATGGCCCATGCAACGGCCGTCGGATCCTCGACGCGATAACCACGTGGCGGTATTTTGAATTTTTGTATCTGGTTCTGATTCCGCTTTCCGAGGACGATACATCACATGATGCAACAGCTTCGTGACTCGACCAAGATCATCATGATCCTGGTGTCCATTTCCTTCGTCGGCTTGATGGTGTTCGAGTGGGGTATGGACTTTTCGGGCCGCGGGCCCGGCGGCAGTGGATCACCAACCCGTTTGGGCTCGGTGAACGGTGCCGAGATCTCGATCGACGAGTACCAGCGGCAGTACCGCCTACTCTACGAACAAGCCCAGCAGCAAGCCCCTGACGGGACGCTCTCAGCGGAACAACAGAGCCAGCTCGAGGAGGAGGCATGGGAGGCGGTCGTCGATTTTGCGCTGTTACAGCGTGAAGCCACGCGCCGCGACCTCAGCATTACCGACACTGAGCTGATCGAGTTCATCCGCTCCAACCCACCCCGGGACATCATCAATCTTCCGGCTTTCCAAACCGACGGTCAGTTCGACATCGAGAAGTACCGGCGCGCGCTCGCAGATCCCGCACTGGCGCCAACCTGGGCCGAATACGAGGCCCAACTTCGAGTCAACCTGCCGCTGCAAAAACTGCAGGAGCAAGTCGTTGCCGGCGTGAACGTGACTGACGCCGAACTGCTCGAGATGTATCGATCGCAGAACGAGCGAGCTCGCATTCAGTACCTGTTCTTGGATCCCGATCGGCTCATCGGCGACGACGAGGTCAGCGTTACTGACGAGGAGATCCGGCAAGCCTACGAGTCGAACCGCGAGCGGTACTATCGCGACCCAAGCGCGCAAATCAGCCACGTCAGTTTTCGACCAGCGGTTTCGGCTGCCGACTCAACACGGGTAAAGAGCCGGGCCGATAGCTTGGCCCGCGTAGCGGCGCTGCCAGAAGCCGATTTTCCGGCGATCGCGCGAGCCGAGTCCGACGACGCCCTTACCCGCGACAATGGCGGCGAGTTGGGCTGGTTCGCACCGACATCGATGGCGCCGGCTTTTCAGCGCGCCGTGGAGGACTTAGAAAAAGGTCAGGTCTCGCGGGCTGTGTTGACCGAGTTCGGGTATCACATCATCAAGCTCGAGGACCAGCTCGACGAGAACGGCGACACACGGCTTCGAGCCCGTCACATCCTGTTGCAGATTGAGGCTTCAACGTCGGCTCGGGAAGCGGCTCGGGAAGCCGCTCGTGCGTTCGCCCAAGACGCCAGCGCGGATGGGGCAGACTTCTCGGCAGCCGCCACCGAGCACGGCGTCGAACCGACGCAATCACCACTGTTCGAAGACGGGTTGGTCATCCCAGGCATCGGCCCTGCCAGGGACCTCGCCGAGTTCGCGTTTGCCAACGACCCAGGGGCAGTGAGCGGCGCCCTGGAGCACGAGGACGCGTTCTATGTTCTTCGGGTCGACGACCGATATCCTGCTGGCTACGTAGCTCTAGAACAGGTCGCGCAAGCGCTGCGCGTCAATCTGATCGGCGAGAAGAAGCAAGCTGCCGTGAGAGAGATGGTGCCGGGAATTCAAACCGCCGTGCAAAACGGTGGGCTCGATGCCGCAGCCCAGCAGTTCGGTCTGGAGGTCGAGGCATCCAACTCGTTCACGCGGCTAAACAACATCACCGGCATTGGGAGTGGTACCGCAGTGGCCGGGGCTGCATTCGGACTAGCACAGGGACAGCTTGCGGGCCCAATTGAAGCCACACGCGGTCTCTACTTCATTCGCTTGCTGGAGAAGCAGCCGTACGATTCCGAAGCGTTTGCGCGGGAGCGCGAGTCGCTACTGAGTCAACTGCGCGTCACCAAGATGCGGGAGGTTTTCGAAACCTGGTTTGATGACCTCCGGGAGCGCGCCGAGGTCGAAGACAACCGGGCCCAGATTCTGGGAACTACTTAGCTACTCGCCTCCCTTTCGCTCATCGTCCGATTCAATATCCTCCTTGATCTCGCTGACACCGCGCTTGAACTCACGAATGCCCTTGCCCAACGACTCACCTAACTCCGGCAACCGCTTAGCTCCAAACAGCAGTAGCAAGATAAAGAGAATGAGTACGATTTCTTGCATTCCAATTGATCCAAACATGATTCTCCCTCCGCGTAACCGACTGTTACGCCTGCCGGCTAGAAGAACGCCCGGTACAGATATGCCGCACTAGCGACACCTACTAGGCTCATAATATTAACAGATATGGTCAGCGGTCCCAGCGTCACAGCGACCGCCGCCAGATCGATCGATAGCGGCCCGAACACTCCGTTGAGGGATGTCGTGAAGAAACCCTTGGCCACGCCATCGGGAAGGAATCGCGCTAGTAACTCGCCGGCCAGGGTACCAGCCAGCAACCCCGACGTGAGAATCACTGTGTACACTTTGAAGTTTTTCCGGTGCACTGGGAGCCCTACTCCAGATGGCCGTTAGAAGCTACGCGCACGCCGTTATCGATCCCTTGCCAACACATAGTCGACAGCGGCATCCATGACTTCTCGGGCCGGTGTGGATGGTAGTCCCACGAGCGTTTCACGCGCTCGATCAGCGTACTCGCGCGCGATACGACGCGTAGCTTCGATACCACCCCGTTCGCGGACGAGATCGACGACGCGTTGGATGTCATCCGAGGTAGCGCTCTCCCGCGGGTCGAAGACAGCGTTCACACAACGCCTCTCAACGGGCGACAAGTGCGGGAGCACCGCCAGCAGTGGAAACGTGACCTGGCCCTCCCTCAAATCCGTCCCGACGGGCTTCCCCATGACCGCCTGCTCGCCACCGTAGTCCATCAGGTCATCGATCAACTGAAACGCCATGCCAAGCCGGCGGCCGTACTCCTTGAGAGGTTCGCGCTGCTCGGGCGCACCGATCGCCGCCCCCATCTCACAAGCCGTGGCGATCAGGCTCGCGGTCTTCTTCTCAATCAAGAAAAAGTACTGCCGCGGATCTTCGACCAACTGGCCGTGATGCGCGATCTCGACCATTTCCCCGATCGTGAGGTCGTTCGTCACTCGGGCCGCCAATTCGATGAGATCAAGATCACCGATTCGGGTGATTTCGGTCATCGCCCGGGAGTACAGGTAGTCACCCATGATGACCGAGACCTTGTGACCCCACCGACTGTTAAGCGTAGGTCGGCCCCGTCGCATCGACGATCGATCGATCGAGTCATCGTGGACCAGTGTTGCCATATGAATGATCTCGATTACCGCACCAAGGGCCACCTCACGGTCGTCCGGTCTTTCCTCGGCCCGGTTGGCGAGCGCCAGTAGAGCGGGACGGAAGAGTTTCCCGCGCATCCGCTGCAGGTGGAATGAGACCTCGTTGATGAACGGGACATCGGCTTCGAGCACGGCCCCCATGTGGGCGAGCACGTCGTCCAACACATCGTGGACGAGCCCCTGGATCGCGGTCAGCGACGGTCGGGTGCGGTCGACTTCTTGCTGAGCGGCGCCGCGACGCATGTTCGCAGCTTAACCCCGCTCCTGCACGCGGGCAATGAGCGCCTCGTACCAGGCATATGGAACGACAGGCCGGCCTAGCCTCCCATGATGACCCGGGGTGCCATGAAAGTCCGAACCCCCAGTGACCAAAAGCCCAAGCGATGCCGCCATTTGTTCGTAGTGCCGAGTATTCGCCGCCGAGTGTTCGGTGTGTCGGGCCTCGATCCCATCGAGGCCCGCTTCGACCAAGATGGGGATCAAATCGTCGCGCCTGAACGTGCCCGGATGCGCCAACACGGATACCCCACCCGCAGCGCGGACCAGATCGAACGCGACGGCCGGGTCGAGCGCTGGCTTGGCCACAAAAGCCGGCCGGCGCCGGCCCAGATAACGCTGAAACGCCTCGTCCACAGACGCCGCATGGCCGCGCCGAACCAGCGCCATCGCCACATGTGGGCGGGCGATCGTGCCGGTCTCACTCTCGGCCTCGACATCCGACATTTCGATACCGAGTCCGAGGTCTCTCAATCTCTCGACGATCCCCGCCGCCCGTTCCTCGCGGTCAGCCGCGAACCGAGCCAGCGCAGCGCTGAGATTCGGCTCTTCGAGATCAAAACCGTAAGCCAGAATGTGGGCCTCACGGCCGCCGACCTGACACGTCAACTCGGTTCCGACCAGCACCTCTAAACCGGGTGGTGCGGCGGCGCGGGCCCGCGGTATCGCGGCCACCGCGTCGTGATCGGTCACCGCGATTACAGAGAGCCCCACCTCAACGGCTGCCGCCACCAAGTCAGCTGGCGAGCACTCCCCATCGGACACGGTCGTGTGCGTGTGAAGGTCGACCCTCATCGACTCAGAGGAGTCCATCCAACACCTGAAGCCCCAACTCGTAGCGGCCAAACGGGGGCATCAGGTAGGCGCCGCCGACACCGGTCATGCTGCGCACACCGGCCAACGCCTCGCGCGCGATAGCAACGCCCTCGGCCATCCCCTCTTCGCGGCTCCGCGAAGCCCGCATCCGCTCGCGGATCGGTTCGGGGATGTTCATCCCCGGAACCTCGTTATGAAGAAACTCGGCGTTCCGAAACGAGAACAGCGGCAGAATTCCGACCAGGATCGGAATCGGGGATCGACCCAACTGCTCGACAAAGCGCTCCAAGTGGTGGGGATCGAACACCGGTTGTGACATCGCAAACTCGGCGCCCGCCGCGATCTTGCGCTCGAACCGATCGATCTCGTGCTCAAGATCGATGGCGCCCGGGTTGACGCCGACGCCGAGGTGCAGATCGAGCGGGATACCGGTTGGCTTGCCAGCCGCGTCGACGCCGCGACTCAACCCTCGGGCGACGCGTACCAACCCGATTGCGTCGACATCGAACACCGCCGTCGGCACCGCGTACTCCCCGGCCTTTGGCGGATCGCCGGTGATAATCAGCACGTTGCGGACATCCAGTGCGCAGGCAGCCATGAGATCGGCCTGCATGCCGTAAAGGTTCCTGTCCCGACAGCAGTAGTGGATGATCGTCTCGATGCCGACCCGCTCCTGGAGTACGTGGGCGATCGCCAGCGGCGTCACGCGCGGTGAGATGCGCGCATACTCGGGGATATTGACGGCATCCACACCGGCGGCTTCGAGCTTGCTGACCGCATCGACAACCGGCTCTAGATCGGCGCTTGTCGGCGGTGTTAGCTCGACCGATGTGACGAACTTTTCCCTCTCGACCAACAGCTTCGCCAAGCGAGACTTCCCAGCCGTATCGACTGGTGCAGGCCCAGGTCCGGTGGGCTCTTCCCATAGCTCCACCGTCTCGATCGTGCGTGCCCCCGGCACAAATCCCGAAACGGCCAGCTTCATCTGCCGTACGTGAGCCGGAGTCGTCCCGCAGCATCCACCCAGCAAACGCACTCCGGCGCGAACGAAACGCTTGGCGTACTTGCCGAAGTACTCAGGGCTGGCCATGTACATCAACCGCCCCTCGACCGACTGTGGCAAACCGGCGTTGGGCATCGCCGCCAGCTTGGCCGCATTCCCATTCTGCATGCGCACCACGCAGTCGAGCATCGGCTTGGGTCCGACGCTGCAGTTGGCGCCCACGAGATTGGCGCCACCGGCGACCAACCTACCCACCAGCTCCTCCGGTGACTGACCCGACTGGACGCGACCACCTTCGTCGAACGTCATCAGCGCCACCACCGGGACGTCAGCGTCGAGACTACGAATCGCCGCCAACGCGGCTTCCATCTCGTTGATCGCGGGGATCGTCTCGACGACTAACAGGTCAACTCCCGCCTCGAGCAGCGCTTGAGCCTGTTCGGCGAAGATCGCGCGCATGTCATCGATGCTGTAATCGCCCGCTACCTGGCCCCTCACGCCGATCGGGCCGATCGAACCCCCTACAAACGCCCGATTCCGGCTCGCCTCTCGAGCCAGGTGCACGCCAGCGTGGTTGATCTCGGCGACCTGATCCTCGAGCCCGTGACCCAGAAGCCGGGCACGGTTGGCACCGAACGTGTTGGTCTCCAACAGCTCGGCACCGGCTTCGACGTACGACGCGTGGACTTCCCGAATCATGTCCGGGCGGCTGAGCGACAGCACATCGAAGCACTGGTTGATGAACACTCCTCGATCGTAGATCTGCGTGCCCATCGCCCCGTCGGCGACCAATACGCCGGTCTCCAACCGTTCGAGGAACTCTTCTCCCCGTGCGCGGGGTGCGGTTTCTTCAAGTTGGGTCATGAGCGGCCTGAAGCTACCGTGGGGGACGATCTTCCCCAACCCACTGAAGGATCTCGGCAGCCGTTTCGTTGGTCGGATCTATGAGCAACATCTCCTCGGCTGAGCGCCGAGCGGCCTCGGTATTTCCAGCGTCCAGATGCCACCGTGAACCAGCGGACAACGATTCGAGGACGTTTGCCGCACGACCGCTCTGCCGGGCGCACTCGGACCAGGCTTCGAAGTCCGAGCCCCTGATCTGGCCGCCTTCTGACAAACGGCGGTAAGCCTCGATGGCTTCGATCCAGCGGCCTTCCGAGCGATACTGCTCGGCCTCAGCTCTCAACCCTTTGGCTTGCGCTGGTGGTGTGACCGCGTTGGGGAGTGTCTTAGGAGCGGTGAAGGCACTCGCCTGTTTCAAATCCTCGAGTCGCCGCCGAACACGGTGCGCGGCAGCCTCGTCGCCAGTCGTCTCATAACGCTCAAGCGCTGCTGCGAGCGCCTCGCTGGCGGCTGCTCCGTCACCCTCGGCGAGGCTCAAATCTGCCAGGCGCTCACGATGTTCAGGGTGATCCGGCTCGAGCGTCACGATCTCACGCATCCCCTCCAACGCCAATCTCGTGTTGCCTGCGCCCTTCTGTCGCTCAACGAGGTTCTTGAGCTCGACGAGGGCATCGGCCACCAGCCCCTTGACGCCGTAGTACCGACCCAGAAGCAACCCCACCTGGATGTCGTCGGGTGCGTAGCGGCGGATCTTCTGACAACACGCGATCGCGTGATCGAGGCGCCCGTCCTCGGCATAGGCTTCGGCTGCCTGACGGTAGTACTCGACCGCTGAGGCGACGTCTTCGGTATCGAGATGGGCATCACCGAGACCGTTCAAAGCCCCGGCCGGCGGGCGGGTTCCACTGACGTCCGCCTGCCGCAACTGCTCGAGATACTCGGCGATCGCCGCATCGGGGTCTGGGTGCCGCGACGGGCGATCACGTTTGTCCTTCCAAGCCGCGCTCATGTTGGAAATCTGGATCCGGTCTCGTTTTGCCGCCAGATGACTTCCCCGCCCTTGATCGTAGCTGCGCAATGACCCATCCCATAGTGATATGCCAGGTGCCGATAGTCTGGCACTTTGAACAGCGCGACATCGCCCCTGGCACCCGGCATCAAAGTGCCGACGTCCGAGCGTCGAAGTGCCAACGCACCACCGCGGGTCACGGCGCGCAGCGCCTCACCGATGGTGAGGCCCAACGAACAACACCCGAACGTCACCATCAAAAGCAGATTCTGAGTCATCGACGTGCCCGGGTTGAAGTCAGTCGCCAACGCCAGATTGGCGCCACGATCAGCCAGTTCACGAGCCGGAGCATGGCGATCGAGGCGCAGGAAGAAGGAGGTTCCAGGCAGCAGTGTGGCCACCGTGTCGCTACCAGCGAGAGCGGCGATGCCGGCCTCATCAACCGCCACCAAATGATCTACACTGGCAGCTCCCAACTCGACCGCCAGTTGTGTGCCACCCAGCGGTACGAACTCGTCGGCGTGGATCTTCAGCCCAAAACCGAGCTCGGCCGCCCGCCTCAAGATCGTCTCTGCCTCGTCCCGGGTGAACGCTCCACGATCGCAGAAGACGTCGCAGAACTCAGCCAGCGCTTCCGTGGCCACGGCTGGCAACATCTCGTCAATGACCAAGCGCACGAACGCCGCCCGATCGTTGGCGAACTCGATTGGTAGAGCATGCGCACCAAGGAATGTCGGCACAAGCCGCGGCAGCTTGGGCTCCGCCGCCAGGCGCGCCACCACACGCAGCATCTTGAGCTCCTGCTCTGTGGCCAATCCGTACCCCGATTTCACCTCTAGAGTGGTGACGCCAAAGTGGGCCGCGGCCGCCAGTCGCGGCCGTGACAGGAGCACCAGATCGTCCTCGCTTCGAGCTCGCAGATCGCGCACGCTGAACCCGATACCACCGCCCTGCTCGGCGATCTCCTCATAACTGGCTCCAGCCAACCGTTGCTCGAACTCGTGCTCTCGGGTGGCACCAAAGACGGCGTGCGTGTGGGGGTCGACGAGCCCCGGTAGCGCTACTCCGCCGCCAGCGTCAAACACAGGTGTGCCGGTCGCATCACTGGGCAGATCCGCCATCGGGCCGGCGGCGGCGACCCGACCTTGCCGTATCCACACAAACGCGTCACAAACGATCTCGAGCGGCGCAGAGAAGGCGCCCTCGCCCGGGTCCACGAGCTGGCCGATGTCGGTGATTAGAAGATCGCCGCCGTTGGCGGCGTCGTCGGTCATTTCTGCGGGTCGATCATCGGGATCTGAACGCCGCGCGCCGTAGCCGCAGAGCGAGCCTCAGGGTAGCCGGCATCGACATGCCGCGCGATACCGATACCGGGATCGTTGGTTAACACGCGCTCGAGCCGCGCCGCTCCCTCGGCGGTCCCATCGGCGACAATGACCTGACCCGCATGCAGGCTATTGCCGATCCCAACCCCACCACCATGGTGGACCGAGACCCACGACGCTCCGCTGGCGGTGTTCAGCAGCGCGTTGAGGATCGGCCAATCGGCGATCGCATCAGAACCGTCAGCCATCCCTTCGGTCTCGCGGAACGGCGACGCCACCGACCCGGTGTCGAGGTGATCGCGACCGATGACCACCGGCGCCGTTACCTCGCCGTTCGAAACCAGGTCGTTGATGCGCTCACCCAGCTTCCAGCGGTCTCCATACCCGAGCCAACAGATGCGAGCCGGCAACCCTTGAAAGGCGACCCGTTCGGCGGCCAGCCGGATCCAGCGCTGGAGCGGCGCATCGGTCGGAAATAAGTCGGCGATTGCGCTATCGATGGCGTGAATGTCGGCCGGGTCACCCGAGAGAGCGGCCCATCGGAACGGCCCCTTGCCCTCACAGAACAGCGGCCGAATATACTCCGGCACAAAGCCCGGAATCTCAAACGCGTTTTCCACACCTGCGTCCAGCGCCTGGCCTCGAAGGTTGTTCCCATAGTCGAACACCACCGCGCCAGCGGTCCTGAGATCGAGCAGGCCGCGGCAGTGAATCGCCATCGACTCCATGGCCCGGCTGACGTAATTCTCGGGATCTTGGACCCGCAACGCATCCGCTTCGGCCAGCGTCAGGCCAGCGGGCACGTACCCCTCGAGCGCATCGTGTGCGCTGGTCTGATCCGTGACTACGTCGGGAACGATTCCGCGGCGAACGATGTCGGGCACGATCTCGGCGCAGTTTCCGATCAGGCCGATCGAACGCGCCTCCCCCCGAGCGGTCGCGCCGAGCACTCGATCGAGCGCGGTGTCGAGATCGTCGGTGATCTCGTCCAGATAACGCGTCGCCACCCGGCGCTCCAACCGTTTGGGGTCGACCTCGACGATGAGACAGGCGGCCCCATTCATCGTCGCGGCGAGAGGTTGCGCGCCCCCCATGCCCCCGCAACCACCGGTCAGCACCCAACGACCTTCGAGCGCCCCGCCGAAGTGGTGATCGCCGACCGCGGCAAAGGTCTCGTACGTCCCCTGTACGATGCCTTGCGTTCCGATATAGATCCACGACCCAGCGGTCATCTGACCGTACATCGTGAGACCCAGGGCTTCGAGGCGACGGAACTCGTCGGCGGTCGCCCAGCGTGGGACCAGATTGGCGTTCGCGATAATCACCCGCGGAGCCCACGGGTGGGTTCGAAACACCCCGACGGGCTTCCCAGACTGAACGCACAGAGTCTCGTCGTCGGCGAGTCGCTCGAGCGATCGAACGATGGCCTCAAAACACGCCCAGTCACGGGCCGCGCGACCCGATCCGCCGTACACCACCAGCCGATCCGGATCCTCGGCGACGTCCGGATCGAGGTTGTTCATAAGCATCCGCATGGCGGCTTCCTGATGCCAACCGCGGCAGCGGAGCGTGGTGCCGCGCGGCGCTCGGACGGTTCGGGACTCGGTGACCGTCACCTCACAACCACCGCCGGTTCGTCACGCGCTATTACCACCCCAACGTGGCGAGCGGCCCCGCAATCAGCCGCTTGCAGTGCCGCGACCACCGAATCCGTGTCCTCCCCCGGGATCGCGAGCAGCAACCCACCGCTGGTTTGCGGATCAAACACGACCTTCATCACGCCGTCGGGCACAGTTGAAGCGACATCGACCCGCGGCCCATAGTACCGCTGGTTGGCTTCTCCGCCAGCGGGAACGCAGCCGGCCAGAGCGAGTTCCTGAGCGTCCGCGAAGATCGGTAACTGGGCGCCCTCGAAACGGAGTGTCACCCCGCTCGCGTCCGCCAGTTGAACGGCGTGCCCCGCAAGCCCAAACCCGGTGATGTCGGTCGCAGCGGTGACGCCAACATCGAGGGCCACGGCCATCGCCGGTCCGTTCAAGACTTTCATCGCCACAACCGCTGCTTCGATCTCAACGGCTGAGCGCTGACCCTGTTTTAGCGCGGTCGTCAAGATACCGGTTCCGAGTGGCTTGGTGAGGTACAGCTGGTCGCCAACCACAGCCGTGGCGTTGGTGACGATTCGATCCGGGTGCGCGGTGCCGGTCACCGCAAGCCCGTACTTGAGCTCCTCGTCCTGAATCGAGTGACCGCCGATCAGGGCGCAACCCGCCTCGTGCGCCTTGTCGGCGCCACCCGCCAAGATGGAGCCCAAGATCTTGTTGTCCAACTCATTGGGCCAACACACCAAATTGAGCGCCGTCTTTGGCGTCCCCCCCATGGCGTAAACGTCCGAAAACGCGTTCGCGGCCGCGATCTGCCCGAACTCGTAGCCGTCATCGACGATCGGAGTGAAGAAGTCGACCGTCTGGATCAACGCCAGATCAGGTCGAACTCGATACACGCCGGCGTCGTCCAACGTGTCGTGACCCACCAGCACGTTGGGGTCGGTCGGGGGTCGGGGCAGCATGGCGAGCGCATCGCGAAGGTCCTCCGGACTCAACTTGGACGCTCAACCCGCGCACCGGACCTTCTCGGTCAGCTTGGTGATCTCTTCGCTGGTAAAGTTCATCTGCTCAAGCGCGCGATGGCATCGATCTCTACGAGGGCGTCCTTGGGCAGGCGTGAGACTTGTACCGTCGACCGGGCCGGCAACGGTGCCTCCACGACTTCAGCGTAGACCGCGTTGAAAGCTTCAAAGTCCGCTAGGTCGGTCAAGTATACGGTCGTCTTGACGACATCTCGCCAACCGCCACCGGCGACTGCTAGCACCGCAGTCAGGTTCTGCAGCGCTTGGAGCGTCTGAGCCTCGATCGTTTCCTTTAGCGTTCCGTCGCCGCTCAAACCGATCTGGCCCGCGGTGAACACCCACTCGCCGGCGACGACCGCTTGACTGTAGGGGCCCAGCGCCGCTGGCGCCGTTGGAGCCGTTATGGTCGTGTTGGGCATGAGGTCCCTCCTCGCGATGATCGAATTAGAAAAGGCCGTGAACGGTGCCATCCGCGTCCACCCGCATCGCTTCTGCAGCCGGGCGTCGCGGCAGGCCGGGCATGATCATGATGTCGCCGGTCGCAACCACCAAGAACCCGGCCCCGGCCGATGGTCGCACGTCGGTTACCGAGATATTGAAGTCGCTGGGTCGACCGAGCAGCGTCGGATTGTCAGAGAGCGAGTACTGGGTCTTGGCGATGCACACCGGTAAGTCGCCGAGGCCTACCTCTTCCAACCGCTTGATGCTACGCGCTGCCGCCCGGCCATACTCGACACCTTCCGCGCCGTAGACACGCTTGGCGATCGTCTCGATCTTCCGCTTGATCGGCCATTCAACCGGATACAACGGCTCGAACTGAGCCTCGCCGCTCTCGGCGGTCTCTATCACCCGAGCAGCCAAATCGAGGCCACCGTCGCCGCCGTCGGCGTGGACGGTCGCGCGAGCGGCGGGGACACGCTGGTGATCGCAGAACGCCTCCACGCGAGCCAGCTCGTTCTCGGTATCAGTACCGAACACGTTGATGGCTACAACGGCGGGGACATGAAACCGGGCCACGATGTCCAGATGCGCGGCTAGATTGGTGAGTCCGACCTCGAGCGCACCGAGATCCTCTTCGGCAAGCGTGTCGATCGCCGCGCCACCGCTGCGCTTTAGCGCCCGGATCGTGGCCACGACCACCACGGCGTCGGGCTTGAGCCCTCCATAACGACACTTGATGTCGAAGAACTTCTCAGCGCCCAAATCGGATCCAAAACCAGCTTCGGTCACGCAATACTCCCCGAGAGCGAGGCCCATGCGGGTCGCGAGCAACGAATTGCATCCATGCGCAATGTTGGCGAACGGTCCTCCGTGGATGAAGGCCGGAGTGCCCTCGAGCGTCTGCACCAGATTCGGGTTGAGCGCTTGGGCGAGCAACAGGGTCATCGCACCGGCTGCATCGAGGCTTCGCGCGCGCACCGGCTCGCCATCGTAGGTGTAGCCGACGACGATGTCGGCCACCCGACGTTCCAGGTCCTCGAGGCTGTCGGCCAGACAGAGAATCGCCATGATCTCGCTGGCGACGGTAATCAGGAACCCATCCTCGCGCGGCACTCCGTTGGCTCGGCCTCCCAGCCCAACGACGATCCCGCGCAACGCACGGTCGTTCATATCCACCGCTCGCCGCCACAAGATCTGACGCGGGTCCAGCCCGAGCACATTGCCAAAGTGGAGATGATTGTCGATCATCGCGGCCAACAGGTTGTTGGCCGCACCAACGGCGTGGATGTCGCCCGTGAAGTGGAGATTGATCTCCTCCATCGGAACCACTTGCGAGTATCCACCGCCTGCGGCTCCACCCTTGATCCCCATACACGGCCCCAGGGACGGCTCGCGCAGGCATAGAACCGTCTTTTTCTGCAGCCGGTTCATGGCTTGGGCCAGCCCGACCGCAACCGTCGACTTCCCCTCGCCAGCCGCCGTCGGCGATATGCCAGTCAGCAGGACGAGTCGTCCCGTAGCGGACCGCTCGGCTAGCGCTTCGAGTCTGACCTTTGCGATGTGATGGCCATAGGGCTCGATCTCAGTGGAAACGAGCCCCAACTCCAAGGCCACGTCTGTAATCGGCCTGAGTTTTGCCGCTTGGGCGATCTCAATATCGGACTTCATCCTAACCTCACCCGAACAGGGATTTGAGAGCGTAGAACGCGATCACGGAAATCAGCCCTGCGGCTGGAATCGTGATGATCCAGCTCGTCACTATGTTGCGAATCACTCGCAGGTTAAGCGCTGCCAGCCCGCGGGCAAACCCCACACCGATGACCGCACCGACCAGCGTATGGGTAGTGGAAATCGGTAGGCCGAGCCGCGACGCCGCCAGCACCGTAGTGGCCGCCCCAAACTCGGCTGAAAACCCACGCGTCGGCGTCATGCTCGTGATCTGGTGGCCGATCGTCATGATGACTTTGTATCCGTAGGTCCCCAACCCGACGACGATCCCGACGCCCCCCATGGCGAGGATCCAGATTGGCACCGGGGCCTTGGCGGCCAACGTTCCGTCCTGATAGACCTGCAGGATGCCCGCCAAGGGACCGATCGCGTTCGCGACGTCGTTCGCTCCGTGGGCGAACGCGACATAACACGCGGTGATGACCTGCAATCCAGCAAACAGCCGCTCGACAGCGACGACCGAGAAGCCGGCTGGTCGATGTCGGCGTTTGAGCCAAGCCCGCATCGAAAACCCCAGGACACCACCGATCGCGAGACATGCCGGTCCGGCCACAGTGAAAGGAAGGTCGAGGTTCAGGTTCTTGAGGCCTTTGTAGAGGATCGAAAGGCTGAGCGTGAACCCGACCACCGCCACCAGATAGGGCGCCCATCGAACCGTCGCATCGTACGGGCTATCAGCGAGAATGATCTTGCGGCTAATAAACGTGAAGGTCAGGAATGCCAGAAGGCCACCGCAGAGTGGCGAAACAACCCACGACAGAACGATCGACGCCATCGTTCCCCAGTTGACGTTCCCCCACCCCACCGTGATGATGCCAAAACCGACTACCGCGCCCACGATCGAATGCGTTGTTGATACTGGAAGACCGAACATCGTCGCTACCAGAAGCCAAATCGCCGCTCCCAGCAACGCCGCCGCCATCCCGAACATGAAGATTTCCGGTGTATCCGAGAACAACTCGGGCGATAGGATTCCGCCCTTGATCGTCGACGTGACGTGACCCCCGACAAGCACCGCGCCACCGAACTCGAACACCGCCGCCACTACCACCGCCTGTCTGAGCGTCAGCGCCCCTGATCCAACGCTCGTGCCCATCGCGTTCGCCACGTCGTTGGCGCCGATGTTCCAGGCCATAAAGAGGCCGATGGCAAGCGCCAGCAAGATGAAGATCAGCAAGTCCGCCTCCGGACTACTGGTTGGACAGCATCATATCCAGGCTGTCCCCGGTGTTCTCTGCGTGGTTGGCGATCTCTCCCAGGAGCCGGAAGAGTTTCATGGTGAAGTAAGCCGATATCGGGTCCAATTCATCCTCGACCTCGTACAGATGACGAGACAACTGTGTTTGGACCTTGTCGGCTTCGTACTCGCCTTGATTGACCTCCGCGATCTGCTCACTCACCCGCTGCGCGTCCTTGCCACCGAACACGGATTCTTGCAAGCGTTCCAACTCGCTGGCCGCCTTGACGAGCAAATCGCTTGTTTCGATGACCTTGTCTGTGAGTAGCAGGATCTCGTCGTGCAGTGCCGATGGGATCTCGGTGCGTCGGATCGTCAGGAGGACCGCTATATCCTCAGCTGTGTCCGCTATCGCGTCTTGTTCCTTGAGGTACTTGAGCATGTCGGCACGATTGACCGGCAGGTAGAGCGATTTCGGAAGATGGGTTCGGATGTCACGCTTGATGTTGTCGGCCTCGTGCTCAAGGTCCGAGATCCGGTTGTAAAGCCGCGCGACCGCCTCGTAGTCTTTCCGCAAAAAGGCCTCGACGAGTGGCTTCACCTCTCGAACACATTCGTGGACTTTTTGGGTGTGGTGAACGAGGGGCCCGAATGGCGAGCGTCCAAACAGCTCGGCGATGGCGTGAACCGTTTTCACCTGTCCTCCCTTCTTCGAACCGTACTGGCAAACCTAGACTTACCCCCTAACCGATACAAGCTCGCTAATCCGGCTGCCCAAGGCGATAAAAGGCGAGCCCATTGCGTCGCGTCCGATCAACCACGTGACCGGCCTCGATCCCGCGCAGAGCCGCCAGCGCAGCCACTGTCTCGACCACGTACGCCGGTTCGTTCCGGCGACCCCGATGAGGTGCCGGTGCCAGATACGGGGCATCGGTTTCGGCCAACAACCGATCCTCGGGAACACGCGGTACGAGATCAGCGGCCGGGAATGACCGAAACGTGATCATACCCGAGAACGAAACGTAATACCCCCGCTCGACCCCATGATCGAGCATCTGCCGGGAACTGCTAAAACAATGTAAAACCACGCGGTTTGGGGCGATGCTCGACTCAGCGAGCACGGCCAATGTGTCGTCCTCGGCGTCACGCGAGTGGACCACCACTGGAAGATCCCGGTCGGCGGCCAATGCGAGCTGTTCGCCAAACACACGACGCTGCACATCCCGTGGGCTATTGTCGTAGTGATAGTCGAGTCCGATCTCGCCGACCGCCACCGCACCCGCGTCGAGCATTCGCTCGATCGCCTCGCTCGTGCCGCGCTTCCAAGCCGAGGCTTCGTGCGGATGCAACCCGGCGGTGAACCAGACACGCGGATCGGTAGTTTCGTCGGCCAGCGTCTTGGCTTTCGCTGCGTCAGCTGGGTTTGAGGCGATGGCGACGATCTCAGAGACCCCGACCGTCCGCGCACGTGAGAGAACCGCAGGCCGGTCCTCCGAGAAGGCCTGATCCTGGAGATGGCAGTGAGTGTCGAAGTAGCCTGGCGCGGTCACGCCCGCGATGTGGCCTGAGCCTTCTTTTTCGTTTTGGCTCGCGGGCTCTTCCCCCCCCGATCCTCGATCCGACGTTTCCATTCGATCAGCAGCGGCGCACCGACGAAGATCGATGAGTACGTTCCAATGATGATCCCGATCAGCAACGCGAACGCGAAATCGTGAATCACACCCCCGCCCATAAAGAACAGGAACAGAACGACGATCAGGGTTGTACCCGAGGTGATGACCGTGCGCGACAAGGTCTGGTTCACGGCCGCGTTTACAACCGACACGTAACGTTCGCGTCGCATCGATCGGAGATCTTCCCGGATACGGTCGAACACCACGATGGTGTCGTTGAGCGAATAGCCGATGATCGTCAGGAAAGCGGCTACCACCGCCAGTGAGATTTCTTTGTCCATCAACGAGAACGCACCGATCGAGAGCACCACGTCATGAAGCGTCGCTATTACGGCCGCAACGCCAAACTTCGGCTCGAATCGGACGGCGATGTAGATCAAGATCAAGATCAGCGCGTACAGGATGGCGCGCGCCGACTGGCCTTTGAGCTCGGCCCCGATCTTGGGCCCTACTGCTTCCGTGCGGACCACTGTGAACGTTTGGCCCTGTAGCTCCGGCGCCTGTCGAAGCTGGGCTTCAATCCGGCGGCCGAAACCCTCCTCCTCTCCAACCGGCACCTGAGCTCGGATCACGACATCGGACGGATCACCAAAACGTTGAACCTCGGTCGAGGTGAGTCCAGGTAGCGACTCAAGCACGCTACGCAACGTCCCAATCTCCACGGGTTGTTCAAAATCGAGTTGTATCAGCGTCCCACCAGTGAAGTCGATCGAGTACCGCAGCCCGCCACGTATCGCGATCGAAGCGACTACTACCAGGATCGCGATGGACGACATCGCGAACGCGATCCGACGCCATTGCATGAAAGGGTAGTTCGCGTTTTTGAACAACCAGAACATAGTCAGATGCTCAGGCGACTCGCAGTCGCCCGTTGGGTCCAGGTTTCAAACAACGTCCGCGTCACGAATACCGCAGTGAAAATCGATGACAGAATTCCGATCGAGAGGACCACCGCAAAACCCTTGATCGGGCCAGTACCGAACTGAAACAGAACCGCAGCTGCGATCAACGTCGTTATCTGCGCATCAAGGATCGTCACCAATGCGCGTTGATAGCCGGCATCTATGGCGGCTCGAACAGACTTCCCCAGGTCGATCTCCTCTCGGATCCGCTCGAACACGAGCACGTTTGCGTCCACCGCCATACCCACGGTCAGGATCAAACCAGCTATTCCAGGCAGTGTCAACGTGGCACCAAAGGCCGCCAAGGCCGCCAGGATAAGCACGATGTTGAACAGCAAGGCCAGATTCGCGATGAGCCCCGACGCCCGGTAGTAGATGATCATGAACACCGCCACAACCATAAGACCGAGCAGCCCAGCGCGACGTCCTCGCTCGATCGAGTCCGCACCCAACGAAGGCCCCACGGTGCGCTCCTCGATGATGTCAAGCGGAGCCGGCAGCGCCCCCGCTCGGAGCACAATGGCTATGTCGCGAGCCTCTTCGATCGAGTCAAAACCCTCGATCTGAGCCCGCCCACCGCTGATTCGCTGTCGAATGTTGGGCGCCATGCGGACCACGTTGTCGAGGACGATTCCCAACCGTTCGTTGACGTGACGACCGGTGACATCTCCAAACATCGACGCCCCCTCACCGGTCATCTCGAGCGTCACAATGGGCTGGCTGACGAACTGAGGATCGAAGCCTGCAGCGGCGGTGGAGATCGCCTCACCCGTCATCTCAGACTCTTTGACCACCAGGAACAAAGTCCGGTAGGTACGACCGTCGGCGAATGTTCTCGACTGACCCGACCAGAGCCACTCGTAGCGATCATCGACGCCCGCCATCGCCGCTGAATCGGCGAGCAACGCCCGCACAGTCGGCACGTCGTCTTCTGCGACCAGCAGATTGAACTTGTCGGCGCCTACTTGCTCGGTCTGCAGAAGCGCTGAGAATCGTCCATCGTCGATACCCCTCTGAGCCTCACTCGTGTCGGATTCGTCCTCCTCGAAGAATTCCTCCAACGTCTGGGCATCCTCTGATTCGCTGGACGTGGTGTCTGAGATTATCGCCTCGGTCGATGGTTCCGTGTCGGCGTCAGCTTCAGTTTGTTGCGACGGCGACCGACCGGCGAGTCCTCGATCGACAGCGCGAATCTGATCCGTGACCAGAGCACCTTCGGCGACTAGCTGGAACTCAAGGAACGCGGTCCGCTGTACGAGGTCTTTGGCCCGCCTTTCATCTTGGATCCCAGGCAGCTCGACGATAATGCGATCGTCTCCGATCTTCTGGATCAGCGGTTCCGAGACACCGAACAGATCGACTCGATTGCGGATGATCTCAAGCGCCCGATCAACCGCGTCGCGTCGCTCATCGCCGGTAAACGCACGCTCGCTGTCATCGAGCTCGAGAACGAGGTGCATTCCACCCTGCAGGTCGAGGCCGAGCTTGATCGCCGCACCCTTGAGCTTCTCGAAACCGCTCGGGTCCTCCTGCTCGAACACTTGGCGCTCTTGTGCCGGCATCGAGTAGAAGCGGAAGCTGGGCCACAAGTACCAGAGCCCAGCCAGCACGGCGAATCCAACGATCGCCCACCGGATCTTGAGCCTATGCCGCATTGTCCCTTCTGTGCCCCGTTCGCAGGGTCATGACACTCGCAGAATTGATGTTGGTGAAATGGAGAACGAAGGTCCCAAGACTAGGCTACGAGCGGCGCCGCCGCCACTGCTCGAATGCGCTGATTCCAAACCCCAGCCGCATGTAACGCTCCGTCAGGCCTATATCATCGAGTGAACCGCGGCGGCCGTACTCAAAGAGCAGGTCGACCCGACTACGATCACCGAAGCGTCGGCTATGGCCGACGCTGAGCGCCCACTCGTTCACGTTTTGATCGTTGATGACTATCGGCAGCTGCCGCCAGCGCATGCCGAAACGGATCGGGGCCCGCGGCCCGATGAGCAGGTTCCGCTGGTCGGGCGTGTACTCGAGCCCGCCCCCGTACTCGATGAAGTCGGCGGCATCCGGTTGGGATACGCCGTCAATCTCAAAGTCTTCCCACCCCGAACGGCGAAAAACACCGGCCACTCGGACCTGGTTGCCAAGCCTGGTCGACGCGCCCAGCGAAAACGCGTTCGGCAGATTGAATTCAGTCTCGCTC
>JBDHED010000003.1:0-28626 GCA_039591175.1 Gemmatimonadota bacterium | reverse complement strand
AGGCGTAATGCTCGCCCGAACTGGCACAGAAACTGGTACACCCCACCTCACCGGCGTTTCTGCCGGATTCCCCCAACCCTTTGTTGTTCTTGAGATTGACTTTGGTGGGCGGTGAGGGACTCGAACCCCCGACCTCCTGCATGTGAGGCAGGCGCTCTAACCAGCTGAGCTAACCACCCACTCGTTGTGTTTCGAACGTACGCGCGGTGCTAGGACCCGTCAACGACGGAACGGGCTGAAACCAGCGGGATCAGCGCCGCCCGTTGTCCGGAGGCGCCAAACTCCTGAATGCACTGTACGCCTGGCGAGCTGGGGTGGGTCCCATCGTAGGTCAACCGACCTGTCGCCTGGAGAATCTCCCGGACAATCGATATTTGCATCTCCATGAAGGCGGCGACCTCGGTGGGTTGGCCGCCCACATCGATCGTCGTCGTGATCGGCCCCTGTACCTGGATCAATCCCTGATTATCGAGCTGACCGGTCAGCACTCCATCGTCGCCAAACGCCACGGTGAACTCATCGCCGTTCCGATTAATGACGATCCGACTCTGGATATCGTCGTTGACTATCCCGTCGCACGTGTCCAGTGTCTCACCGATAAACAAGTTGTACGTGCCGGTAATCGAGTTGCTTTCATCGTCACAACCCAGCACTGAAGCCACCATCCCGGTGACAAGTAGAAGCATGAACGTCCGCATCGAATTCCCTCGCTATCGCATGTTGGAGTGGGCCCGGCTGGATTTGAACCAGCGACCCTCGGATTATGAGTCCGGTGCTCTGACCACTGAGCTACGGGCCCGTTCGATCGCAGCGAGCCCCGCCGCACCGAAGCACGGGTCCGCTAACAAAGTAAGATATCGGTTGCCGAGGTTTAACGCCCGACGGCGTCGCTCACGCGCTACTCGTCGTAGTAACGAAGCAGATCCCCACACTTCGAGGGGTGGCGCAGCTTCTTGAGCGCCTTCGACTCGATCTGGCGTACGCGCTCGCGGGTGATGTTGAAGATCGAGCCGACCTCCTCCAACGTGCGCGGACACCCATCACCGATCCCGAAACGCAGTCGGATGATCCGCTCCTCGCGCTGACTCAGCGTGTGGAGCACCGCGTTGACGTTCTCGCGCAACATCGTGAAGGCAGCGCTACTCGACGGCGAGGGTGAGGTCTCATCCTCGATGATGTCGGAAATCTGCGTGTCCTGGCCGTGTTGGATCGGACGATCGAGCGAGATCGGCTCTTGGGCGATTTCGAGCACCGCCTTGACCTTGTCGATCGGCAGCCCCAACTCGGCGGCGACCTCTTCCGGCGGCGGTTCGCGACCCGTCTCCTGGACGATCCGACGCGTGAAGCGATTCACACGGTTGATCGTCTCCATCATGTGAACCGGGATCCGAATCGTCCGCGACTGCTCGGCGATCGCCCGCGTGATAGCCTGCCGTATCCACCACGTGGCATAGGTCGAGAACTTGTATCCCTTGCGGTAATCGAACTTCTCTGTCGCTTTCAGCAACCCAGAGTTTCCTTCCTGGATCAGGTCCAGAAACTCGAGCCCGCGCCCGATATACCGTTTGGCGACAGACACCACGAGCCGAACGTTGGACTCGACCATCCGTCGCCGAGCTGCCATCACGCGCCACATGAGCTCGCTGACTTCCTTGAGCAAGGCGTGGTACTCGGCCCGCGTGAGGCCCGTCTCGCGATCGAGATCCTGCTCACGCCACTCGACCCCGGTGGTGCCATCCCACAGGCGCAACGACTCGGCTAGGTACTCGACCTGTGATGGATGCAGCGGCAACCCGACAAAGAAGGCGCGCACCTTCTCCATCTCTTCGAACGCGTCCTTCCCCTTCTTGCCGCGGAGACCGCTTTTCTCGAAGGTGCGGCGGGCTTCGCGCCAAGTCTGCTCCAGCTGCTCGAGCTGACGGACCAACGCTTCTCGTCCGCCAGCGTCATCATCATCTGCGCCCTCTTCGGACTCGTCATAATCCTGCGACAAGAAAGCCTCCGCTCGTAGTCCGCCATCAGCGACGCGGCGCCCCTGGTCAAACGCATTCTCTATTGAGCTCAGCGAGCTGAACACCCTCTCTCTCAGCGCAGCCTGGCCTTCGGCAATCGCACGGGCGATGGCGATCTCCTCCTCGGGGGAGAGCAACGGCACACGACCCATCTCCTGGAAGTACATCCGGGTGAGATCATCGTGGAGTCGGACATCGACTGCCGGTTGCTCCACAGCCGGATCGAGAATGTCCTTGCCGCTCCGCAAATCGAGGATCGCCTGATCGATGGCATCCGAAACGGGAGCCTCATGGTCATCGGCGTCGTCTTCAGCAAATGGTCGGGGAGGTGGTTTCGAACGCGACATGGGCTACGAAGCGGGTCGCTCCCCCTGTCGGATAGCGCGCGCCAAGTCACGCTGCCGAACGGCATCCGCCAGCCGCTCGCCCGTCGGCTCGAACTCAGGGCTCACCCCACGGTCGATCGCCTTGACTAGAAGTTGCGAGAGGCTGTCACGGAACGACTCCTCAGATAGCGGAAGCCCATTCGCCGAGCGCCACACCTCGAGCTCGGCGATCACCCGCTGGAGGTCGGGGTCAGAAACGCGGTGGGCTTCATCGGCGATTTTTACGGCATCCGCGTCGTAACTCGCGAGATGTTCGAACAGCGCCCGATACCCGGCGTCGACAAAGTACTCCGGGCGACAAGCGGCCTGCGTCTCGGCGAGCCAGCGTGAATCGTTGACGGCGTGGAGTAACACGTACCGCTCGTCCTGCGCACCTGGCGTGGCGATCGCACCGGGGCCTTGACGGCGCTCTTTTGGTCTCACTTCGCGCGTCGACTCGTCGCGCGGTCGCGGACGATCGATCGCAGAAGGGACGGTCAAGGTATCGCGTGGCACGCCCAATCCAGCGGCGATCTTGTCTAGGTACAGCGACTGGGTCACCGGGTCGGGCACGACTTTGACGCTCTTGAGCAATCGGCTGATCGCCCGGCGTTTTTTCATAACATCGGTGAGGTCGACTCGGGACCGAACGACCTCGAGCTTGGCATCGATCACATCCTGTCCCGCCTCAATAAGCGCGGCAAACGCTTCCGCACCACCATCTCGTATCACGTCATCTGGATCGCGACCCTCGGGGAGCGATACGACACGGACCGCGAAACCGGCGGCAAGAAGCAGATCACTGGCTCGGAACGCTGAGCGCTCGCCGGCGGTGTCGCCGTCGTAGGCGAGGTAAGCGGTGGAAGTGTACCGCTTGAGGATTCGCGCCTGAGCGTTGGTCATCGCCGTCCCAAGCGGCGCCACCACGTTGCGAAACCCGGCTTGGTAGAGACCGACCAGATCGAAGTTGCCCTCGACCACGATCACCGCACCCTGGCGGCGGATCTGGGACCGAGCGAGATCGAGGTTGAACAACGTTCGGCCTTTCGAAAAGACCCTCGTATCCGAGGAGTTCAAGTACTTGGGCTCCTCGTTATCAAGGCGCCGGCCCGACAAGGCGATGACCTTGCCGCCCACCGATCGGATCGGAAAACAGAGTCGCCCACGGAAGCGATCGTAAGTGCCCCCGGTCTTCTCGCTCCGAGCCGCTACGCCGGCCGCGATCAGAATTTGCGCTTCGATCCCCTGGCGCGACGCTTCCCCGGTAAGCGCATCCCACTCGTCGGGTGCCCAGCCGAGCAGAAACGTTTCCGATGCCTGACGCTCAATCCCGCGCTCCGCGAGATAGCTCCGCGCCATCTCGGCCTCCGGCGACTCCATTAGATGACGGTGGTAGAACTCGGCCGCTAATCGGTTGGCGTGGTAGAGCGGAGCATTGGGATCATCCGCGATCGTTTCTCTGTCCGGTACCTCGACGTCGGTTCGCTCGCCGAGTGCGCGCACAGCATCCGGAAAGGTGAGTTTTTCGTACTCGACCAGAAACGAGAACACGTTGCCACCGGCCTGACATCCGAAGCAGTAGTACATCTGCTTGTCGGGTGAGACGCTAAAGGAAGGTGTCTTCTCGGGGTGAAACGGACATAGACCAACGAAGTTCTTGCCGCGTTTCTTGAGCGCGACGACTTCGCCGATTACCTCGACGAGGTCGGCCCGCTCGCGAATCTCATCGATGATATGGTCGGGAATAGCCATCGTCAGCTCTCGGACTCCACCTGGTTCTCCATCGTCACGACCGTAACTCCGTCCCCGCCTTCGTTCCAATGCCCCACTCGAAACTCCACTACGTAGGGGTGCTTCTGCAAAAGCTCGGCCACGCGCTGTCGCAGGACCCCGGTCCCCTTACCGTGTATAAACCGAATCGAGGCCCGACCGGTATGGTACGCCTGTTCGAGCGCGCCCGCGACCGGGAAGCTGACTTCGTCTGCAGTCATCCCGCGAAGATCGACCTCAAGCGGTACGTCGTCGAGGTCTTCGTCCCCCGGGAGCGGCACCTGGCCCGCCACCATCTCGGGCTCCGCGCGATCCGCGGCGCTTTCGATCAGCTCGCATTCCGACGCGCGACAACTAATCCGGATCTGTCCGGCTTTCACCGCCGCGACATCCTCGCGACGATCGAGGTCGACTATCTCACCGACAACATCATAGCGCGGGATTCGGACCTGATCTCCGAGCGCGATCGGGACAACGCTCCGCTCGTCAGCGAGCGCCTCCTGCTGGGCGCGAAGCTCCGCTGATGCCCGATCCGCCTCGGCGGCGAGCATCCGAGACCGTTCCGCGTCGGCTTCGGCTTCGGCCAACTCGGCGGTCCGTCGGCGGAGCTTCTTCTGCTGCTCGCGAACCTCCCCCCGCAACCGATCGAGTTGGGCTTCCAACTCCGCCAGCCGTTGCTCCGCTGCTTCGCGTTGTGACCGGGCTTCCGCTGTTTCACGGGCGGCACGCGCGGTTGCGGCTTCGCCGATCGCCTTCCGCTCAGCCTCGAGCGCCTGCTCTGCTTCACGGTGCGCGGCTTCCTGCTGCGCCAATCGACCCACCACTTCCTCGACGTCACGCACCCCACTGTCGAGCCGCCCGCGGGCGACCTCGATGATCGCAGGATCGAATCCCCAACGCTCAGCCAGATCGATGCCGAACGAACGACCCGGAACGTGGCTCACGAACCGATACCGCGGTTGGTTACGTTCGACATCGTAGGCCAGTGACCCGTTGACGATGCCGTCAGTCGAGAACGCCAGCACCTTGAGCTCATGATAGTGCGTGGTGACGATGGTCCGCGCTCGACGACCGGTCCACGCCTCCAGCAGCGCCGATGCCAGAGCCGAGCCCTCAGCGGGATCGGTTGAAGCCCCAATCTCATCGACCAAAATCAGACTGCCGTCACGCGCTCCGTCCCAGGCGGTCTTGAGCTTCGTCAGGTGCGCCGTGAATGTCGACAGATCTTGCGCAATCGACTGCGTATCGCCGATGTCAGCGAACACTGAATCGTGCCACGGCAACCGCGTGCCGCGACCGACCGGTGGCACGACCCCGCTCTGCGCCATCAACACCACCACGCCGATCGTTTTCAGGAGAACCGTTTTGCCCCCTGTGTTGGGGCCGGTCACGACCAGCGTTCGCTCGTCCGGCCCGAGCTCGAGCGTCAGAGGGACCAGGCCGCCCACGCCGATTCCGTCAAAGTGCGCGATCAACAGTGGGTGCTGCGCATCGATCAACGCCAGCGTATCGCCCCCCAACTCGGGCGCGTGACCGTTCGTAGCTAATCCGTAGCGAGCCCTGGCAAGGACGGTTTCAGCGTGGAGCGCGAGCCGAGCAGCGTGCTCTAGCTCGCCGCGACGCTCAGCGAGCACGCGAGTTAGCTCCCCGAGGATCCGCTCTTCCTCACGACGCACCGCAAGACCCGCTCGTCGTAGCGCATTGTTGGAGTCGACCATCGCGCTGGGCTCGACGAAGATCGTGGCTCCCGAGGCCGACTCGTCATGGACGATCCCCGGTACCTCCGATAGCGCTTCGCGCCTTAGCGGAACTACGTAACGATCGTCGCGAACCGTAGCCTGGCTATCGACCGCCACCAGAACGTGCGGCAGGTTAGCGATCAAGGCATTCAACCGCTCGACGATCGTCGTTCTGAGCCGACGCACCTCCTGGCGGAAGCGCCCTAGCTCACGGCTCGCTTCGTCGACCAGCTTGGCCTCCCGGTCGAAGGCATCCAGGATCGTCCGTTCGAGCTGCGGCTCTACGGGAGCGTGCTCGAACCGGGTCGCTAACCGTGGCCACCGATCACGGTTCCGCTTGAGAAACGTGGCCAGCTTGCGGGTGCCCTCGAAAGTGCGTGCAGCCGAGATCAGCGTCGGCCCGTCCAGCGTGGCACCCTCGACCCCCAGGGCACGCACCGTGGAGGCTTGATCGATCACAAAGGGCGCCGGCAACGCCGACTCACTCGCGATCGCCTCCATCCCCTCGGCCACCTCAGCCAGTGCTTTGTGCGCGACTTCGACGTCGGGCAGTGGCTTCAACGCGCGCAATGCGGCCGCAGCTGACTCGGCGTTGGTCTGGTTCGCGAGCAGCTCACAGATCGCTGGCCACTCGAGAGCAACCAACGTGTCGGATTCGGCGATTACAGTCACAATGGATGAAACTACGGCAGGCTTGACGTCAGCCGAGTCGGTCCTTCACACGGGCGCTGACGACGCTGCCGTCAACTCGGCCACGGACGTCCGGCATCAGGCGCCCCATGACCGCCCCCATGTCTTTGAGTGTCTCGGCACCGGTGTCCGCGATCGCCGCATCGATCAGTTGTGTCAACGCGGCGTCATCGAGCGGTTCCGGAAGATACTCGCCGATGATCGTTGCTTCAGCCGCCTCTTTGTCCGCCAACTCCTCCCGACCGGCCTCACGATACTGTTGCTCGGCTTCGCGACGCTGCTTCTGGCCCTTGGACAAAACACCGATGACCTCATCCCCCTCGAGGTCGCGACCAAGCTCGATCCGTTTGTTCGTCAGCTCGCTCGAGAGGAGCCGCAACGTCCCCACCCGGATCTTGTCGCCGGCCTTGAGGGCCGTCTTCTGATCTTCCGCGAGACGCTTTACCAGCTCGTTCACACTCATATCAGTCGACCTATCCGGGAGGCCAAGAGAGCGGCCTCCCACCGAGCAAGTGCAAATGCATGTGAAAAACCGATTGCCCGGCACCCGCGTTGGTGTTGAGCACCAGCCGATAACCGTCTTCGGCGATACCCTCATCGTTGGCGATCCGACCCGCGGCGCGTACTAGCTCTCCAACCAGAACTTCGTCTCCGGCCTTTAAGTCATTGACCGTCGCGACGTGCTTCTTAGGTATTACCAGGATGTGTGTTGGCGCTTGCGGATTGATGTCGCGAAACGCCATCCAGTGCTCGCTATCGGCCACGACGTTGGCATCGATCTCCCCGTTGACGACCCCACAGAACAGACAATCGCTCATGGGTTGGCCTTCGCTCCTTCCAGCTTCTCCGAATTCAGATCACTGACGATACCGATCAGTTCCTGAATATCGTTGATCTCGTAATCGGCGCCTGAGTCGATCGTCCCGAACGTGTCCCCGTAGCGGGCAAAAACGGTCCGGATGTTCGCCTTGGCAGCTCCTACGACGTCCCGCTCGGGCCAATCACCAACCATGAGCGCTTCGTGCGACTCAACGCCGAGATCCGAGAGGACGCGCCGGAACGGCGCTGCGGATGGCTTGCGCTCCCCGGTATCGTCAAACGTCACCACGACGTCGAACATGTGGTGCAGGTTGAGCGAACACAACCGAAGCCACGCTTCCCTGCGCGGGGCGTCGGAAACGACCGCTAAATCCAACCCGAGCTTGATGAGGTCCATCAGAGTCACGGTGACGTGCGGGTAGAGAACGAGCGCTGCCTCCTTGGCCCGCCGGTAGGCAACTACACCAGCGGCCAGAATCTTGTGGTCGACGTGCCCGAGGTTGGCCTCAAGGAAATCGTCAAATACCGTTTGATACTCGATCCCCTCTCGCTCGTAGACTGAGAGGATCTCCTTCTCGGCGGTCTCCACATCGAATGGCAGCCCAGCATCGATCATGGCGTGGATCGCGGCATCGACCGCAAGTCGCTTCATCGACATGAAGTCTACCAACGTGTTGTCTAGATCGAAGATAATCGCGCGGATCATCGCCTCGATCGACCGCCACTTGAGTTAACTATTTGAGTGATTGACCTACGGTGCGGCCGATCGAGATCTCGCCGTTATCGATACGAAGATTGAAGCCGCAATCGGGATTGGTACACACCCAGGCTTTGTACTCGATCGTGGCTCCGTCCCGGCCATAGTCCGAGAGCGGAATGAGCACGCCAGATCCACACTTCTGACACGCGGGAAACTCCGTCATCACAACCTCCCCTCCCGTGGTAGGGTGCTGCGTCCGCGGTTCTATCCTAGCGGCCGCCCTCCCCATGGATATTGAACCTCGAAGACATCCGCAAAGTCAAAAATGTCATCGAAGTCGCTCTTGTCGTCGTCCTGGTCCCTTGAGAGGACCCCTACCTCGAGCAGATTAAAGACGATTTCTCCAAAATCTCGTGTTGTCGAGACATTCCAGTGCTCAAGGACCGTCTTCGAGATCGGCCCGTACAACCGAATCGCCAAGTCACGACACCCTTCGACGAGCTCTTCACCGGTCACGTGTCGCCGACGAGGCAACCGACCTACGACCTCCTCTAGAGCCATGAGAACGAACGCATACGCGCGCTCTTCATAGCGATTGTCTAACTCGCGTAAACGCTCGCGGATCGTGGTGTCGATATGAGTGTTATTCACGCCGACTCGATGGGCACGTCGACTGGCGACACCTTGGGCACGGTAATCCGCAAGAGACCGTTCTCGTAATGGACAGCGATCTCGTCAGCTCGGATCGATCGCGGCAATCGAATCCGCCGCTCGAAAGGCCCCACCGGAATCTCCATCTTGAAGTAGTTGCGAGGATCGCCCCGCCGTTCCCGTCGCACACCCCTTACGCGTAGAGTGTCGCGCTCGAAGTGGACTTGGATGTCTTCGGTGCTCATCCCTGGGAGTGCCATCGTCACCCGGTAATCGTCTTCCGTTTCATAGACGTCTGTCTGTGGGGTCCAGCGGATGCCACCTTGAAACGTGAACGGCAGCTTGGCTTGGAACCAATCGTCGATGTACGCCTCGACATCGGCGAGCAGGTCGTCGACGGATCCTTTCTTTCGTGCCTCATCGGTCATACGCTGACTCCTTATAAATCAAAACTAGGTGTCGCGTGCGCGAAGCGTCAAGCTGCCTTACGCTTACTTTAGGCGAGGTTCGACAGGCGAAGGCACTCCCCTAGCGGTGATGCATGAACCGTTCCGGCACCGATCTCGGCCAACGCCCGTGCGAACGGGTCGGCTTCGTCAGCCGACACCGATAACACCAGCTTTACCTGTTCCCCGTAATCCGCGCTCTCCTCGCGCGCCGTGTATCTGGCCGCCAAGCGACCCACATGCGACGTAGCAGAGTACGGGAAGCGTATCTCGAACCGCGACCAAACTCCGACATCCGGCAACTGGTGACGAGCAATCGCGGCTTCGATCGCCAGCCGAGCCGCATCGGCGTAGGCGCGTGTAAGTCCACCGGTGCCAAGCTGCGTTCCACCAAACCACCGCGACACCACGCAAACCGAGTTCACCACATCGGCGCGTTCGAGCGCGCCCAGGATCGGCCGCCCGGCGGTTCCACTGGGCTCGCCTGCGTCGAACCCAGCCGTCTCGAGATCGCCAGCGGACCAGGTACGGTAGGCCCAACAGTGGTGGGTAGCGTCGGAATGGACTCGACTGTGGCGATCGACAAACCGCGAGGCCGCTTTGGGATCGGCCGCCGGAGCCAGCCAGCTCAGAAACCGCGACCCGCGTACGGTGAGTGACGACTCGGTGGTACCGGAGGGCTGACGCATGGCGGTTCGGAGCCGCTCAGGGCCGTCTTACGCCCCGGTCTGCGCTACCTCGTGGCGCTGCTCGCGCCACTGCTCGTAGAGAGGAAACGCGGCGCAGAGTTCGCCCACGCTCAACACCACGCGATCGATGGTGGCTCGATCGTCTGGTCGGTCCAGAACATCCGCCATCAACCCGCCGATCGCTCCCATCTCGGTCTCGGTCATACCACGGCTTGTCAGCGCTGGTGTCCCAACCCGTATTCCACTAGTGACAAACGGGCTGCGCTTCTCACCAGGCACCGTGTTCTTGTTGACCGTAATCTTGGCCTCCCCGAGCGCCGCTTCAGCCTCCTTGCCGGTCAACTCTCCGGTGGCGGAAAGATCGACCAGGAAGAGGTGACTGTCGGTACCGCCGGATACGACGTGATAGCCGCGATCGACGAGCGCTGCTGCCAGAGAGCGCGCGTTCGCGACCACCTGCCGCGCGTAGAGACTGAATCCCGGCTCCAGCGCTTCTTTGAGCGCGACCGCTTTGGCAGCGATGACATGCATCAACGGTCCTCCCTGTAAACCCGGGAAGATCCATTTGTCGATCGGTTTCGCATGCTCTTCGCGGCAAATGATCAACCCACCGCGCGGACCACGCAATGTCTTGTGGGTCGTCGTGGTGACGATGTCGGCGTGTGGCACCGGTGAGGGAAATGCGCCACCGGCTACGAGTCCGGCAAAGTGTGCCATGTCGACGATCAGTCGAGCGCCGACCTCGTCGGCGATGGTCCGAAACGCTCCAAAATCGATCGTACGGCTGTAGGCGCTACCGCCAGCCACGATGACCTGTGGCCGAGCTTCGAAGGCGGTTTTGCGAACCTCTTCATAGTTGATAAGACCAGTGTCCGTGCCGACACCGTAACTCGCGACCTGGTACAGCCGGCCGCTGAAGTTCACCGGACTCCCGTGCGTGAGGTGACCGCCGGCTGACAGATCCATCCCGAGCAACGTGTCTCCCGGCTCCATCACCGCCATGTAAGCCGCCATGTTGGCTTGCGAACCGGAGTGCGATTGGACGTTGGCGTGATCACCGCCAAACAGCTCGATCGCGCGATCGATCGCCAGCTGCTCAGCTTCGTCGGCGTGCTCGCAGCCACCGTAGTAGCGCCGAGCGGGATAACCCTCGGCGTACTTGTTCGTCAGCACCGAGCCCATCGCTTCCAAGACAGCGGGGCTCACGAAGTTCTCGCTGGCGATGAGCTCGAGGCCGTTCGCCTGGCGCTCCGCCTCGGCTTTCAAGACAGCCGCGATCTGGGGATCGGTTTCGTGTAGGCCGTTCATGAGAGCTGCTCGATCTTCTCGACCCGACGCTCGTGCCGACCACCACCGAACGGAGTCTCGAGGAACTTCCAGAGAATCTTTTTTGCATCGGCTGCGACCAACAGGCGACTGCCCAGGCAGAGCACGTTGGCATCGTTGTGCTCACGAGCCAGCGATGCCATTTGCTCGGTCAGGCAGTTCGCGGCTCGCACACCGTGCTGGCGGTTGGCGACCATCGCCATCCCGATCCCGGCGCCGCAGACCAGCACGCCGCAATCCGCTTTGCCCTCTCGAATACCCTTCGCCACCCGCGCGCCAAAATCGGGATAATCGACCGAGTCGGTCGAGTCGGTACCCAGATCGACGGGCTCGTACCCCAGGTCTACCAAGTGTGCCTCCAGATCTTCCTTTAGGGAGTAGCCAGCGTGATCGGCTGCCAATAGCACTTTGCGGCCGTTGCTCACGGACAGGTCCTAAACCGGCGCCGGTGCGGACATCTCATCGCGCTTCTCGGTCTTCTCACGCGCCTCGCGAAGTCGCTGACAGGCCAGCCAGTCGGCCGCCTTGTAGCTGGGGATCTTCTCCTCTTCGGCGATGTCGAAGATCGAAAGCAGCGTGTCGTAGATCCCACGCGCCTTTTGCATCGAGGTATCGTGATCGTAGCCGACAATCTCGCTGTACACGTTGATCAGGCCACCTGCGTTAATGACGTAATCCGGAGCGTACAGAATACCGCGAGCGTCCAACGCGTCACCGTGACGATCTTCCGCAAGCTGGTTGTTGGCTGCACCAGCCACGATCTGACAGCGCAACCTGCGTACCGTTCGGTCGTTTATGATCGCACCCAAAGCACAGGGGGCAAAAACTTCGCACTCAACATCGTAGATCGCTTCCGGTTCGACCGCTGTTGCGCCGAAATCAGCAACGACCCGCTCTACTTTCGACGGCTCGATGTCGGTGATGGTTATGATAGCACCCTCCGCAGCCAGATCCTGGCACAAGTAGTAACCAACGTGCCCGGCGCCTTGGACTGCCACGCGGACACCGTTGAGATCGTCCGAGCCGAGCTGTTTCAGACAACTGGCTTTGATCCCGTGATAGCACCCAAACGCGGTCACCGGGGATGGGTCGCCCGAGCCGCGGGGACTGGAATCAATACCGGTGACGTACTTCGTCTCCTGATACACGAACTCCATGTCATCAACCGATATACCGACGTCTTCAGCGGTGATGTAACGGCCGCACAGGGTGTCCACGAACTGTCCGTGTGCACGCAACAACTCCTCGGTCTTTTCGGTCTTGGGGTCACCGATGATGACCGCTTTGCCACCGCCCAATGCGAGGCCCGCCACCGATGCCTTATAGGTCATTCCTTCTGACAATCTGAGTACGTCGATCAGTGCTTCCTGAGTGTTCCGGTAGGGCCACATGCGAGTGCCCCCGAGCGCCGGTCCAAGTGTCGTATCATGAATCGCGATGATCGACTTGAGCTTCGCTCGTGGGTCGTGGCAGAATATGACCTGCTCGTGACCCTCGTCGTCCATCAGATCGAAGATGTCCACTAGAACTCCTCTCGCGTTCTAAACATTGAGCCTGCGAACGACGAAATGTTAGTCGCCGAACAGTGCACTGGCTATCACCAACTGCTGGATCTCGGAGGTGCCCTCGTAGATCTGGGTGACCTTGGCGTCGCGGAAGTATCGCTCCACGGGATAGTCGCGGGTGTAGCCATATCCGCCATAAACCTGCACCGCATTAACCGCGGCCTTCATCGCGGCTTGGCTCGCCAGCAGCTTGGCCATCGAGACCTCTTTACGTGCCGAGCCTCCGATATCTTGTTTGTCTGCCGCGGCGTAAGTCAGCGCCCGCGCCGCAGCGACTTCCGCGGCCAGCGTAGCGAGCTGGAACCGAAGCCCCTGAAACTCGGCGATTGGCTGTCCAAACGCATGCCGTTCACGCGCGTAGTCTATCGACAGCGTCAGGCACGCTTCGGCGATTCCGAGCGCTTGAGCCGCGATCCCCAGACGGCCGTGTTCAAGGCTGGCGAGTGCGTACTTCAGGCCGTGTCCCTCTTCACCCAACCGATTGGTCACGGGTGCCTCTAGATCATCGAACACGATCTCGGTCGTGTTCGATGACTTGAGACCCATCTTCTTTTCTTCCTTCCCGACGCTAAAGCCATCCCACGTCGGCTCGACCACGAACGCCGATATGCCACGCGCACCATCATCGCTGGTTCTCGCCATCGCGACGATGACATCAGCCGTGCCACCGTTGGTGACCCACGCCTTGGCGCCGTTGAGCAAGTAGCGATCGCCATCCAACTGGGCGCGGCACATCATCGCCGCGGGATCCGAACCGGCATCGGCCTCGGACAGGGCGAACGCAGCCAACATCTTCCCCGCCGTCATCGAGCGCAGATATCGCTCTTTGAGCTCATCCGTCCCGTACGTCAGCAACATCTGGCTCGGGAGCGAGTTGTGAACGCTCATCGAGACCGCCAGTGATGGATCGACCTTGGCGATCTCCTCGAGTGCCAGGAGGTAGGTCACGGTGTCGAGTCCGCTGCCTCCCCACTCCTCCGGCATGAGCATGCCCAAGAAGCCGAGCTCGCCGAGCGCGTCGACGGCATCGCGCGGAAAGTGACCGGTGCGGTCCCACTCAGCGACGTGAGGAGCCAGCTCCTGTTCCGCAAAGTCTCTCGCGGTGCGGACAACTTCCTGTTGTATGTCGTTGAGTTGACGGATTTGGGTTACCACGTGGATGTGCCCTCCCGGCACGCAGACGCGGTGCATCGGGCCAGTATCACTTGCTTCCTCCGTACTCAAAGAACCCGCGGCCGGTTTTCCGGCCTAGCTGGCCAGCCGCAACCATCCGCTTCAGCAGCGGGCAGGCGCGGTACTTGGGATCCCCGAGACCGTCGTGCAGCACGTCGAGAATCGCTAAGCACACGTCGAGCCCGATAAAGTCAGCCAACGTCAGCGGCCCCATCGGGTGCCCCATGCCCAGCTTCATCACTGTGTCGATCGCCTCCGGCTCGGCGACCCCCTCCATCACGCAGAAGATCGCCTCGTTGATCATCGGCATCAGGACCCGGTTGGAGACAAAGCCGGGGTAATCCTCGACCGTGACGGGGATCTTCCCCAGCGATTCAGCCAACGTGACAACCGTGTCGTGGGTCTCAGCGGACGTCTCAAGACCACGGATGACCTCGACCAGCTTCATGACTGGTACCGGATTCATGAAGTGCATGCCGATCACCTGATCGGGCCGCGACGTGGCGGCCGCAAGCTGGGTGATCGAGATCGAAGAAGTGTTGCTGGCCAAGATGGCGTCGGGCTTTACGATCGCGTCGAGCGTCCGAAAGACATCGGTTTTGATCTCCTCGTCCTCGACGATCGCCTCGACAACGAGATCCACGCCGTGAGCTGAATCGAGATCGGTGCTGGACATGATCCGATCGAGGGCAGCGCTCTTGTCTTCCTCGGTCGCCTTCTCCTTCTTGATCTGGCGGTCGAAGTTGCGTCCGATCGTCTCGAGGCCGTGACCCAGTGCCACCGGGTCGCTATCGACCAACACCACACCGTGACCGTGCTGAGCGAGCACGTGGCCGATGCCGTTACCCATGGTACCGGCTCCGATGACGGCAACTTTTTTGATCGTCACAAGCGCTCGACTTCCATAGCAACGGCGTTTCCGCCGCCCAAGCAAAGTGTTGCCAGGCCGCGTGTTAAGCCTCTCTCCTTCAACGCATAGATGAGAGTCGTCAGGACCCGTGCGCCGCTCGCGCCTATCGGGTGGCCGAGGGCCACGGCACCACCGTGGACGTTGACTCGCTCCCAATCCCAACCGAGCTCGTGACCATCCGCCAACGCCTGCACGGCGAAGGCTTCGTTCGCCTCGATCAACTCATAGTCGTCAATCGAGCGACCGGTCTTCTCCATCAGTTTTCTCACCGCGAAGATCGGTGCGTAAAAGAGCAGCTCGGGTTCGGTGCCGGCGGCAGCATAGTCGACGATTCGCGCCAACGGCTCGAGGCCGTCCACATTCGCCTTGTCCTCGCTCACGACGACCAGCGCGCTGGCACCGTCGTTCAATCCCGGCGCGTTGCCAGCGGTCACCGTTCCGTCGCGAGCGAACGCCGGCTTCAACCGCCCCAACACCTCGATGCTGGTGTCCTTCCGAGGACACTCGTCCGTGTCGACCGTCACCGTGCCCTTCCGGCTCTCGATGTCCACGCCTACGATCTCCGCGTCGAACTTGCCCCCTTCGATCGCCGCAATCGCCTTCTGATGACTCTCGAGGGCAAACACGTCTTGCTGTTCCCGGCTGATGGTCGACTTCTCCGCGGTCAGTTCGGCGTGTTTCCCCATGTGTACGCCTGCGAACGAGCACCACAGCCCATCGCTGATCATCGCATCGATCAGCTTCTGGTCGCCGAACTTCATCCCTTGCCGCGCACCCTGGACCAAGAAAGGCGCGTTCGACATCGATTCTTGCCCACCGGCCACGATGCAATGTTGGTCGCCAGCACGAATCGATTGGGCGGCCAACATCACCGCCTTCAATCCCGAGCCACAAACCTTGTTGATCGTCATCGCCGGCACTGTGTCCGGCACACCACCGTGATGCGCAGCCTGACGCGCCGGCGCTTGCCCGCTGCCGGCCTGAACGACTTGCCCCATGATCACTTCGTCGATCGTTTCGGAGTCGACGCCTGACCGTCCAACCGCCTCCCGTACTACGACCGCACCTAGCTCGGGCGCCGCCTTGGGAGACAGGGCGCCCAAGAACTTCCCGATCGGCGTTCGACAGGCACTCGCGATAAAAGCCGCTTGACCGTCTTGACACATATCATGCCCCTTTCAACGATTTTCGCATCGGGACGATTCGGCGCCACCCCGCGCGCAGTATCTCGCGCTGCAACCGGCGCCGAAGCGTCAGGTATGATTGGTTTCCCATGACCAAATCGGCGAGAACGGTACGAATACCGCTACTCTGCGCACCAAATCGAATCACGCGTTCTACAAAACTGGGCTGATAAAACCGGTGCACGAGCCGGCTCGCCTTTTCGAGCTCAGCCCCAAACTCGGTCCGCCAGACACGATCGTACTCCTCTGGCGCACCGGCGTTTATAGCGCGGGTCAAAGCCCTGGCAGAGCGGAGAGCGTAGAAGATCCCCTCGCCTGTAATCGCATCCACGAACCCACCGGCGTCACCGACGAGCGCCCAGTTGTCTCCCCCGCGCGCGACCCTCCAACACCTCGAGTCGATGATCGTCGGTATGAACGCGCCGTATCCCTTCCCAGATGTCGGGTCGAGATGCGGGAAGTGTTTCTGCAACAGGTCCAGCAAGCATTCTCGCGTCTCGCGCCCCTGCGCGGCAGCTCCCTCCCCACCCCACAGACACAATCCAACCGACAAGTGATCCTGACGCGGAAAGAACCACAAGTAGCCGCGCGAGTCCCCAAAGAATTTCGTCTCGATGCGGTCCAACTGCGCCGGGATCAAAAAACCGCTCGCGATCGAGGTCTGAAAGCCAGGAAAATCGGGAACCAGCGTATCGCGCGTGAGGCTCACCGCACCATCAGCCCCGACGAGGAAATCAAACCGATGCTCCTCGTCCTGAGCCATCAACCGCCACCCGTCACCCATCGGCTCAATCGCCTGCACTTTTCGGTGCACGCGCGATGCTCCTGCTCCCTCGGCGCGCACGCGAATCGCCTCGTCGAACGTTTTTCTTTCGAAGATCAGCGTGTCGCGAGGACACGTGAACTCGATCTCCCGATCGGTCGGAGACAGAAACCGAAACTCATGCACCCGGCGGGCCAGAGGCGCGATCTCTTCGATCCACGGGAACTCGGCCTGAGCTTTCACTGTGATCCCGCCGCCGCACGGCTTCTCCCACGGCGCACGATGGTCAAAGAACGTCACCTGGTGTCCCTGAATGGCAGCCTGCCAGGCGGCATACGCGCCGGCCGGGCCGGCGCCGACGATTCCGATCCTCAAGCGCTCCATGGATCACGCTCTGGATCGCGCTCAAATCGGCCGCGCCCGTCGCGACGCAGGTACGCCAGCGGGTAATCGGCGTCATGCACGAAAGCACATAGCCAACCATCATCGCAGGCCTGAGGTAGAAAGCGCTGCTTAGTCTCGAGCGTTGTGACCGGATAGAGGTCGTAAGCCATGATGTACGGATTCGGTAGGTGGTGGGTCGTCGGGACGAGGTCACCAAGGAACACGAGTTTGCGCCCATCCCCGTCGTCGATTGCGATTGAGCAGTGATGCGCCGTGTGACCGGGAGTCTCGAGCACCGTCACCGCTCCGACCTCGGTCCCGTCCACGACCCACTCGACCACACCGCGTTGCTCAAGTGGTGTGTAGTTCCGCTCAATGTACGAAGCCGCGTTGCGCTCGTTGGTGTTCATTGCCGCTTCGAACTCTCCGGGATGGATGTAGTAAACAGCCTTGGGAAACGTCGGCACCGCCGTTTCGCCGTCCTCTGCCCAAACGGTCGCTCCGCCGGCGTGATCGAAGTGCAAGTGAGTGAGAAAGACCCGATCGATCGTCTCTGGCAGGGCACCGGCGGCTTCGAGCCGAGCCACCAACCCGCCATCGCGCTCGAGACCGTAAATCGACTGGAACTTGGCGTCGTCCTTGCCTCCCGAACCGGTCTCCACCACTGTCCGGCCGTCCGGTCCATCGATCAGCAGGCTGTTCATCCCGAGTCGGATTCGATTGCGGTCATCAGCCGGGAGTCGTCGCTCCCACAGAACCCTGGGAACGACACCAAACATCGCGCCGCCGTCCAGTCGCTGGAGGCCATCCGAGAGCACCGTAACGGTGTTGTCTCCCCAGCGAATCGGTGGCCACGAGAGGCAGGTCATGCGTGACGGGACTTGCCGAGGATGTCACGCGCGATGACCACGCGTTGGATCTCACTGGTTCCCTCGCCGATCTCGGTGATCTTGGCGTCGCGCATCATCCGCTCCACCGGATAGTCGCGAGTGTAGCCGTTGCCGCCGTGGATCTGTACCGCTTCGATGGTGGTTCGCATGGCGAGCTCAGAACAAAAGAGCTTGGCTTGCGCGGCAGCCAACCGGTACGGCTTGCCAGCGTCTTTCAGTCGAGCCGAATGATAGGTCAGGTGGCGTCCAGCCTCGATTCCGGTAGCCATGTCGGCCAGCTTGAACTGAGTGGCCTGAAAATCCGCGATCAATCGCCCGAACTGGCGCCGCTCTAGCGAGTACTGGCAGGCGGCTTCATACGCCCCGCCAGCGATCCCGAGCGCATGGGCACCAATCCCGATCCGGCCCCCGTTCAGTGTGTGGAGGCACTGGTGAAATCCACGTCCCTCCTCACCCAACAAGTTCTCGTGTGGCACGCGAACGTTCTCGAAGATCAGTTCGCGGGTGTCGCTAGCCCGCCAGCCGAGCTTGTCCTCCTTCTTTCCCGTCGAGACGCCATCAGTGTCGGCGTCGACAATAAACATCGATACCCCGCGATGATCTGCTTCCCGGTCGGTTACCGCAGCGACGACGATCGTGCCTGCCACACCGGCGTTGGTGATAAAGACCTTGGTCCCGTTCAGAATCCAATGGTCCCCGTCGCGGGTGGCCGTGGTCGCCATGTTGGCGGCGTCCGAGCCGGACGTCGCTTCGGTCAAACCGAAGGCGCCCAGCGACTCGCCCCGCGCCATCGGCGTGAGATACTTCTCTTTCTGTTTTGTATTGCCGAAATCGTCAATCGGTGAAGCAGCCAGCGATGTGTGGGCGCCAACAGTGATCGAGTGAGATGCATCGACTTTGGCCAACTCTTCGATCACCAGGACCATCGTCAAGGTGTCCGCTCCGGCGCCCCCAAACGCTTCCGGAAACGGGACTCCGAACAGCCCCAGGCTCGCCATCTCGCGGACCGTGTCCCATGGAAACTCACCCGACTCGTCGTACTCGGCGGCGATCGGGGCGATGCGATCCCGGGCAAACTCGCGCACCGTGTCAACGAGGAGCTTTTGTTCCGAGGTCAGATCCAGCGTCACGGACGGGCAGCGGGCAAACGAGAGGCCGCTACATGGCTGCACTTCATGACGTGGTCCCTACCTTCGCCCCTCGATTGTTGACCCAGTTCTCGATGTACTCGACGATCTCGCCGGTCGCGGTCCCGGGCCCGAAGAGCTGGCCTACGCCCATCTCCGCAAGGGCTTGCATATCGTCCTTTGAGATGATTCCGCCACCGGTCAGCAGGACGTCGTTCATGCCCGCTTCTCGCATCAACTCGAGCACCCGAGGGAGTAACGTCATGTGGGCACCCGACAGGATCGATAGCGCGATCACATCGACGTCTTCCTGTAGGGCGGCCTCGACGATCCCCTCGGGTGTTTGGTGCAAACCGGTGTACACCACCTCCATGCCGGCGTCGCGAAGCGCCGCGGCAACCACCTTGGCTCCGCGGTCGTGTCCATCCAGTCCGGGCTTTCCCACTAATACTCGGATCTTCTGTTCTGTCATCGTCGTTCAACCTCGCTCCGTAGCGGCCGTCTTCAGAAAATCGACGGTTCTCGCCAAGTGCCGTACTCATCACGCATGAGCTCGACGATCTCGCCCACCGTCGCGTATGAGCGCACTGCGTCGAGCACGGGCTGCATCAAGTTCTGCTCATCCCGAATAGCCTGGCGGAGCCCCGCCATGGCCGCCTGGTACTTTGCGTCGTCGCGCTTGGCTCGCAGTTTCTTCACTCGGTCGCACTGCTCACGCTCGTACCGCGGATCGATCCTGAGAATCGGGATCTCCAAACGCTCGTCTTGCTCGATGAACTCGTTGACGCCCACAATGACTCGCCGTCGCGCGTCGATCTCTTCCTGATACCGACTTGCCGCTGAAGCCAACTCGCGCTGGAAGAAGCCTTCCTCGATTCCGGCCACGACGCCGCCGAGACTCTCGATCTGACGGAAGTAGGCTTCAGCCTCGGCCTCCATCCGATTGGTCAACGCCTCGACGTAATACGAGCCACCCAACGGATCGATCACGTTTGCCACTCCTGACTCGTAGGCGATCACCTGCTGCGTCCGCAACGCGATCTTGACCGCTTTCTCGGTTGGCAGCGCGTACGTCTCATCCATCGAGTTGGTATGCAAACTCTGTGTCCCACCCATCACACCTGCTAATGCCTGGACGGCAGTCCGCACGATGTTATTCTCGGGCTGCTGTTCGGTAAGCGAGCATCCCGCTGTCTGGGTGTGGAATCGCATCAGTAACGAACGCGGTTCCTTGGCCCCGTACCGCTCCTTCATGTGACGCGCCCAGATCCGCCGCGCCGCGCGGTACTTAGCGACTTCCTCGAAGAAGTCGTTGTGGGCATTCCAGAAGAACGACAACCGGGGGGCAAAACGATCGACGTCGAGTCCGGCTCTTATTCCCTCTTCGACGTACGTGAACCCGTCTGCCAACGTGAACGCGAGTTCCTGCACCGCGGTCGAGCCCGCCTCCCGAATGTGATATCCAGAGATCGAAATGGGATGCCACTTCGGCGCGTTGTCCGCACACCACGCCATCATGTCGACGATGATCTTCAAGTGCGGCTCGGGCGGGAAGAGCCACTCTTTCTGTGCGATGTACTCCTTGAGGATGTCGGTCTGAAGCGTCCCGCGCAGCTTGTCAGGTGGAGTGCCCTGTTCCTCGGCCACCGCCACGTAGAGCGCCAGGAAGATGATCGCCGGCCCGTTGATCGTCATCGAGGTCGACACTTGGTCGAGCGGGATACCGTGAAACAAGGTCTCCATGTCGGCCAAACTGTCGATCGCGACACCACACACCCCGACCTCGCCTTCCGACATCGGGTGGTCGGAGTCGTAACCCATCAGCGTTGGCAGATCGAAAGCGACTGACAGGCCGGTCTGGCCATGGTCAAGCAGGAAGTGGTAGCGCTCATTGGTTTCTTCGGCAGTGGCAAATCCCGCGAACTGACGCATCGTCCACAGCCGAGTTCGGTACATCGAGTCGTACACGCCACGCGTGTAGGGGTATTCGCCCGGCAGGCCTATGTCCTCAACCGGATCGGTGTCAGCCAGATCGAGGGGCGTGTAGATCGGCGCCACCTCCATAGAGGACGTGCTAGTAAAGTCGATGTCTCGCTTAGACTGCCGATCCCATCGGTCACGCCACGCCGCCACGCGTGCCGCCATACGCTCCTCACGCGTGGACGCCTCCTGAACGATCGGTCGGCCATCGTCACGACGACCCTTGCGCGCGGTTGGCGTCATGCCCCCTCCTCCTGCTCTGTCTCTGAGCCGAACCCGACGGCGGCCACGATCTCGTCAGCCACAGAATACGGCGTCGCTGCGCCGTCGCGGATCCGATCGAGGGCTTGTTCCAGAATCCTCTCTCCTCCAGACCGCTCCCACACATGGGCATCGATCCGACGCGCGACCAAATCGCAAACCCGGTCTGCGGATCGCGCACGCTGCTTGGCGATCAGCGCCCCACTCTTCTGGCAATGGGCACGGTGAGCATCAATCGCTGCCGCGAGCTCTTCGATGCCTTCGGCTTCGACCGCCACCGTGCGCACGATCGGCGGATTCCACTCCCGATCCGCGCGCGGCCTGAGCCCCAAGGTTGCTGTCAGCGCTCGCTCCAAGTTCTCCGCTCCCGGGCGATCGGCCTTATTCACGACGAACACATCAGCGATCTCCATCAACCCAGCCTTCATCGTCTGGACCGCGTCGCCAGATTCGGGCACCAGCACAACCACCGTCGTGTCGGCCGCGCTCACGATATCGCGCTCGGTCTGACCAACCCCGACCGTTTCGTGGATCACGACATCAAACCCGAAGGCCTCCAACAGGTCGGCCGCTTCGAGCGATGTGGTGGCCAAACCACCTAATCGCCCGCGGGACGCCATCGACCGGATAAACACCCCATCATCCAGCGTGAGATCTTGCATCCGGATTCGATCGCCAAGCAGCGCTCCGCCAGTGAAAGGGCTGCTAGGATCGACGGCGAGGATCGCGACCCTTTGATCGCGGCGCCGACATAGCAGCGCGAACTTCTCAGTCAGCGTGCTCTTTCCCGCTCCCGGAGGGCCTGTGACGCCAACACGGAACGCGCGCCCCAGGCCGGCGTGGGTCGCGTGCAGCAGTTGCTCGAACCCGGGCTGCTGGTCTTCGATCCAAGTCAGCGCGCGGGCCAGCGCGCGGCGGTCGCCGCGAACAAATCGTTCGAGCAGCCCCGCCACCTCGGGGGTCCGGGATGCCGAGGCCATCACAACAAAAAGTTACGCCGGATCTACAAGTGGCGCTACGTCTTACGCTCCTCTTGACGGGCTGCCGGGAAGAGCACGTTGTTCAGGATCAGACGATAGCCGGGCGATCGCGGGTGGTACTCAAGATCGGTCGGGGGGTCGCCGATCGCGTGCTGAGGATCCTCGGGGTCATGACCGCCGAGGAAGGTGAACGTGCCCGCACCCATGTCGCCGTGCACGTACTTGGCCAAGGTGCGGTTGGCACAGGTGGCCAACACAAGCAAACCCGGTTTTAGGGTCGCTCGAAAGGAGGTCGTCAAGCCGTACCAGTCTGGGAACTGCAATCGATGGTTCTGCGTCAACATCGCCGCCACCGGGTCGATCGTCGGCGCGAATTGAGCCAGCTGTACCGCGTCCAGCACGCGGCGGTCGGGGGTATTGACGTGGTGTCCATCAATCGTCGAAAAGGGCCCGACGTCACCCGGTTCGAGTGAAAAATCAGTGAACGCAAGCGTGCCGCTAAAGTCTGGCGGGTCGCCGGCCAGGGCGAGATCCAGGGTCTCGGTGGCCGCGCACATCGCGAACAGGAACCCGCCTTGGTTGACGTACTCGCGGATCGCGGTGGCGATCGCGCGCTTGAGCGATCGAGTATCTCCAAAACCGAGCTCAATGGCGGTCTCCCCGTCGACCCGCACCGCCTCCCTATACCAATCCGTCGACCGCACGTTGAGACCATACTTGCCGTACTGGCCAGTGAAATCCTCGTGATGAAGGTGCAACCAATCGACGTCAGCGAGTCCGGCGCCGAGCACATCCCGATCCCACACCACCCGGTACGGTATGTCCGCGAACTCGAGCGCCAATCGCACGGCGTCGTCCCAGGGCGCGGCGTAGGGCGGTGCATATACGGCGATCTCGGGTGCGACCTCGAGCCGCACCGGCGCTTGCCCACCACTCAAAGACAACTCGTACGCACTCAACACTGGATCGGTGGCCGATTCGGTCATGACGCCACGCTCGAGACTGTCTTCGTATGCCGGCGGATGATGCACCAGGAACGACCCGCCGCGATGATTGAGCAGCCAATCAGCGGTTCCGCCTTGCCGCAGCGCACGGTAGACGATGCCATAGGCGCGCAGCGGTTGCGGCTGGGCATCATCCATCGGGATAACAAAGGGCTGGTAAGCGACGGGTCGATTGCGACCGACGCGAGGTCCCGCTTGCGCCAATCCTGGCACCGCAGTCACCGCCGCCAACCCGGCGAGCCGGAGAAACCGACGCCGGTTCACGATCGTCCATCATCGCCGTCGGTCGCGGCGAGCAGTCGTCGCGCCTCGAGCGCATACGGGCTTGTGGCATGCTGAGCGACGATTTGGCGCCACAGCGCCATCGCGCGCTCGGGGTCGTTAGCCATCGCTGCCCACCGACCCGCGGCCAACAACAGGGCCGGCGCTTCGCCGTGCGATCCGGACCGCTCTATCGCCTGGGTAAGCATCTCGCTGGCGCCGCTCGCGTCACCGGCTCGTCCCCGCCACTCCCCAGCCAGTCCATACACTAGCGATCGCGCGATCCCGAGTGAATCCGATTCGCCGATCGAGCTCGCCAGCGAATCGAGTCGGGTCGATGCCACCGCCGGTTGTTGGGGGGCTTCGATCATCGTCCGACCGAGCACGGCGTAGAACGGTTCGCCAACCCGCGCCCTGAGGAGCCATTGAACCAATCGCGCTCGCGCCAGCGCTTCGAGCGCCTCCGAGGTGGCATCATCTTCAGTGATCGCGCTCGCGTAGGACGCGATCGCACTATCCGGTCGCTGCCGACTCAGCCACAGATCGCCGAGCGGAACGCCAAGCGCCACCGCATCGATACCCTCCGCACGTGCCCGTTCGAGCGCTCGCTCGACGGCGGCGAAGTCACCCGCCACGCGCGCGGCGGCGACCTCTGCGACCCAGGCACCCTGATTGGCGCCGGGCACGCCAGCCCGCGCAGCCGCTCTGAGCTCAGCGGCCGCCCGCCCGTGGTCACCAGTCGCACGGGCGACCTCAGCCGAGAGCAGCCGATCGGCCGGTCGCGTCGCCGGCGGTCCAAGCTCAACGAGCGCATCCAACGCACGGCTGGCTGCACTCGGTGCCACGGGCAGCGCTGCCACCGACACACGACGGAGTTGCTCACCACGGGCGCTCGGTCCCAGCGCCGGATCGTCGGCCGCGGAGATCGCCCGATCCCAGTCGCCAGCCCCCATCCACGCCTGCACCACGAGCGGCACCAGGAGCCCCGCCGATCGCTCATCCGCACCCATCTTGGCTGCCTCCAGCTTCGCGACAGCGACCTCCGGCGCCATACTTGGAGACTTCTCAAGCAGTTCTTCGATCGCCGCGATCGCCCCAACGAGGGTCGCACCTCCGTAGCTGACGGCGCTCAGGTAGGCCGTCAACGCAGCCGCCGGATCCAGTCGGTCCAACTCCAGCTCGCCGCGCAGCATCGCCACCGGTGCAGGATCAGCACCCCGGTCGAGAGCGCGGTCGAGGAGCGCGGCCGCAGCCACATGCACGCGCTGGCCTAACAGGACACGGAACAACCTCGCCAAAGGACCCGTTTCACCCGTTCGTCGATCGAGATATGCATCGAATCGATCGACCACTTTGATCGGCTCCACACCCGCCTCGAGCGACAGGGCAGCCCAGTATGACAGCCCGTTCGGGCCCACATCTTCGGTCGCAACCAGGCTATCGAGGACCGCGCGGAAGCGTTCCATGTCATCGAGGTGTGCCGCCGCCCGTGACATCCCCACCAGCGCCATCGGGTGGTCCTCTTGCGGCTGGTATGCGGCTCTAAAGTGCGCGAACGCTTCGGCATGATCGCCCCGGTTGGCCGCCGCTCGCCCGGCCTCCAGCAGCTCGAGGGTTTGAGACGCTCCGGGGGCGGCGACCGTCAGGCCGGCCAAGATCATGATGCCGGCTGCGACGCGAATCTCCTGTCGACGATCGTTCACTCGGACCCCGACGGTGATCGTACGCCGGCTTCAGCGAGCGATTCGAGGTACGCGCGTACGGAGTCGAGGGCGCTCCTCGGCAGCAGGCTCCGCCAGGGCGCGAGCGCCGCCTCGGGATCGAGGTGTTGAGCACCGGCGCGGGACGGCAGCGGCGGCGGCGCCTCAGGCACAAAGACACGCGCCGCCTCCGCGCGGCGACGATCGGTCGTTTCCAGTTCGACCATCCGACCAACATCGCCCAGCCGACGCGCCAAGGCGCGCAGATCAGTCTCGGTGCGGGCGCCTGGGACACCGCGCTCCAACTGACGCGCCAACTCCTCAACCGCGGTCTCAAGTCCCTGGACGGTACGCACGTCGATCCCCATCTCGAGTAGTTCAGCGCTGATCTCGTCGAGCTCTCGACCGACCTCGCGCTGAGCCGCTGCGGCCTCTGGGTTACCACCCACTGGCTCATCGCTGCTTCCAAGCGCGTCCGCCAACGACCGCTCGGCTTGCGCCATCGATTCCAGCTGTCGCGCGACCTGTCCCGAGCTGCCGGCTGCGCCTTCCGCACCACCGGTCGCTCCCTCGTTGTCGGGTAGCAGAAACGCTCGAGCGAGCAACATCAATGCGGTCGCTGCGTCCTCGGTGGCGGCCTGCACCTGTGCGTTGCCACGACCTTGGCCGGGAGGCGCGGCGACCGCCTCGCCCGCGTATCGGACGCTGAATACCGCTTGCGCCAACCGCGTGGCCAACTCGACCCCGGCCGGGCGCCCGCCAATCGCCTCGACGAGCGCACCCAGCGCCGTCTCCAGCCCGAGCCCCACGACCGCCTGTCTGGCGACCCTGGCGGCGTGCTCGCCAGCGCTAGTCGGCGGCCGAACCATCGCCTCGGCGAGTTCCCGCTGGCGCCGGGCCAGGAACAAGACCTCCGCGCCCGCGCGATCGATCGCAATTCGTCGCGTGGCAGCGGCACCGGCTGCGCGGTCGACCTCCGCCCGGGCTTGACCGGCCGCGGTCTGGAAGGCTTCCGACGCTTGCTCTTGCGCGTTCGCCAACGCGGCCGGGTCCCGCTCCGCGATCTGCGCATCGACGTTCTCGAGCGCCGCCTCGACCGGTGTCCTGAGAGAGTCGGGAAGTGTCTCGGCCGCAGCCGATGCAGCCGCGTCGATCTCCGCCTGACGAGGTTCGATCTCGGCGCTCAACCGATCCGGGTCCGTCCCACGGGTGTCGCTCGCCAACTCGTCCTCCGACTGAGCCAAACCCGCCAGTGTATCCGCGGTCATCGATAACTGGATCAGCGCCTCGGTCTCAGCCAATCCTTCACGGATCGCTTCCAGCATCGATACCCGAGCCGACAGCTCAGCGGCGGGTTCGTTGGGCAGCCCGGGCTGGGGTGTCAGATCCGCCTGTGACGTTCCCTCGAGCAAGCGTCGATACGCGGCCAACCGTTCGGCGAGGCCGGGGTGCAGGCCGGGATCCGCCAGCGTCCGGTCGAGCGTCTGGGCGAGGCTGTCGGCGGCCGCCCTCAACCGCGTATCGAGGTCCCCTTCGCTCGTCGAGCCCTCGCCTCGCACTTCGCGCTGAGCGGCTTCCAGCGCGCGATCGATCTCGCGGCCGGCGGCAGCCCTATCGGCGGCGACATCGGCACTAAGCGCGGCCCGACTTGCCATCACCGCGGTTCGCCATTCCGTGGCCGCCGGCCCGCCGCGGTTTGGGCGCGCCACTACTCGGAACCGAAAGCTGTCACCCGGCGCACGGTCGGCACCGAGCCGCGCGATCTCCACCACGGTGGTGTCACGCGCGCCACCGACATCACCGATGGCCGCGCCTCGACCGTCGTCGGTCTCCCACCGCAACTGCCGCAGGCCGGCGGCAGCACCGGCTCTCACTTCGAGCCACACACCGGCGCTGCCGAGAACCGTTGGATCGCCATCCGGCTGCAGTAGCTGAACAAAAGCGTATCCGGTCCCGATCACAGTAAACGGCGTGGGTGATGTCTCATCGCCGCTTGGGGTTCGAGCCACAACCCGGGCTTGGCCAGCCGCGAGCTGGACCTGGCCCACAAACGTCGCTCCCTCGATCTCGAGCGGAGTCTTGCGCCCGCCGGCCCACTGCACCCATGCCGCATCGATCGGGTCGCTTGCCGCGCCCCGAATCTCGAGCGTTTCGCCCGCCGGCATGGTCCGCCCAGACAACGGAGCCCACGCTTCACCCTCAAACCGCGCCTCGACCCGCACGATCGCCACCGGGACCCGAACCGTCACCCGATAGACGGGGCTCGTGAACGGTCCGAACCTGACTCGATACTCGAATGGGCCAGTGATCTCTGACCAGTGCCAGGAGCCGGTCGGTCCCAAAGCCAACGTCTCGGCGCGCCAGGCAGAGGCGGGCGGGCGTGATTCGAGCAACAGCGGGCCCCTGGTCGGCGGACCGGCGACCGTCGCCTGACCCGCCAATGGCTCGCCATACGCGACGTCGACGTCCCCCGGAACCACCGTCCATTCGACCGTCGGCGATCGCCACACTTGCTGTGGTCGTCGCAAAGCTCCGGCGAGCCTGCTAGCGGCAGTCGGTTGGCTGATCGCGGTCAGCGCGGCGAACGCCACCATTCCCAACGCCATCCATCTCCAACGCGCGATCCCCGACCGATCGGTGTGCGCCAGCGCGCGGTCGAGTTTGGGGCTGCCGCGACGCCCGAGCCACGCCGCTGCCGATCGCTGCCGCGCGGCTGCCAGGCCAGTTCGCGGGTCATCGAGCAGCGTCTCGAGCGTGCCCCTCGTCTGAGGAAACAATCGTCCCAGTTCGGCTACGATATCGGCGCTTTCGATGGCTGACCCTCGCAAGCCATGAACGAAGCGCCACCCGGCGACGAGCGCAACGAGCGTGACCGCGAGGTATCCCAGCCAACGCAAAACGCCTGCTGGCCCAATCACAATCTCCCAAGCGAGCAACGCAAAAACGAACGCCGCGGCGACAGCCGCCGACGTCCAACTCTGTCGTTGATGGCGGCGGCCGCGCGCGGCGGCGCACAGCTCCCGGAAGACGACTTCCGGCTCGCGATGGCTGCTCATCTCATCCCAACACTCCCACAACTATAGGTTCAGGGTCGGAAGTTCATGCCCACGGAGTAGACGTTCTTGGTATAGAAATCATCCACCGTAATAGACTCGTTCCGATACCGTCCGTAGCGGACCTCGATCGAGTACTGCGAGTTGACATCCTTGACCAACCGTAACAGCAACACGTTGTTCG
>JBDHED010000002.1:0-37371 GCA_039591175.1 Gemmatimonadota bacterium | reverse complement strand
AGGTCTCATCGAAGTCATCGGTGCCATCGTCACCAACAACATCGATAAAGTCATTGCCATCGATCCCGTCCAAACCAACGTCCTCATCGATGTCCAGGTTGTTGTCCCGGGTGTTGGGGTCGGTTTCCTCGGTGTCCAAGACACTGATCCCCACCGGAGCCCCGTTCCGGTCGATGCGAACCGCATCTTCGTCGATCGTGCCCAAATCGACGATCATCGTGCCCCGGTTTCCTCGCAAAAAGAACTCGACGAACTCCTGTCGCGTTAGGTCCTCGCCAGTCGTGGATACGAGCGTCTGAATCGAACGCCAGGAAGCGGCCCGTTCGCCTGGTGTGTCACCGCGTGGCTCCAGGATCACGACGAACTCGCTGTCACCGATGTCAATACCGCGCACTGTGCCCGTGACCTGCTGCTGGTCGATAGCAAAGGTGAACCACCGGGCGTTCGCATACTGTGCGAGGCTCAGCGTTGTTTCGCTCGGTATGGATGCGAAGCTCCATGCTCGGAAGAAAAGATTCAGCCGTTTGGCAATCTCGATGTTCTCGAAATCGTTCAAGAAGACTTCGCCGTCGGTGTTTGGGTTAGGGTTGCTCCAGGCGAGTTCGCCACGCAGAGTAAACGTCGACGCTCGTCCCCCATCAACGCCCGGCAACCCATCGAGCCAACGGCTCATGAACGGCATCCTGCCGGTGTAAACACCGTCCACCGCCCCGATCACCGTTTGGAACGGCTCGGCTCCGAGGATAGGTCGATTGGCTAAGCTCTCCTGATTCTGCACCATTAGGGTCGAGTTGATAGTCACGTTGGGAGCGGGCGCGTACGACCCCGCCGCGCCGTACAACGTTGTTGGCGCCAAGTTGAAAAGCGGAGCGACCTCGAAGTTGATGTCTAGCCGGTCGTTCGGATATTGCTCCGCGAGCCCAGCGGGATCAGTCAACACAACGCGTCCGAAATCGTAGAAGATCTGGTAGTCTTCCCCGCGCGTCAGCACTTCTCCGCCGATTGTGATTCGCTCCGAGCCGTCGATCAGATTGGCCGCTCCGAGCTCGATCTCGCCAGTCAAGCCGCCGCTGGAGAGGTAGGTCGCTTCTATGAAGTAGACCTGATCGTCCAGCGCCGTCCGATTGGGATCGCTGTTGAAGTAGAGCTGTCGGTTTGGACGTTCGATCAGAATCGGTGTACCGATTTCATCGGTTGGCTCGAAGAACGGTCGGATATTGGGCAGCACGAGATAATCCGGACCACCAAAGGGATCGCGCAGGACCCGTGGCACGCTCACACGTTCATTCACATCGGTTACACCAAAGATCTCTGAGTATTTGCGTGATTCACCGTCGATCGTCTCAAACGTTTCCTTGAGATCTTGGGTGCCGCGGTAGATCGTCAATTCGAGGGAACCCAGCTGGATGTTTGGCTCTCGCAATGAGTAGGCGTTTCTGAGCGTGTAACCCCATGTAAAGTCCAGCGTATCAGGATTGATCGGCTTGATCAGCTTGAGGGTTTGATCTTCGGCCTCTTGCGGTGTCCCCACTTCTGTCTCGCCTGTTGTCACGTAAGCAACGGCGAGGACCTCGCTATCGTTGAGCTGCCGGCGCATCTGGATGATGACACCGTCCGAGATCACATAGTCCGTCCCCTCGATCAGCAAGTCGAAAAACCCCGCATGCGTCTCGCCGGGAAGCGTGTCGGGAAGCGTGGGATTGATAACCGCAGTTCCGGCTTTTGACGCCAGCTCACGGTTGTTGGTGAAGTTCCCGTCATCGAGCCACACGTTGAGAGTCCCCGGTTCGGGCAGCGACGTGGGGTCCAGTAGGGACGTGCCGGAGCTCGGATACAGAATCCGACCAGGCGCCAGAGAGTCAGGATGAAACAGGAGAAAGAAACGGTCATTTTGAAACTGCGTGTCCTTGATGTCGAGGGTTACTTCGGACAGCACGCCATCTCCACTCGGTTCGATCGAGAGCGAGCGCGTGGTCGTCTGGCCCTGCTTGCTAGAACCCAGGATTCGCAGATCGACGGGACCGAGCTGGGCCACCGCTTGAGCACCAAACGTGCCCTGCGCTACGCCACTACCCAAGAACCGAGAGGGGGGCAGCGCAACCCGGATGTTTCCGACTTCGACCTGTTTCAGGATCTCATCATCCGTGCCCGCGTACGCGAGCGAGATCAGCTGCTTGGACTCCAGCTCACGCTGTGAGTTGAAGTCGACCGCAACGTCGAGCTTTGTTCCGACGGTTCCCAGGATCTTGAGATCAAGGGTTTGATCCAGATCGAGGTCGAAGCCGCCTGCCGCTCGTCTGAGGAGCTCGGGACGGATATCCGGGTCCTGAGTACTGCGCGATCCGAGCGCACCGATGTGCAGCTTGCCCTGCACATCGAACACCGACCCCTCGCCAAATACAGCCGCTAACGGGGCCGGAACCCTGAGCGGGTTCTCCAGCTCGGGTATCAAGCCTTCGGCGGCTTGTGACCTGCCGGAAAGCCGACCGACCACGATGCTCGCCCATAGCTCTTTACGCATACGGGCCTCGACACGTCGTGTGTACGCGTCAAGGCCGAAGCCCGCAGCGGCCGGACGACGCACTCCGCCCGAAGCCGCGTCGGCTCGGCGCGGTACGACAGAACCCAGCCGGGGATCAAACTCCAGCAGGGTGTCCGCTGGGAGGCCGGCGACACTGGTCTGCCAGCGCTCTGCTTGCCAGACGAGACTAGGGGCTCGTTGCTCTTGCTGCGCGGACAGTGGGCTGACGGCCACTACAGACAGGGCGGCGCCCCAGATCAGGCGGGTCGCACAGCGGGTCGGGGGAGCAGTCAGACTCATGCAGGGTATACGAATCGCGGTGGTCCCGCAGGCGCGGGGCAAGACATCAATATTACTTTGGCCTTGACTCTAGCGCCGAAGCGGAGTCGACACCTGAGATTCGTGCGACAGTGGGTTGGCAGACGTGCACACTTTTGAATATAGATCCAGCCGTTTAGCGGGCCACTTGGCGGCTCCAGCTTGAGGACCCCCTTCATGAGCCGTTGGCAAGAGTGGGTCAGTGCCCGCACGCTGTCCCTGTACACGCTTCGCGAACACCTTGGCCCGTTCGTCTTCGGGCTCGTCATTTTCACGTTTATCATGCTGATGAACCAGGTGGCCCGGCAATTTCAGTCGCTCGCCGGAAAGGGATTGGGCGCCAAGGTGATCGTCGAAATCTTCCTGCTCTCGATTCCGCTCACGGTAGCGGTGACGATCCCGATGGCCGTCTTGGTCGCCACGATGGCAGCCTTTGGAAGGCTGGCCGGCGACAACGAGATCACCGCGATGCGGGCGAACGGGGTCGGCTTCCACCAGATAGTGATGCCGACAATCATTGCTGCCCTATTGCTCTCCGTTGCCACAATCTGGTTTAACGACACGGTTTTGCCAGAGAGCAACCATCGCTTGAGTCGACTCATGCAAGATATCCAGCGCACAAAACCCACCGTGGTCCTGGAAGAGAAACGGTTCAACGATCCGACCGGTTTGGGAGATTACCGGATAGAGCCAGACCGGCTGAACCGCGAGACCAACATGATGTACGGCCTCAGGATCTTTGACATGTCGGACTTGAGCGTACAGCGCACCATCTTCGCGGACTCGGGGCGACTCGATTACACAACCAATCAAGAAGATGCTGTCCTGACACTTTGGGATGGCCAAATCCACCACCGCGATATTACTCAACCCGGCGAGTACGAGGTGCTCGAATTCGCGCGCCAACAATTGGTCATGCGTGGTGTATCGTCGCGGCTTGACCGCGCCCGTGAAGACTCCGGCATGCGTAGCGACCGCGAGATGAACCTCCGCACGTTGCTCGAGAACGTTCGTGTTGAACAAGCGAGAATCGACACGGCCCGCCAGGAACTGAAAGGAGTGGTCACGGCCCACGTCGCCACTCTGATCGGAGACACGCTTGTGCTGGCGGCCAAGGACACGATCGGGTTTGGCGCCGTCAGAAGGCAGGCGCCGATTGACCAGGAACGCTTTCGGGCCAACACCGTAGAGCGACTGAGTCAGGGGGTAGACTACGCATTGCGGCAGCGCAGCAAGTACCTAGTCGAATACCACAAGAAATTCGCCATCCCCTTTGCCTGCTTAATCTTCATTCTGGTCGGGGCTCCAATCGGAGTGCGCGCCAAACGCGGAGGGTACGGTTTCGCAATGGGTTTGAGCACGTTGGCATTTGTCTTCTACTACATGGCGCTGACTGGTGGCGAGGATCTGGCTGATCGGCGCCTTTTACCTCCGTGGTTGGCCATGTGGTTGGCCAACATCGTGTTTCTCGCGTTCGGGATCTGGCTGTTCAGCCGCGCGTCCCGCGACGCACGCACGCACAAGTTCAAGCTGCCTAAGTGGTGGCCTCGGAGAAAGTTGGCGGCATGATTTTCATACGTCGACTTGACCGGCACGTGATGGGCGAGTTCCTCAAGATCCTCGGCCTCGCGCTGTTCGCGTTCACGGCAATTTTCGTGATGATTCACTTGATGGATCACATCGATCTCTACCTCGATCAGGAAGCCCCCTGGAGCGCGGTTGGCAAGTACTACTTCTACCAGACTCCATACAACCTGTTACTGACCCTTCCAATGGCGATGTTGGTTGCGACGATCTTATCGATTGGCGACCTGGGTCGACACGGTGAACTGACAGCCATGAAATCAAGCGGGCTCAGTCTCTATCGGATCACTCTACCGGTGATTTTCTTCTCATTTCTCGTCAGTCTCGCTGGTCTCGTCTTCGGTGAGACCTGGATTCCGGTCTTGAACGCCAGGGTCAACGATGTCTACGAGGAGGAGATCATCGGCGAGGGCCCCCGGCGCGACGACTATCGTGGCAATTTCGTCTATCAGAACGAGGAGGGTTACACATACATCGTGCGCGCACTGTTCGTCGAAGAGGGCGACTCGAATCAAACCGGAGCGTCGGCTGATCAGGTCGAAATCCAGCGCCAATTCAAAGACGGAACGTTCCTTCGCATCAACGCACCGCAAATGGTGTGGGAGCCACAAACCGAAACGTGGGTGCTCCAGCGCGGAGAGATGCGGCTGTTTCCAGCCGAGGGTGACGAGCGGATGTTCACGTTCTCGCTACTTCGATCGCCGGAGTTCGTCGATCGACCCGAGGAGCTCCTGGCGGAAGACAAAGAGCCTGAGGAGATGGGCTACGCCGATCTCGATTCGTATATCGACAAGCGGCGCCGGCTGGGCGCAGATACGCTCGAAGAAGAGGTCGATCTGCAGATGAAGCTCTCCTACCCGTTTGCGAATCTGATAATCGTCCTGTTCGGTGTGGCGCTTGTCGGATCTGCCGCCCACACGAGTCGGCACGGTGGAGCGATGGGTTTTGGCATCGCACTCTTTCTGACGATCGTATTCTGGGGGTTCCTGCGGGTTGGGCAGGGAATCGGCTACGGGGGCGGCTTGGCGCCGGTGTGGGCGGCGTGGCTTGCAAACGGCGTGTTCTTCGTGGTCGCTCTGATCCTGCTGTCGCGGGCTCGGACCTAGCGCGCCTCCAACCGCGCCGCGAGTTCGGCTTGCACGGTGCGCGCTTCATCGGTCGCCGCCTGCATCAGGGAGCGCGTTGCGTCATCGGCGGCTGGGTGGTTCCACAGGGAGCTCGAATCCCCGGTCGCTCCGGTCGGGCCTCGCGAGCCATAGACACCACGCCAAGCGTTCGCGTAGTCAGTCCAGGGACCCTGCGGATCGGTGCGGGCAGCTGGCATCAACGCCAACGGCACGATGACCGGCCAAGCCAAGCCACCAACCTGGCCCAGCCTCCCCCACGGTCCACCGTCACCAAACTCCTCGTCCAGCGCGCTCATCACGATCTCGAGCCGATCCGGGCTGAGCGACCCCAACGCCTCGTGAGCGGCGGCCACCAAGCCATCCGCCGCGAGCAGCGTGCCGGCCGCGCCGTCGACCGCCGTGCCGGGCGTCCGCCCCACATCCACACCCGTCCCGAGGCTGGTGCTGGCGCCTTCCAACCCACCGGCCAACCCCCCGACGGCGATGCCCCAGACCAGCGACTCAGCGTCCCCCCACCCGGACCGTCGTACCGCTGAGCCGCCGATCGCGGCTGGCCACGGCGCACCGCCAGAACAGACGTTGGCCATCTCGCCGGCCAGCGATTCAGGCATCGTGAAACTGGTCAGCCACTCGCTGAGTGCCACCGCAAACGAGTCGACCTCGGGCGGGCGCGCCTGGTTCAACCGCGAACCAGCGAAGCGATGATCTCGGGCGCCCGCTCGAGCACCGCATCGATCTTCTCGATGTCCTTTCCACCGGCCTGCGCCATGTGTTTCTTGCCTCCGCCACGGCCGCCAATCAGCGGCGCCAGTTCGCCAATCACGCGGGGCGCGTCGAGCGTGCCGGCTTCGATCAGATCGTCGGTGACGACCGTCAGCAGGTTGGCCTTGCCCTCCAGCGAGGCGCCAATAACCCCGACCCCCGAGGTGAGTTGTTCACGAACGGTGTCACCGATCGTGCGCAAATCGTCCATCGAGACGGGTTCGGCCCGGAGCGTCACCACCTCGAAGTCATTCACAGTCGTCGACCGCTGGACGAGTCCGCTCGCCCCACCCTGCATCGCCTGGCGTCGAGCAGCCTCGAAACGCTTTTCGATCTCGCGCTTCTCTTCAAGCAGCCGATCGATCCGGGTCGGCAACTCATTTTGGGACACCTTGAGCCGTTGGGCAGCTTCGGCAAGTACCCGTTCGGCCTGCCTGAACTCCTTGAGTGCACGAAAACCGGTCACCACCTCGAGACGCCGGACGCCACCGGCGACGCTCGACTCGGACACGATCTTGACCGCTCCGATCTCACCCGTTCGTGCGACATGACAACCCCCGCACAGCTCGACCGACTCATCGTCACCGATCGCAACAACTCGCACTCGCTCGCCATACTTCTCGCCAAACAGTGCGATCGCGCCACGTGACTTGGCGTCGTCAAACGGCATGATCTCCTTATCGACCGGCAGATCGGATAAGACCCATGCGTTGGCCTCGTCCTCGATCATGTCGATCTCCTGCGGCGTGAGTGCCTTGGGGTGTGAGAAATCAAATCGCATGCGATCGGGCTCGACCAGTGAGCCTGCCTGTCGCACGTGCTCCCCGAGTCGATCGCGTAGGATCGCGTGAATCACGTGCGTCACCGTGTGATGGCGCTCGGTGTCACGACGCTGTGCTTCGTCCACCATCGCGCGTACCGGCGCACCAACGACGACCTTGCCGGTATCACCCTCGACAACCTCGGCCACGGGCACGAACACCTCCCCGTGCCGCTCGACGTCAAAGACAGCGAGCCCAAACCCTTCCCCATCGATCACGCCGGTATCGGCCACCTGCCCACCACCAGTCGCGTAGAATGGGTTCTCGCGCAGAACCAACCGGAGACGGTCACCGTCCGGTTCAACGTGTTCGATGGTCGTGTCGACCTTGAGCTGATCGTAGCCGACGAATTTCGAGTCCGCCTCTAGCTTCCGACCTACAGCGTCGACGGCTGCCGTTTCAAAACCGCTCGCTTTGCGAGCCCTCTCGCGCTGCTCCATCATACGCTTCTGATAGCCTTCGTCATCGACACCATGACCGCGCTCTCTGGCGATCAGTTCGGTCAGGTCGGGTGGAAAACCGTAGGTGTCATAAAGAGTAAAGACGTCGTCGCCAGGAACGTCGGTACCTGCCGGCGTGGTCGCCAGAACCTTGTCCAGAATCTCCATCCCCTGATCGATCGTTTGGAGAAAACGCTCTTCCTCGGCTTCGAGGATCACGCGGATCTGTTGTTCGTGAGTTGACAGCTCCGGGAACGACACGCCCATCTCCGCAACAACCGTTGGGATGACCTCGTGGAGCACCGGCCGATGAACGTCGAGCATCCAGTAGTGTCGCACGGCTCGGCGGATGATCCGCCTCAGCACGTAACCGCGGCCCTCGTTGGTCGGATAGACGCCGTCCCCAATCAGGAACGCCGCCGCTCGGCCGTGATCGGCGAGAACCCGAAAAGAGACACCAACATCGGTGTCGGGCTCGTACGTCTGATCGGTCTTTGCTGCGATCGTTGCGAGCAAGGGTGTGAACAGATCGCTGTCGTAGTTCGAGTACACATCTTGAACGACGGCCGCGAGCCGTTCCAACCCCATCCCCGTGTCCACGGACGGCCGCGGCAGATCGATCCGCGTGCCATCGGCCCGGCTCTCGAACTGCATAAACACCAGGTTCCAGATCTCGAGGTACCGGTCCTCGTTGTCAGCTGGCGTTCCCGTACCGTGCTCGGGACCAAAGTCCCAGAAGATCTCCGAACAAGGCCCACACGGGCCCGTGTCGCCCATTGCCCAGAAGTTGTCCTTGTCCCCCATCCGAAGGACCCGCTCCGCGGGGATTCCGGTGACTTCGGGCCAGAGATCAGCCGCCTCATCGTCGCTCTCGTGGACGCTGGCCCAAAGTCGATCCGCCGGCAGTTTGAGATCTTCGGTGAGGAACTCCCACGCAAGTGCGATCGCCTCGCGCTTGAAGTAGTTGCCAAACGAAAAATTGCCGAGCATCTCAAAGAACGTATGGTGGCGGGGCGTATACCCCACGTTTTCGAAGTCGTTGTGCTTGCCCGATACGCGGAGGCACTTCTGTGACGACACTGCGCGCGCGTAATCGACCACGCGCTGGCCGGTAAAGACATCCTTGAACGGCACCATGCCCGCGTTCACAAACAACAGCGTCGGATCGTCCTCGGGCACAAGCGGCGCCGAGGCTACCAGCTCGTGGCCGTTGGCGACGAAGAAATCGAGGAATCGCTGGCGCAGTTCGTGACTGGTCATGGGTACCGTCGAAAATACGAAGGGGCGGGATCACCCGCCCTGCTATGTGGTTGCTGTATGGGGACTTGCCCCAAGATACAGGCGGCTCCTCGAAGCCGCAAAGGGCACTCAGACAAGTGGTCGGTGTATCGCGAGTACATCAACTCAGGGTCAACAAGAAAGCAACGCTTCAAGAGAGGAAACCATGTTCGTTCAGCATCCAGCCAGCATGCTCCATCGTTTTGTTTGCGTCGTCGGGTTTGGTCTCGCCCTGTGGATCGCATTCGTCCCCAGCGCCGAAGCCCAGGGTGACCCCGACCGACCGGTCGTTACGGGTCGCGTCCCCACGCCACCGACCGCGGCCGTCGATATGTACATCAAGCTCCCGGATATCGATGGCGAATCTTTGGATGAGAACCACGACAAGTGGATCGACGTTCTATCGATCGACTGGGGAGCGCACAAACCAACCGCCGGACAAAACGCTGCGCGTCGCCGTGGCGACGTCATCGTCGAAGATCTGACTATGACGAAGGAATACGACGCCTCATCTCCGAAAATAATGTTGGCGTGTGCCAACGGGACGCATTTCCCGAGCGTCGAGCTCGAGGCGCCGGAGCGCCCCGGTGGCCAGGCGACGTACATGAAGTACAAGCTCAAGAACGTCATGATCACGAGCTACAGTATCGACGCCACCGGCGAGCGCCCGATGGAGACGATCACGATGACGTACCAGAAAGTCGATGCGGCGGAGATCGACGAGAGCTCTCGGGTGAAAGTCAAGCAGAGCTGGGATCGAGACGAGTAGACCTTAACTAATCCCGTTGAGCCAAGGCTGCACACTCGGAGTGACGGTAGCAATCCACGGTGTGATCGTTGACCATACCGGCGGCCTGCATGAACGCATAGCAAATGGTTGGGCCGACGAATCCAAAACCCCGGCCCTTCAAGTCCACGCTCATCGCTTCTGACTCGGCGGTCTTGGCCGGGATCTGGGATATCGCCTGCCACTCGTTCTGGATGGTGTCGCCACCGACAAACTGCCAGATGTAGGCGTCAAACGTCTCGAATTCGGCCTTAACCTCCAGGAATGCGCACGCATTCCTGACTGCCGACGCGACCTTCTGACGATTGCGAACGATACCTGGGTCGGCGAGTAGCTGCTTCGTTTTCTCGTCGTCGTATCGGGCGATCGCTTCGGGCTCAAAACCATCGAATGCCCTTCGATAGTTCTCGCGCTTCTTCAAGATCGTCTCCCACGACAAACCTGCCTGTGCACCATCGAGCAGCAGAAACTCGAACAATCGGCGATCATCGTGAAGTGGAACGCCCCACTCTTCGTCGTGATAGACAATCATCAGATCCGACCCCACCCAACCGCAGCGCCGCTTCACGGCTCGACGACGGCCTTGACGACGCGTCCACCCTCGACATCACTGAGAGCGTCGTTCATCTCATCCAGTCGATAACGTCGCGTGATCATCCGCTCCCAATTGAACCGGTCCCCGTGTCGGTCGAGGATCTTGACCATGCGATAGAAGTGGTTGAAGTCGGCGCCCCACGTACCGCGGATCTCGAGGTGCTTCAGGTTGATGTCGGTGTGGGGGTTGATCATAACTTCACCGGCATCCGTATAGTGACCAACGAGTACGTAGCGCCCCGCATCGCGTGTCATGCCGAGTCCTTCACGAACAGCTGATGGCACACCCGTGGCTTCGATCGTCACGTCGGCACCGCGCCCGCCTGTCAACTCGCGGATTACCTCGACGCGCTCGGTCGGAGAGGTCTCGGACACCGATACAACGTCGTCGACTCCAAACGCGCGGGCAGCCTCCAGACGTTCGGCCGGGTCGCCGACGACGATCACCGGATCGGCGCCCGACAACAACGCCAGAATCGCTGCGCCAAGACCAACCGGTCCGCTGCCCTGAACGGCGACCGCGTCACCAACGCGAATCTCGGCGCGGTCGACCGCGTGGATCGCCGTCGCCAGTCCACAGCCGGCAGCGATCAATCGCTCCGGCGACACACTCTCCGGCAGGGGAATCACCTTGACACCGGGCTTGAGATAGATCGATTCGCTCCACCCGCCGAGCAGTCCATCGTCGGCGCCATAGGTAACTCCGTACACTTTACGGGAGGGGCAACGGTTCGGGGCTCGCGCGACCTGACAGTACCAGCACGCGTGACACGTCTCGTGCACGTCGTGAAACGTCACGACGTGGCCCTCGCGAACCGGGTGCCCATCAATATCGAGGACCTCGCCCGCGACTTCGATTACGCGACCGACCGACACGTGGCCGGGAATGATCGGATACGGCACGCCAGCCAAGCGACCGTGATGGAGATGCACGTCGGTGCCACAGACCTCCGAGTAGATCGTCTCGAGGAGCACCGACCCCGGTTCAAGATCGGCAGGTGGCCGATCTTGAACCTCGATTGGCTGTCCGGGGCCAGTCATGATCGCCGCGCGGGGCATCGCTAGACCTCCGGCTCCGGTAGAAGCTCTCGGCACACGTCGTAGATCAGCACGTTGTCAAATCCGCGTCGTTGGAGGTACCCGGCCAGCCGTCGCCATCGTGCTGCGTCGGGTTTGTCGTGAAGCCGGGGCAGGTACCGCTCGGCCACCCGCCGTGCGAGATCACCGTCGTCAACGTCTTCATCTAGGAACACCTCATCGACTGCCTGCGCAGCAGTTCGCGCCGGAACACCCTTATCGACCAACTCGCTCACCACTTGCCGCCGCGCCCGGGGTTTGAGCCTCACTGTATCCAACGTGTACGCCGATGCATAACGGAGATCCGAGACCAACTCCTTGCGGGCCAACTCCTCGATGACCGATCGCACAACCGACACATCGACGCCACCACCGCGACTCAGCTTCTGACCGAGTTCTCTGACGGTGTGCTCGCGGCGTGCGAGCAGCCGCAATGCCCGCTCCCGCACGCGCTGGGTCGCCTCCGGTTCAGTCGTGATCGTCGTTGCTCGCCGGGACCGTGCATTGCGCGAGCCCGCGCTTCTCGAGGTATCGCTGGTGATACTCCTCGGCTCGGTAAAACGTCGCCGCAGGCTCGATCTCGGTCGCGATCGGACGCTTAAACCGCCCCTCGCGCTCGAGTTCCGCCTTCGATCTCCGGGCAATGTCCTCCTGATCGGGCGAGTGGAAAAAGACAGCCGACCGGTACTGGGTTCCAACATCGGGACCCTGGCGGTTGACCTGGGTAGGGTCGTGCGATCGCCAGAACACATCCAGCAACTGTCCGTAGGAGACCGCCTGCGGGTCAAACTCGACTTGAACGACCTCGGCATGCCCCGTCGTGTCGGTGCAGACGTCTTCGTAGGATGGATTCTCAGCCTTCCCACCCATAAAACCGACTGCCGTGCTGGTCACGCCATCGATCTGGGCGTAGGTGACCTCGATGCCCCAAAAACAACCCGCTCCGAACGTCGCCTTCTCCGTTTGCACGTGTTACCTCCTGTACGATGTAAGAGGACCTACCGCTGGCTGCGATCATCGCTTGGCGTTATGGCGCCGTCCACCTGCGCCCAGGCTCGAGCTGATTTCCCGCCGCTTTGGTCCCGGTTCCACATGTTGCTTCAAGTAGCGGGTTAACAGCGAGTACAGGTGGAGGGTCGTGTTCTGGCCCTCGAAGATCCCATGCGACCGGTTGGGGTAGACCATGACACTAAACGGCTTGTTGGCCTCTACCAGTGCGTTGATCAACCGCTCGGTCCCTTGATAGTGGACGTTGTCGTCACCGGTTCCATGGACGAGAAGAAGATTGCCTTCCAACCGGTCGGCGAACGTGAGCGGCGAGCTGCTCTCATACGCTTCTGGCTCGTCCTGAGGGAGACCCATGTACCGCTCCTGATAGATCGTGTCGTACAGGCGGATGTCGGGGACAGGTGCAACGGCCATCGCGGTCCCGAAAACATCCGGGTAGCGGAAGATCGCGTTCAGACTCTGCGAGCCACCACCGCTCCACCCCCAGATCGCGACCCGCGACGGGTCCACGTAGGGTTGCGCGAACACCTCTTTGACACCGGCGGCCAGATCGGCCGAAGTCAAAGTTCCGAGGCGCTTGTAGATCGTCTTGCGCCACTCCCGACCACGCGGTGCCGGCGTGCCACGCGGATCGAGGCTGGCGACGAGATACCCTTGTTGGGTGAGCAGCAGATGCCATAAGTAAGCTCCGCCACCCCACGCGTCACGAACGGTTTGCCCCCACGGCTCGCCGTACACGTAGAACAGCACCGGGTAGCGCTGTGAGGCATCGAAATCGGGCGGCTTCATGATCCATCCGTCGAGCGTGACGTCACCGGCATCGACCTGGAAGAACTCCATCGGCCCACGATCGAGCCCATTCACGTAGGCTCGAAGCTCCGTGTTGTCGACCAACGTGCGCGCTGCGGCATGATCTGGAAGATGGACCAGATCAGTGACGGGAGGATTCCCAAACGACGACCACGTGTGAATCGCCCATTCGCCGCCTGGGGCAACGTCGTAGCTGTGCGACCCCGGCTGGTCGATCGGAGTCAACCGTTCGGGTGCGCTTGAGCCGTCCAGCGAGGCGCGAAACAAGTATCGATGCACTGCGTCGTCCGGCGAAGCCAGGTAGTAGAGCCAGCCGCCTTCTACATCGATCTTCTCAACCGCTATGATGTCGATTGGGCCCGGAGTCAGTGTGCGTACTACAGTGCCATCTCGTGAAACCACGTGCGCATGACGCCAGCCGTCAATCTCGCTGATCCAGACGAACTCCTCGCCACCCCCCAACCACGCGAGTGCGTTCTCGCGCATATCGACCCATGCGCTGTCGCGTTCCGTATAGACCGCCTTGACCGCTCCATCGTCAGATTGACCGAGCATGATCTGGAGTGTGTTCTGCAACCGGTTGAGGTGTTGAATCACTACCTCGTCCGAGTTGGCAGCCCAATCCATTCGAGCGATGTAGTTGTTTCGCGCGTCGCCGGGAACATCCAACCAACGCGTGGTCTGATCGTCAATGCCGACGACTCCGACTCGGGCCGCCGAGTTGGTGGAGCCCGCTTTCGGGTACTGGATGGGGATCGTGTACGAGTACAGCGAGTCCGTGTTGTTGATGAGCAGGAAATCGCGCACACCCGAAGCGTCGAGTTGCCAATACGCGATCTTTTGGCCGTCGGGGCTCCAACGCCAACCGTCCTGTAGGTCTAGCTCCTCTTCGTAGACCCAATCGAAGGTGCCATTGATGATCGTGCGCGAACCGTCCGTCGTCAGCTGTGCGATCTGGCCAGTAGCCAGAGTCTCGACGTAGACATTGTTCTCGCGGACATACCCGACCCGGCTGGCGTCGGGTGAAAACTTGGCGAACATAAGGGTCGACGCCGGGGCATCACCGCCGAGCTGGGTGAGTTCACCGGTTTCGCGATCGAAGACCCAGAAATCACCACGCGTATTCTCACGCCATACCCGGCGCGAATTAGTGAACACCAACAGCTTCCGAAAATCGTCGGACCACGTATAGCCTTGGACCGCCAATGGCTGATCGGCGCTCTCGGGGACCAGGTCTCTCGCCGATACGAGGACTCTGCTCCCACCGGTGCGGGCGTCGTGCTCGACGATGTCATGTCCACCGGCTAAGTCCAGAGACGGGTCGACGGTCGTGTAGGCAGAACCGTTGAGCCACTGTACCGGTCCGAGGAAGTCCCCTTGAATCCTATCCTCTCCAAACAGGCGTTCGAGCGTGACTCGGGCCGGGTCAACAGCGTCCGCGGCTGGCTCTTGACCAATCGTGGACGCCGGGATCGTCAACGAGACGAAACCGAGCAGTATGATCAGGATTAATCGTCGCATTTCACATCCTCCCGGGATTGTTCGAATGTCGCGCACACCGCTCACGCTATCGCAGTAGAAATCCCCCGGCCAGCGGATCGTCGGGGTCGACCAAGAACTCGTTCCTGCCCGTGATATGGGCCGTTCCGCGCACTTCCGGCACCACGGCTGGAACACCGGCAACTTCGGTTGTCTCATAAACTCGAACCTGGAACTGCGTTCCGATGAGACTCTCGATCGTGATCCACTCGTCGGTCGGCAGCTCCCCGCGCGCGTGATGGATCGCGGCGCGACCGCTGACGCCCGTGCCGGTGGGCGAACGATCGACCTCACCGTCGGCGAACACGCAGACGTTACGACTATGGACGTCACGCGCCTCGATCCGCTCAACGAAGATCGTCCCGTACAGGAAATCGAGATCGGGCTCGCCCCTCGGATGACGGATCAGCTGACGGTCTGCTACTGCACGCTTGATTCGCATACCGGCCTCGATGATCTCGGGCGTGTTTCCTCGACCGAGCTCAAGTCCAACCGACGGAGCGTCGACGTATGCATAGAACGCGCCTCCGAACGCCACGTCAAAACGGACTTGGCCCAGCGACTCGACATCGACGACTTCGTCTAGCGCCATTACGAACGAAGGTACGTTGAGAAACGAAACACCTACTACGCGGCCGTTTTTGATCGACGCCGACGCTGACACCCTCCCCGCTGGCGTATCGATCCGGATTCGACCTTTTTCGTCCGCGTCAATCAGACCACAATCCAGCCCGACCTTGACGAGCCCAATAATCCCATGACCGCACATCGTGCTGAACCCTTCGTTGTGAAAAAACAATACGCCGACGTCGCCATCCGGTGTCACGGGCGGGGTTAGCACGCATCCGTACATATCGGCGTGACCCCGAGGTTCCAGGACCAGAGTTTTTCGAAGATCGTCGTAGTGCTCGCGGGCGTGGCGACGCTTGGCGAGAATCGTATCGCCCGGGAGTTCGGGGAAGCCCCCGGTCACAACGCGCAGTGGCTCGCCGGCCGTGTGCGCTTCGATCGTCGTGAGCCGACGCCAATTGCCGGGCGGCGCCCAGTCGATCCCCGCCAAACCGTTCACAGATCAACCTCGGTGCTCATACTGATTCCGTCCGATGTGATGGACCCACCGTGCTTGAGTCCGCTGGCCACCACATCCATATTGAGCGCTGGACACGATCACAGAAAAGGAGCTCATTGCTCGATGCATTCTAGCTCACTCCTCGATCCTCACGTAGGGGTCGTACGCGCGAGGGAGGCTGTTTATCCCGCGCTGGCCCCCTTTCATCCGGACACTGCGTTTCCCGAGTACGCCTTTCGGAACTTCGTCAGCAGCGAACCGAACCACGTCTACACCGCTGTTCGCGATAGCTTCCGTCTACTGCAACTCGATGCGACTCATTACGGAACAGCTGATTGGAACCCCTTGTGCGACATCATACGCCCGGGTGACCGGGTCGTGGTGAAGCCGAACTATGTCCTCCATGCCCACTTTTCTGACCTGACGTACGACAGCGTCGTGACACACAGTTCGGTGCTTCGCGCGGTAATAGACTACGCACTAAAGGCCACCGGCTCGGCGGGAACCGTGATAATCGCTGATGCTCCCTTGAAGGATGCGGATTTTGATGAGATCAGACGCCTCTGTCAACTCGACGAACTGTTGCAGTTCTATCAGGAACACGGGCATGATGTCGGTCTCATCGACATGCGTCTTCTCTCGGTTGTACAACGAGACGGCGCGGTGATTAGCCGACGCTACAATCCCGATCAATTGGCTGCTAGCCGTGTGGTCGATGTCGGTCAGGCCAGCGCGTTTGGTGACGTTGAGCATCTGATGCATCGTGTCGGCGGAGCCGACTACGACCGCAAGACTACGCGTCGGCATCACACCGGGGGCCGTCACGAGTACCGCGTGAGCCAGCATATCCTCGATGCCGACGCTGTACTCTGCGTGGGTAAACTCAAAACGCACAAGAAAACGGGTGTCACCCTGAGCATGAAAAACCTCGTCGGCATCAACGTCGACAAAAACTTCCTGCCCCACTATCGCATCGGCATGCCGGCTCAGGGCGGCGACGAGTTTCCGGACAGAACTGGCTGGACACAGAAGACCCGGCAGTGGCTGATTCGTGCGGGCATCGACCTAGTGTTGGCACGAGCTGAGAGTTTTGCCGTCCCACTCTTGCGACGGTTCCTCGCTCTTTTGCCGGAGCCCAGAGGCGAGAAGTACTACGCTGAGCACTACAGCTCAACGACGCACCCAGGTCATAACCAGAAGATGATCGAGCGCTTCTACAGCTTCATGCTGGGCAGCAATATCCGAGACGGAAACTGGTGGGGTAATGACACTTGTTGGCGCATGGTCGTAGATCTCAACACCATCCTCCTGTACTGTGACCGAGAGGGCCAGCTGCAAGATGCGCCCGTCCGGCGTTACTTCAGCATTCTGGACGGGATCCTCGGGGGTGCGGGTGAGGGGCCTATGAATCCGACGCCCATGGAAAGCGGTACCATTGTCGCCGGGCACAACCCGCTATCGGTCGATTGGTGTGCAACCCAACTGATGGGTTTCGACGCCGAAAAACTGAAGGTCATCACCGGAGCCCGAGAGCGCTCCCGGCCACTCGGGCCAAACAGTGAGCCGGTCATGCTAACGGAGGACGGGCAGTGGTCCCACGGCTTGACGGCGACGAACAGCCTGCGCTTTAATCCTCATTCTTGCTGGCAGGGTATCCGTTCAGAGGAAGACCCACAACAGAGTCTCACCGAGTCGGTGACGACGTAGCGGCTGTTCCGACGTTCGCGTGCGCCGCGGCCAGGCGGGCCACTGGGATGCGTGGCGGCGAACAGGAGACGTAGTCGAGCCCGATCTCATGACAGAAGCGGATGGAGTCCGGGTGGCCGCCGTGCTCACCGCAGATCCCGACCTCCAGGTCGGGCTGCTTCGATCTCCCCCACTCCACCGTGAGCGCCATCAGTCGACCCAAGCCCATACGGTCCAGGACCTCGAACGGGTTGTCCTGCAAGATCTCTCGATCGTTGTAGAGCGGTAAGAACTTCGTCTCGGCGTCCTCGCGACTGAAGGAGAAGGCGGCTTGTGTCAGGTCGTTAGTGCCGAAGGAGAAGAAATCCGCGACCTCGGCCAGGCTCTCGGCACGCAGGCAAGCGCGGACCACCTCGATCATCGTGCCAAACGCGAAGTCGACCGCCACGCCGTACTCTTTGCGCACCTCGGCTTCCGCTTCCTCCACGTACTCCTTCACCCGCTTCAGTTCCTGTGACGTGCACACCTGCGGGACCATAATCTCCGGGCGCACCCGAACGCCTTCCTTCAAGCACTCAGCCGCGGCCTCGAGCACGGCTCTCACCTGCATCTTGTAGATCTCGGGATAGGTGAGCCCGAGACGCACCCCTCGGTGTCCCAGCATCGGGTTGGTCTCACGAAGCTCCTGAGAGCGTCGCAGCATCGCCTCCTTGCGTGCGATCACGCGGTCGACGCGTCGCACGTCTACCAGCTCTCTAGCGGCGTCCGACAATCCGGCATCGGTCTTGGAGGCTCGATCCTCCAGAGACTTCATGGTGCTCGTCAGCACGTCCATCCCGCGCAACGCGTCTCGGAGCCGGTGGAGCTGGTCGATTTCCTCCTCCAGGCGCGCCCGCGCTGGAAGAAACTCGTGGATCGGCGGGTCCAGCAATCGGATGATCACCGGTCGGGGGGACATCGCCTCAAAGATCCCCCGAAAGTCGGCCCGCTGCATCGGCAGCAACCGTCCGAGCGCTGCCGCTCGTTGCTCGTCGTCCTCCGCGATGATCATGTCGACCACGATCGGGAGGCGCTCAGGCGCATTGAACATCCGCTCGGTGCGACAGAGCCCGATGCCCATCGCTCCGTAGTTGAGCGCTCGCAACGCGTCCTCGGGCGTGTCGGCGTTGGCCATCACCTGGAGCCGGGCCGCGCCATCGGCCCAGGCCAACAGCGTGTCCAGCTCGTCGAAGAACTCGGCCTCGACGGTAGGTACGTCACCCAGGTAGATGTGACCGGCCGCGCCGTCGATCGTGATAGTGTCGCCCTCCTTCACTACGACGTCGGCGCTTATCGCTTGGGCGCGATCCTCGTCCACCATGAGCCCTTCAGCTCCGACGACGCACGGCTTGCCCATTCCGCGAGCGACAACCGCGGCATGGGAGGTCCCTCCGCCACGACTCGTGAGAATCCCCTGGGCTGCAAAAAAACCATGGATGTCCTCCGGTTTCGTCTCTTGGCGCACCAGGATCACGTTGACACCCTGTCGCCCCAGCAACTGGGCCCGATCCGCGTCAAAAATGACCTGCCCGCAGGCTGCACCCGGCGAAGCCCCGAGCCCGGTCGTGAGAGGGTTGCCTTCAAAGCTGGGATCGATCCTGGGGTATAGGATCTGCTCGAGGTCGTCCGGGGTCACGCGTAAAAGCGCGCCGTCCCGATCGATCAAACGTTCCTCGACCATTTCGACTGAGGTCTTGACCCGCGCGACCGCATTCATCTTCCCGTTGCGCGTCTGCAGGCAGTAGAGGATGCCGCGCTCGTTCGTGAACTCGAAGTCCTGCACCTCGCGGTAATGCTCTTCGAGCTTCCTGCGCAGCTCCAGCAGCTGCTCGTACATGTCTGGCATTTCCTCAGCCATCTGCCGAATCGGTTTGGGGGTTCGAATCCCGGCCACCACATCCTCGCCCTGAGCGTTCACCAGGTACTCACCGTACAGAGCGTTCTCCCCGGTCCCGGGGTCACGGGTGAAGGCGACCCCCGTACTGCTGTCCGGCCCCATGTTGCCGAAGACCATCGCGACGACGTTGGCCGCCGTTCCGTGGGCCATCTCGGACGTGATCCCGAACTCACGTCGGTACTCGACCGCCCGCCGCCCCATCCAGGAACCAAAGACGGCCTTGATCGCGATCTCAAGTTGTTCATAGGGATCACTCGGGAATGGGCGGCCCGTCTGCTTACGCACCACCTGAAGGAAGCGGCGGACTATTTCCTCGAGATCCTCGGCCTGGAGATCCACATCGGACTCCACGCCCGCCAGCTCCTTCACCGACTCGAACTGTTCATCGAACTTTTCGTCCGGAATGCCAAAAGCGACTTTGCCAAACAGTTGGATGAGCCGGCGATACGCGTCGTAGCCGAACCGCCGATCGCCGGTTTGCGCGATCAGCCCGGCGAGGCTCTGCTCGTTGAGACCAAGATTGAGGATAGTGTCCATCATCCCCGGCATGGACAGGGCGGACCCAGAGCGCACCGAGACCAACAGCGGATCGTCGGGGTTTCCAAAATCCTTTCCGGTCGCCGCTTTGAGCCGTGCCATCTCGTCCCGCGCCTGCTCCATGACCCCATGCGGCAGGTCACCCTGCGGAGATTCCAGATATGCGAGGCAGGCCTCCGTGGTGACGACAAAGCCCGGCGGTACGTTGATCCCGATCTGGGTCATCTCGCAGAGGTTGGCGCCCTTTCCTCCAAGTAGGCGCTTGTTCTTTCCGTCGCCCTCCGCGAAAGACCAAATCCATCTCGTGCCCCTCTTCTCCACTTCCTCGTCCGAGGTCACTCTCGGTTTTGCTATCGGCTTGCTCATCGGCACTCCATCGTGATTGTCACTCAGCACCCTCGTGAATGATACCACACCCAAGGCCCTCTCTCGGGCCCTCGCCAGCGTACCCACCCCTCATCGACACGCACTTCGGGCGGGTCCCAGCAATGATCAGACGGCTGCTTGACGCGGACGCGCATCCTCGACCATTCCCGAGGCGTCGATCGGGAGGGGGTCCGCCTCCGGCTTTCCGGTTTCGACTAACCATCCGCGATCGATCGATCAGCGCACTCGAGTGCGCCCGATTCCTGAACGGCGATGGCAGGACCCGCCGTCAAGACACTCGCGACAGCAAAAGCGACAAGCGTGCGCGTCGACTTCATTCCGCTTCGCGTGCTAGAACCCCGCGTAGAATCGTCATCGCTCGCTGGGCATCCACCTCACTGAACGTGAGCGTCGGCCTGAACCGGAGCGACCTCGGGCCACAAGCCAGCGTGGCCAACCCCGCTTCCCAACACGCCTTTCGCACTCGGCTTCGGTGCGCTGTGTTCGGGAGGTCAATCGCCAACAGAAAACCTCGACCGCGGGCATTGGTCACGATATCGAAGTCAGCCTCGATCGCCTGGAGCCCCTCCAAGAACACCTTGCCGACCCAGGCCACATTCTCCACCAGCCGATCTTCTTTTATGATCTGCAGATAACGAGCACAGCGGACCATATCGACCAAGTTGCCACCCCACGTCGAGTTGATACGGGATGACACCTTAAAGACGTTGCTCTCTACATCATCGATTCGACCGGTGCTCATCATTCCGCACACCTGACTCTTCTTGCCGAATGCGATGATATCCGGGATCGGTCCGAGCTGTTCAAACGCCCACATCGATCCCGTAATCCCCATCCCAGTCTGGACTTCGTCGTAGATCAACAGCGCCTCATGGTGATCGGCGAGCCCCCGTAGGCGGTGGAGGAAATCCGGGCGAAAGTGATTGTCCCCGCCCTCGCTCTGTATGGGCTCGATCAGAATCGCCGCGATTCCGTGAGGATCACGCTCAAACGCAGTCTCGATCTCGGCAACGGATCGATCTTCAGCCGCAGCGATCTTTTGTTCGTCGATGGGGAACTCGATCTTGGGATTGGAGACGCGAGGCCAATCGAACTTCGGATAGTCATCGGTTTTTGTCGGGTCGGTGTTTGTAACGGTGAGCGTGTAACCACTCCGACCGTGGAATGCGTCACGAAAGTGGAGGACCTTGTCAGCACCGCCGTCGATTCCTTTGTCGCGGTTTTTTTGCGCTTTCCAGTCAAAAGCCGCCTTCATGGCATTCTCGACCGCGAGTGTGCCACCCGCGATAAAAAACAAGTGCTCGAAGGTCTCAGGAACCGCGATCTCCCGGAACGTCTTGACGAACCCGGCGTACTCTCCGCAGTAGACATCGCTGTTAGCGGGGTTGGCGAGCGCGGCCCGCAAGAGCGAGGCTCGAAAACCCTCGTCTTTCATCTTCGGATGGTTGTGCCCGATTGGCAGAGTCGCAAAGTAGGAGTAGCAATCGAGATACTCCTCCCCAGTAACGGCATTCACCATCGTCGTCCCGTGGGAGTTCTCGAGATCGATCACGAAATGGAAACCGTCCACCAGGATGTTGCTTCTGAGGATCGGAAAGACTTGGTCTGCCGGTACTGTGATCTCTGGCATTATCGCCCTCCGCTAGCTGAGTTGGACCAAACGCAACGGACGAATCGCGGCGGCGGCCAGCGTAAGGGGTAGTCGAGCTACGCTGGCGTGCTCGTGGGCGCCGCGCCTTGGCCCACGTTCGGGGGCGCAAAGATCGCCGGACGTGCTTCCGTGGGGAGGAAGGTTCGGCCTGGGGAGAGGGTATCTTGCACGTTTTTCACGCTGGAAACTTATCATCGGCCGGCGGGGATTGGTAGCCCTGTAACGGACCCGCTAGGTTTTGCGCTATCTGTAGGGTCAGAACCCCAAATCACGCAACAAGGAGCAGACATTGGGCATCTTCGACTTCGTAAAAGAAGCTGGTGAGGCGATCGGCGTCATCAAGGACAAGGACAAAGAGGCACGCGAGGAAGCGGCCGAAGAGCGCGGCATAGCCAGCAAGCTCACGCATCTGGTGGTTCGCCTAGGCCTCGACATCAAGGACCTCCGGATCGATTTCGATGACAGCGTTGCAACGATTCACGGCACAACCGAGACGAATGCCGAACGCGAAAAGGTGATCCTGGCCGTCGGTAACAGCAGCGGCGTGGCAAAGGTCGATGACCGCATCCAAGTCGTGGCCCCCGAGCCGGAGGCTGCGATGTATACGGTTGTCAAGGGAGACACGCTCTCCAAGATCTCCAAAGCGCACTATGGTGATGCGATGCAGTACAGCAAGATCTTCGAAGCCAACAAGCCGATGCTGACCGACCCGGACCTCGTCTACCCCGGTCAGGTGCTGCGAATCCCACCCGCGTAGAAAGCGAGCCACTGTTGTGTCGGAGAGGCCTCTCGGGTTTTAGGGGGCCCCTTTGATCGATCGCTAATGCAGACCCGACTCATAACTCTCTTCGAGAACCACTTCGGTGCCCGACCCGAGGCCGTACTGCCGGTGGCGGCAGACGGTTCGGAGAGGACCTATCACCGATTGGTGGCGCCCGACGGGCGTACCGCGATCGGCGCGCTTGGACCTGACCACGAAGAGAACCGAGCCTTCCTCTCGTTCTCGCGAGCCTTCAACCGGGCTGGTTTCCCGGTGCCCGAGCTCTATGGCGATGATGAGGAGGCTGGCGTCTGGCTGATCGAAGACCTGGGCGATACGACGCTATTCCGAGCCCGTCAGGAGGCCCGCGAGGGCGGTCATGAGTTCGACCCTGCGATCCTCGATGCATATCGCCGCGTAGTGGAGATCCTCCCGCGCTTCCAGGTCGACGGCGACGACATCGTCGACTATTCGGTGGCTTACCCGCGGGCCGCGTTCGACCAACAATCGATCATCTGGGATCTCAACTACTTCAAGTATCATTTTCTGAAGCTGGCGCAAATACCATTCAACGAAGCCAAGCTCGAGAACGACTTTGATGCATTGGCAACGTACCTACTCACCGCCGACACCGAGCACTTTCTGTATCGCGACTTTCAGTCGCAAAACATCATGCTTCGCGATGGCGAGCCGTGGTTTATCGACTATCAGGGAGGCCGTCGTGGCGCGCTGCAATACGACATCGCCTCGTTGCTCTACGACGCCAAAGCCGACATCCCCGAGACCGTTCGGGCCGAGCTGCTGGACCATTACCTATCGTCCCTGGGGCAACACCTCGATTTCGATCGAGCCGCATTCCTCGAGCGATATCATGGGTACGTGCTAGTACGGGTCCTTCAGGCGTTGGGAGCATACGGTTACCGTGGTTTCTTCGAGCGCAAGCCGCGCTTTCTCCAGAGCGTTCCCTACGCGGCGCGAAACATCGAACGAATCCTGAATGAGGGCATGCCGGTCCCACTACCGGAGATGGAGCGGGTCTTGCGCAGCATCATCGCCGAGTGGGGTGACGCCAGCAGCGAGCCGGACAGTTCTCGGCTCACAGTGTACGTGTACAGCTTCAGCTATCGACGCGGTTATCCCCAAGATCTAGGTGGTCACGGAGGAGGATTCGTATTCGACTGCCGGGGATTGACAAACCCGGGTCGTTTGCCGGAGTACGTCGCGCTCACCGGGCGCGATCCGGAAGTCGCCGACTACATCGCCGGCCTCAGCGAGCTCGGGCCATTCTGGGAGAACGCTCGCTCGTTGACCGAAGCCCATGTCGAGGCCTACGAGCAGCGGGGCTTCACCAGCCTGAGCGTCTCTTTTGGGTGCACGGGAGGACAACACCGCTCGGTGTATCTGGCTGAGAAAATGGCGGAACATCTCGAGGTCCGGTTCCCGGCAATTCGGGTTCGACTCCTCCACCGCGAGGAGCCGAGCTGGCCGCGGGTCGCAGCGACTCCGGCGGGCTAGAGCTCGTGGACGCCATGGTACTCGCCGCCGGGCTCGGCACCCGCCTGAGACCGTTTACCGACGACATGCCAAAGGTGCTGATCGAAGTCGATGGCGTTCCGATACTCGAACGAATCATCCGTTACCTGACCGCAGCCGGGGTCGATCGTATCATCGTCAACACCCATCATCACGCCGACCAGATAGAGCGTTTCGTCTTCGATCGAGAAGACCTTGGAGTGGAAATCCTGCTGTCGGCCGAGCCCGACCAACCGTTGGGAACCGGGGGTGGCTTGTTAAACGCAACATCGCTTTTTCGGCGCGACGAGCCCTTCGTGCTGTACAACGGCGATATCATCACCGATCTCGATCTCGCGGCGATGAGCGACGCTCACCGCACCGACGACCGGTTGGCCACGCTGGCAGTCAACCACCGCGAGACAGCTCGATGTCTGCTTTTTGACGATCGGGGTCTGTACGGGTGGGCTAACCTATCAACCGGCGAGTCGAAAACGTCGCGCGAGGCGCGCGGTGAGAAGCACGCGATTCCGTTCGCAGGGGTTCACGTTCTTTCGCCGCAGATCTTCGACTTGATCAGTGAGCGCGGCGCGTTCTCGATAATCCCCGTCTATCTTCGACTCGCCCGGACGGGGTATCGTATCCTACCGCACGATGTCAGCACGGCGTTATGGCTCGAGATTGGCAACCCAGAACGACTCGAAACAGCTCGTCGCGTGGTCTCGACGCTCAGGGATCGAAACGGTCTTTCTCCAGAATAACCGCGCCTGACTCGTCACCGAACGTAAACACCGATCTAAACGTCCCCTCAACACCGACCTCAGCGCCTTCCCGCGGAGCCCCCAACTCCCGACTCACCACGTTCATCGTTCCTGTACCGTCGTTGATTCGGTAGGCACCCTGACCCAAAGCACCAAAGGCACGGGTCACTTCACCCTTCACGCGAACGGTTTCGCCTTCGTAGCGACCAGGATCATCTAGCAAGGATTGGATCGACATGGTGCCACGGCACGCCGAAGCGAGAGCAGCGCCTGCGGCGACAACAACGACCAACAACATGGTGCGAGATCGCATCTGGATGGGCATGGGCTTACTCCTGCTTGAGGTTTGACGAAGATCAACCTAACGCGCCCCGCGGAGCTTGGCCGGTGCTTTTGCCACGATCCGAATGAAGGATACCTTTTCGTCATGACCCCTTCCACGACCGCACAGTTTCCAAGAGGCTTTCAGATCATCACCTACCGTGACGAGTTTCAACCGGCATTCGAGTCGCTCAATCTCGACTGGATCGAAGAGCACTTCTGGGTCGAGGACATCGACCGTCAGGTGTTGAGCGATCCCAAGGGCACGATCGTTGACCGGGGTGGGGAGGTTTTCTTCGCCCTGACAGACGGCAACGCCGTAGGAACGTGCGCGCTCATCCAACACGATGACCGAGTCTACGAGCTATCCAAGATGGCGGTTCACCCGTCAGCTCAAGGGCAGGGTTTGGGGAACCTCTTGATGGATGCGATGATCGCCTGGGCCAGGGAGCGCCGTGCAAAACAGATCTTCCTCGAATCCAACACCGTCCTGGGGAAAGCCATCAAGCTGTACGAGAAGTACGGATTTGAGACGACCCGCCTAGGCGAAGGCGACGAGTACGAGCGTTCCAATATCCGGATGACGCTCGAGCTTTCCGAGCCGACTTAACATTTGCGCCCCTCCTTCGTCCGACTCTGTAGACGGAAGGTCTGACAGGACACGGATAGAGGAGGCAGAGTGTTTCGATTGAGAACGATGGTCCTGGCCGCTGCGGCAGCAGTGCTGCTTGGCGCCCCGGCTCGCGCACAGGACGACGACCAGGTCGTCATCGACAACCCCGGCGATAGAATCGAAGATTTCTGGGATCGACGCGAAGACGTCAGAGATCGGCGTGAGGACCGGCGGGACCGACGACACGACGGCGGAGCGCGTGATCACATCGAAGACCGGATCGACCGACGCGAAGACTATTTCGATCGGCGTGAGAAACGTCGCGATCGACGCGAAGACGTTCGCGACCGGCGGGAGGATCGGCGCGATCGGCGCACATGACCATTCAAGCTAGGAGCGGTTCGCATGGGCTCCGTTTCCTCGAAAGGACGCGAACCACTCCGCGCGCGGGAAAGAAAACGCCATCCCGGCCAGCATCAGTACGACCGCGGCAACCAACATGCTCCTTTGTCCCGTCAGCAGCCCAACCGTGACGCCGAGAAGCGCCGCCCCTTCGAGCATCGCCCACGCAACAATGAGCAGACGAATCACTCGCTCAGGCCCTCCGGTCACCGGGCGCGACACCGGTGAGTCAGTATGGCACGTCGCCTTGCGCCAGAATAGATACCATGCCGCCGCCAAGACCGCGGCCGCGCCGTACCATATCTTGACGAGGAACTGCCAGTCCCCCTCGCCCCCATCGATCGCGGAACCGGATCCCGTCAGCGCGTAGACAACCCCTGCGAACAAGAGCACGCCCAGCAAGAGCGACATCGCCAGAATCCGGGAAACGCGCAGTGCCTGGTCGGCATTCATCTAGGCACTAGCCACGGGCATACTCCTCAGCGCCCATGAAGTGAAGCGACACATACGGCTCATCCCCTTCGACCCAACTGTCGTGTCCTGGAGGAATCGCGCACAGAACTCCGGGTGTGATCTCAAACTCGGCACCATCGTCCATACGAACCTTGGCGCACCCGCTAACACCCAGCACCACATGAGCAACGTTGCAAGTTGTCTGACCCAGGTCGGGGCCAACGTGTTGCGACCATTTCCAGCCCGGTTGATACGTGGCTCGCCCGACGGTGAACCCTCCGACTGTCACTACCTCAAAAGTCCCCTTCTCGAACGCACGCTTCTCGTCCGGCGAGTCGAGACTCTTAGTGATCAGATCCATCTCGATCTACTGACCTCGATAGGCGCGCATGGCATTCGACATGATCATGACGAGCTCCGGGTCAGTGGAGATTCGCACCATTTCCTTGCCGAGCTCGGCGGTCAATTGGGTGACCTTAGAGTGTTCGTCCATGAACTCGCTTCGCAGCTCCGCCGGATCGATGCCGCTCATAGCCTCGCCAAGCTCGTTTAACTCCCTCGCCTTTTGTTCAAAAATCGGTGCGTTCTCATTGGCGCTGGCTTCGTCAGTCGTGTTGCGAGCAATCTCGACCAATTCCTCCAAGCCGTTGAGGTAGTTCTCGATAGCTTCTCCCGCGCTGGATAGCGCGACATCCGTTCTACCCGAGCGGTTACCGCTGATCTCGGTCTGATCGCTGCCCGGGGCGGCGGCGTCGCTCTCCGTTTCGCTCTTCGAGCAAGCGACCGCCAACAGTACCGCCAGTCCCAGAACAGAGTGCCTCTTCCACTTGCTCATAGGGATCCCCCAACAATTAGAGTGCCGCAGATATGGGAATGGCCGACACTTCAAAGGTATCCACAGGAGACGTAACCGGCGAACGGCTCTTGACGGATGGCTTGGGTGCCTGCAAAATCAACGCCCTAGCTGTTTCTTCCTCACGCATACTATGGAGGCAGCCCCTTGAGCTCAATCGTTGATATTCTGATGCAGCAGCTAGCCGGTAGCGTTTCGAACGACATCGGCAAATCGTTAGGCACCAACCAACAGACGACTCAGACCGCGATCGCGGCCGCACTGCCGCTGCTGCTCGGCGCATTGGCCCGAAACTCCAACAACACCCAAGGCGCCGAAGCTCTGCATCGTGCGGTATCCAAGGACCACGATGGAAGCCTGTTGGACGACCTCGCCGAGTACATTGGGGCGCCAAACCTCGATGACGGCAGCGGCATCCTTCGTCATGCGTTTGGCGACCGTCAGGCAGCGGTCGAACGTGGAGTCAGCAAGGCGAGCGGTCTTGACATGGCTAACGCTACGAAGCTGCTCACCGTTCTGGCTCCCGTTGTCATGGGGATGATCGGACGCAATCAGCGCCAACGAGGACTGGACTCGGCCGGATTGGCTGAGCTGTTGGCTGGTGAACGCAAGCACATCGAGCAACAGGATGCTCCGGCAGCGGGGCTCGGCCGGTTGCTGGATTCCGATGGCGACGGAGATATCAGCGACGACATCGCCAAACTTGGCAAGGGTCTCCTGCAGGGGTTCTTAAAATCCCGCTAGTGACCAACGGCGGGGCGCGATGCGAAAGTGTAGAGAACAACCGCCACGCTCGTCGCGAGGTTGAGGCTCGAAACACCGTCTCGCATGGGGATCGCGACACGCTGATCTGCTCGTCCGAGGAGTTTATCGCTCAGACCGCTGCGCTCCGACCCAAAGGCCAGGATCGCGTCGTCCGGTATGGTGGCGGTACCCAACGGCTGACCGTCGGGGTCGAGCGCGACAATCGATCGATCGGTGTCAGGAAGGACGTCCACTCGCGCGACCGGCAGCGCGAACTGCAGGCCGGCCCCACCCCGCAGCGCCTCCGGGTGCCACGGGTCGTGGGGCCCGACAGCGATGACACCCGCCGCTTCGGCGGCTGCGGCGACCCGGACGGCGGCGCCCAAGTTGCCGAGCCGTGAGGGGTTTTCGAGCAGCACGACCCGACCCGGTTGCGCCAACACTTCGGCTGACGCGGCTACCCTTCGGCGAGCGATAGCAACGATCGACGTCACCGGCGGTGTCGGCGCCAACAGGTCAAATACATCGCCGTCAACCACTGTCGACTCCGCCATCAAAAAATCGACCACGTCTGGCGCCAGCGTGGTCGACAGCTCGTCGACCGCATCGGGATCACCGATCGCGATCGTCGTCAACTCGGCCCCAAAACGGATCGCGTGCTTGACGGGATGAAACCCTTCGAGAACAGCGAGGCTTTGATCGCTACGAGCGAGCCGAAACTGGTCGACCAGGTCCTTCAAGCGTCGGCCTGCAATCGATCGAGTTCTCGTCGCCGCTTGATCCGGCCATGCAGCGACGCACCCAGATCGTCCCAAGCATCGGCCAGGTTGACTCGACCTGCACCTCCACGTAATCGCTCTTCCAAGGTTGCGCCAAACTCGCTGCCACCGGGCCGCCCCTCGGCGTCGTGGACGTCAAGCAACACCGTGCCCCCACCTGGACCATCGTTGTAAAGCCGTAGCGAGGCGACATCAAGCGCGTCGTTCATAAACAGGATCGCGGCTCCGATCTGTTCGAATGGCCGCTGTGAATCGATTGTCCACCCACCGGTGTTAAAGACCTTTACCTCGCGCTCGACGCCCTTCGGGGACACGATACTCTCGAACGGTTTGTGGGTGTGGCCAAACACGACCGTCAGGTCGCTGGGAACGTGCCCGATCGCTTCCTCCAGTTGTCGGAATGACGGCCCAAACACGTATTTCTGTAGTCCTTCCATCGTGCTCTCGGAGTACGGTCCGTCGCGGACGAAACGCTCGGTGACAAACCGCCCTGCATACCAGTCGAGACTCTTCTTGATCACCATGCGCTCGAGCCGTTCCGACGGCAACAACGGGAGGTCGAGCGCTTTGGCCATGCGCGCTGCAAGCTCGCTGGCGCGAGCCCGAACGTGATCGGGATTCCGAAGCGTCAAGAACAAAGCCTCGAAATCTCGGCCGGCTTCGCCCGAGCGCCCCAGCAACGACCAGACGAAGTCAACCCACGCATAGTTCTCGTTCTCGATCTCCTCGACCGTCGCCGGCGCGGGGCGTCCAGGGAAGAGCGCGCGTCGTGCGATGCTGAAAAAGCGATAGACATCCTCGGCATAATGTCCGTGGTGAATCAGCACACACCGGTCGCTCGACTCCCGCACCAATGCCAGATTCGGGTAGATCACGTCGACACGTGTGACAGGCTCTCCTCCACCACCGATTCGAGTGGCCAGACTATTCAGCAAGTCCGAGGGCAATCCCGCGGTGGGCAGCGGGGACGTGACGTGCACCGATGGCGGGAGAGCGTGTCGCTTGTCGCTATCTCCGACCTGGCGCGCGTAGCCGGCTTCGCGCGCCAGCTCCCAGATGTGATGGTCATGATTGCCGGGGATGTACACGATCGAGTCACACACTTCGGCACCAGGCTCGAACAGACTCTCCATCAAGAAGCCAAATAGCGTCAGCGTCTCCTGGTAGGACCCAAAGGCGAGTCCAAGCCCGTCACCCGCTACGATCAGCGTCGGGAGCTGGTCACCTTCGTTTTGCTCAACCACGTGCCGCAAGCACGCAGCCAGCCGCTCCAACATCGGTGCCGCGGTGGGCACGCCGTTCCCGGGGCCAGGTGGCTTGAGCGGTGTCAGGACGCTCTCCTGCTCCCCCAAGTGCAGGTCTGACAGGCAGATGTAGCGAATGTCGTGGCCTGGGGGTGGCACTACTCTTGCTGTCGACAAACGGCTTCTACGTTGTTGCCGTCAGGGTCCAGGACGAACGCACCATAGTAGTCGGGGTGATACATCTCGCGAATCCCGGGCGGGCCGTTGTCCTCCCCGCCGGCGGCGATCGCGGCCGTGTAGAACGCATCAACGAGGTGCCGGCTCGGGCAACCGAAAGCGACGTGAACTTTGGTGTGAAGCGGCTCGCGCTGAACGACCCAGAAGTCGGGCTTTCCCGTTTCCTTTTGCCCAAACCCGGCGGCCACGAGGAACTCCTTCACGACCTCGTACCCGAGCGGGGCCAAGGCCTGCTCGTAGAACACACGGCTTCGAGCCAGGTCAGTTACGTTCAGAGTTACATGATCGATCATCTCACTGCTCCGTGGTGTGGGACCAGACAAACCCTTCCTCTTCAGGATCGTAAACCCAGACCTTGTGCCAAGCTTCGCCACGTGCCTCTCCGCCTAGCACTCGAAGATCCGGGTGACCGTCCCCATCGATATCGACCAACTCGGTAGCGCCCAGTTCCGACGGATCGATGCCGTTGCGGACCTCGATGATCTGCACGACGGCCCGGTCCGCCTTCCGAATCACATCGAGCTCGTAAACCATGTCTCGCTGGTGACGCACCTGAATCTCGTGGCTAGGCTGATTGACGCCGTCGGTACAATCAATCGCTAGTAGAACCGTGCAAATCGTCAACGCCTGTCGATTCATCCCGTTTCCTTTGGCGCGCCACCCCACGTGGGAATGAACGTCTCAGCCTCGACGCCCAACGAGTCGGCGATGCGGCTGATGTAGTTGAAGTAACCGATCACCTGAACGGCGTCATGTATCGCATCATCGGCGAGTCCACGCTCGCGCAGCGCATCTAGGTCGGCCGGCGCCATATCGTGTTGGTGGTGGGTCAGCCTGGTTGCGAACGCACAAAGCTCGCGATCGACCTCTGACAACGGAGCCGAGCGCCAATCCCTCACTACCGCGTGCACGTACGCATCGGCCTCGTCTCCCGTCGTGAATTGACCCGCGATCTCTTCCCGGAGATCGTTGGCATGGGCTTGCGTTCAATAGTGACAATCGAGCTCGGAGGACACAACCGTCGCCAAGAGTTCTCGCTGTGCGCGCGTCAGCGGCGACCGGCCACGCATTATGTCGATGTACAACCGCATGCTCGATTCCAGGACACGCGGGTTTAGGCTCATGATGTGAACGATATTCCACACCCGACCAGCGCGACGGATAGCGGCATCGAAATGCTCCCGAAGGCGCCCGGTAGCGTCGTCGATCGGAACTTGGTGAATCCAGGCCATGTTTGCTCTCTACTTTCGCGGGTCGATCGGCGTCAGGACACCGAGCTCGTTCTCGATCGCCTCGGCGGCATCCAAGCACAAGTCTTCCCGATACAGTGGACCGATCACCTGAACGGCCTGTGGAAGCCCGTTGGCGAGCCCCACGGGCACGGCGGCTGCCGGAAGCCCGAGCAAGTTCGCGGTCACGACAAGTCGCATCGAGCGAAGTATCCACAGAGCCGCGTCCGTTCCCCGCAGGTCATCACCGACCGCGAACGGTTGCTGCGTAGAAACGGGACCCAGGACCAACGGATACTTCTGCGCAAACTGCGTCCACTGGCGAGCGATACCATTTCGATCCGCCAGCGCGCGCATGTAGCCGCGAAGGGTTAGCTCGGGCACCACCGAAAAAAGATCGTTGAGCACCCTATACGAGTCCCGGGCCAGGAGTTCCTGCACCGCGGGTACGAAGTCGGTTCGCAGCTCGGCTGCCACCACACGTGTCCAGAGAGCAGCCGCCTCATCGACCGCTGGCAAATCGACCTCTTCGACCGCATAGCCGGCGTTCGACAACGCGTCGGCCGCCTTTGCGACACCATCGGCGACGTCCGGATCGATTCCCTGCCCGCTCGGATCCATCGTCACCGCCACCTTAATCGGACGACCCACGGACGGGCCCTCCGACGGGGCCGGGACCCACCAAGGGTCGCGAGGATCTGGCCCGCTCATCGCGCCAAGAGTGATCCGTAGATCGCGAACGTGACGCGCCATCGGTCCGTTGGTCGCAAACAGCTGGATGGTGATCGGAAACTCCGCCGGCGCCGTCGCCGACCTGTCGGGAACACGCCCCCGCGTGGGCCGAATCGAGCACACCCCACAACATTGAGCTGGGTAACGAAGCGAGCCGCCGTAGTCGTTTCCTACACCCAGCGGCGTCATCCCCAACGCCAGAGCGACGGCGTCACCTCCGCTCGATCCGCCAGGGGTCCGTGTGCGGTCCCAAGGGTTTGCCGTTGCACCACGCAACGAGCTCTTGGTATGCCATCGCAACGCGAAGTCGGGCATGTTCGTACGGGCCAGCGGGATCGCGCCGGCGGCCTTGAGCTGGGCCACAAGCGGCGCGTCAACCGGTGGGATTTCTCCTTCGAGTCCTACAACACCCATCGTCGTCGCCGACCCCGCAACATCGATATTCTCCTTGACCGTGAACGGAACACCGTGCAACGGACCGATCTCGCCCCCAAAGTCGACGGCCCGGTCCGCTTCTTCCGCAGCTCGCATCGCCGGCTCCTCGAGCACCACCGTAATTGCGTTTACCGCCGAATTGACCTCCGCGATCCGCTCCAGATGGGATTCGACAACGGCTCGGCTGGTGATCCGGCGATCGCGGATCGCAGCCGCCAAATCGGATGCCGACATTATCCACGGTTCATCGCCCATCGTCGGTGTGGATTGTGGGGCTCGAGCGGGCTGCGTTGCAGTCGCCCACAGCTCATTTAACCGCAAATCGGGGATGAGGGCCGCGGTCGATGATGCGAGCCCGTAACCGAGCAGCGCACGACGGGAGATCGGACCCTTGATATCCATGGTGGCGCTCCAGTTCGCTGGATGATTCGAGATCGCGAGCACGGATTAACCAAACTCAATAATAGATGCGAAGTGCCCGCTCGGCAGCGGACAAAAAAGCGCGCGCCCGACGAACGGTCAGGCGCGCGCTTGGAAGGGACCGCTGTGCGTGCAGTTTAGAAGAGGATACCCAACAGAATGATCAACCCCACGGGGGCAGTGAGATCGCCGAACAGCGTAAACAGGTCCTCGGCCAGATCGTAGATCTGAAAAAGAACCAGGAACTCTTCCGGTGTCAGTGGTTCGCCATCGGCGCCCAAGATCGAAGGATCATCGGGATCTCCACTGGCGGTCGCGAACAGTTCGCCGTTGAGATAGAACTCCGCTTCCAGCGAATCAGCCGACCCCTCGATCTCGATCGTGACCGACTGGTCCCCGTAGTGGACTTCGAGTCCGATCTCGCCCGCGTCGATCTCACCGTCGATCGATGCATCGACGCGGAAATCGCTGGACGCGTTCTCGACCTGAACGTCGAGCTCGAACCCGCCGATATCACCCTCGGCTGCCAGATCGAAGTCGAGCCGATCGTCATCACCCTGAACAAAGCCCTCGATACCGATCGAGCCAGATCCGTTGTCGCCTTGGGCGCGAACCGAGTAATCGAGGAACGTCTGCCCTTCATTGACGACCTCGAACCTGAGATCGATCCCATCCACACCTGCACCGTTGTCACTCAAATCAGCGTGACCCGATTCCTGCGTGACATCAGGCTCACCGATTGAGGTCGTCGCGTAGAGGATCAACCGGATCCCGTTTGCCGGAGCACCGGTGCGCGACGGATCAGCGACGTACTTGTTCTGAGCCGGATCGTAGACAAACGTCATGCCGAGCGAACTGTCGGAGATCAGTTGATCGGCATGGATACCACCGTCGATCAATCCTCGGATCGCTCGAATAGTTCCGGCCCGAGCCTCGGACCGTGTCGGCGATGCGACCAGTGCTTCCAACGTGCTCGGCTCGATCAAGAACCCAAAGTCGCCCAGGTCGATCGGAACGCTTAGCGCGCGGAAGCTCGCCCAGTCTTCATCGGCAAATACGACCTCAACACGATTGAGCTCTGCACTGGCGGTGGCCACGTCGAGCGCTTCCGGCTCGGTTGTCCCAACGGGACCCGCTGGCCCATTGCTGTTATCAGAGCAGGCCGCCAAGAACCCGACCAACAGCACACTAACAACAACACGTTCGACTAACGGCCTGACTCCAGAAATCGTCATGAATGACCCTCCTTCTCATCGTGATCGCAACCCATGGTCGGGTACTACCCCGAACCCATCGATGAGTGTCGCGAGAAGCGGGCGTGTATGACAGTCACACGGGGAGTCGGTCGATTTCGGCTCTACGGAAACTCTGGCTACAACACCTGGGGCAGGTTCTCCCAGAGGATGAAAACCGCGACCGGGACGAGGAACAGAGCGAACGCTTTTTTCAACGCCGGTTGTGGTACCCGTGTTCCGATCGCGCGCCCCGCAAAGGTCCCCACGATTCCAAACAGCAGAAACAAGCCGATGACCGACCAGTCGATCTCGAGGCCGAGTTCCGACAGCACCGCGAGGTATTTGACAAAACCGCTGGCCGACTTGAGCGCGATGATCATCAAGCTCGTCCCGACGGCTCGATGCATCGGCAATCCACCGAGCACGGCCAGCGCAGGCACGATCAAGAAGCCTCCGCCCACCCCGACAAAACCGGTCACGATGCCGACAATCACGCCGTCGAGCCCGAGCTTCCAAACGTGACGCTCACCACGGTCGTTCTGGAAGCGGGCCGGGGTGCGAAACATCAACCCGGAGGCCAGCAACATGACAACGGCAAACACGGCGAGCTGTGCCGATCCGGAGACGAACTTGGCCAGCCAGGCGCCCCCATACGTGCCGACCATCCCTGGGAGTCCAAAGAAGAGAACACTGCGCCAGTCGACCAACCGTTGACGGGCATAAAGAAGGGCACCGGCTAGCGCGATTCCACCGACGATCCCGAGCGAACCGGCGATCGCGACCTTCTCGCTCTGGCCTACGAGATAGACCAATACCGGCACGGTCACGATCGAACCCCCAGACCCCAAAAGTCCCAGGCTCAAACCGATTGCGATAGCCCCGATCCAGGCTAAGAACATGTCATCGCCGAGATCAGCCGCTCGACGGACGCTTCTCGAGACGAGAAGTCGCCCACGACACGCCCGTGGCGTAGGACGACGAACCGATTCCCGACGGGTGCGGCGTGGCGCGGGTTGTGGGTGATCAACACGATACCGACACCACTATCTCGAGCCCGCCGCACCTGCTCGAGCACGCTCTCCGCTTGCCGCACACCCATCGCCGCCGTCGGTTCATCCAGCAACAGCACCCTGGCACCCATGTGCAGCGCTCGAGCGATCGCAACAGCTTGACGTTCACCGCCCGACAAGGTGCCCACCGATTGATCGGGATCGTGAACCGCGATGCCGAGTTGCTCGAGTTGCTCGGTGGCGACCGCACGACACCGTTGGACGTCGATCCGGCGCAACGGGCCAAGTCCAACCGTCGGTTCACTGCCCAAGAAGAAATTGCGCCACACCGGCATGAGCGGAATCAACGCCAAATCTTGATACACTGTCGCGATTCCGTGCTTGCGAGCATCGCGCGGGGACGGAAAAGTGACCGATCGACCGTCGACGCGGAGTTCCCCACCAGTGGGCGAATGAACGCCAGCCAGAATCTTGACCAGCGTCGACTTACCAGCGCCGTTATCGCCCAGCAGACACGTCACCTCGCCACGATCGACCGTCAGCGACACGTCGTCCAGCGCGGTCACGGCGCCAAACCGTTTCGATACGTGATCGGCTTCGAGCAGCGGTGGGCGTTTGGTAGTCACGCTGAGAGCGCCCGTTGCCGAAGCGTATGGTTGACGATAACCGCTGCCAGCAGAACGATGCCCAGGAAGACCTGAAACCAGTCCGCATCGACTCGGGTCATGACGATCCCCTGCTGAACCATGCCAAAGATGAGAGCCCCCAGCGCAGCTCCGACCGCTGACCCGTAACCACCCGTCAAGAGCGTGCCGCCGATCACCGCCGCAGCGATGGCGCGAAACTCCTGCAGCTCCCCGCGCAGAACATCTGCTCCGGTGAAGCGCACCGTCTGCAGAACGGCCACCAAACACGCCGCCAACGCGGTGGCGACAAACAACCCCAGTTTGACCCGGTCCACGGGAACGCCCGCACTGCGCGCGGCACGGGCGTCTCCACCGACCGCAAAGATCCAGTTTCCGAGCGGTGTTCTCAGCAGGATCCAAGTCGCGACTGCGATTAGGATCAGCCACCAGACGATCGAAACACGAAACACGCCGAACACATCGCTGGCGAAAACTTGGCGTGCGGGGTCATAGCCGGGTACCGAGTCCAGCCCACTGAGCTGCGTGCGACCTGTCCAATGGCGGCTGAGCGCGATCGTGAGACCGCGAAAGGCGAACAGCGTACCTAGCGTCACGATGAACGATGGCAAACCAGTGCGAACGACCAACAAGCCGTTGAACAAGCCGACCAGAGCAGATAGCACGAAGACGGCTCCAATGGCGAGCCACAGCGGCCAGTCAAAATGAGTCGTCAAGAGCATCAGCGACATGGAAGCGAAACCGATGATCGAACCGACCGAAAGGTCGAACTCACCGCCGATCATGAGCAGCGAGACAGCGACGGCGAGGATGCCGAGGGGTGCGGCAGCGTTCAAGTAGGCGGCTGTTCCGAGCGTGCTGCGGAACGGCTCGCCGGCGGCGAGCGCGAAGAAGCCCCACACGGCGAGCGCGGCCGCCACCGCGCCGAGCTCCGGCCGCCGGCCTAGCGCTTGCTTCAATTGACTATCGAGAGCCTAGCGAATGCCACGCGCGGATAGATCGATCACGTCGGCGGCCGTTTCCTGGGTCACAAAGCCGGGTCCTGTCCGAATTAC
>JBDHED010000001.1:0-67683 GCA_039591175.1 Gemmatimonadota bacterium | reverse complement strand
TTCGACGGACAGGAATTCATCTTCCCGATCTCGATCGCCCAGTGGGGCCTTGCGACGGGCTCCATATCGCAGGGCAGCTCGAGAATCGCGTATAACAACCTCTACACGCTGAAGAATGCTGCGCTCTCACTGAGCAGGGGCATTATGAAGCCGACCGAGTTCTTCATCGTCGGCAATCGCGAGGATGATGCGCCGGTCTACGTGGACGCCGTGCCGATGCCGGAGAGTTTTTCGGTCGGCGGAAAAAACAGGCTGGTTTGGCTTCACTACTACTTGTTCTTTGGAGACGATGCCAAGCTGATCCTGTGGCCCAACGGTTTGCGGCACCGGGGAGATTGGGAGCACATCTGCGTGCTGGTGGAGCGCAGTGCGGCGGGAATCCGACAGCGTCCGCCGGTCAAGCTTCACTTCCATCATCATGGCGATCTCGACGTGAGCTCCACCGCGTACGCGTGGCACGCCGACTACTGGGGCTATCGGCACCCGCGGGTCTACGTGGAGGCCGGGGCTCACGGCATGTACCGCAACCCGGGCAGCGGCCCGGTAGGGCCGCACAACAGCAACGCTGGCTCGCCCGACGACCCGCTCGACAACCCATTGCGGTTCATGGCATCGCACTGGTCGACTCGGTTCGGCGCGGCACGGGACGAGAAGGAGATCCTACAGCGATTCCGCGGCAAGTGGGGAGACAGCGGTGGCAGCCCGAAGGGACCGCTGCAGTACAACAACAGCTGTGACCACGACTACGTCAAGCGCCCGAAGTCGTTTAGCTTTCGGCTGTCGGATTGCTGACGTGCCAACGTTCGATAGCGAGGGGTCCCTATGAGAATAGTGCTGAGCGCTTTGCTTCTAACGTTGCTCTTGCACGGTGGCGCACGGGCGCAACTCGGCTCGGTGCCGCTCAACGCGGCTCAGGAGGAGTTGGCGCCCCTGCAAATCAAGAACGACGGATGTGATTCTGACTTCGATGGGGCGTGGCTCGGTGCCGGGATCGGCGCCGCCAGTGGGCTGGGGCTCGCAGCGCTGATCCATGACGGGTGTAGCGAGGGCCTCTGTGCGGTCGGTGCGCTGGTCGGCTCGATCGCTGGTTTCTGGACCGGGTTGGGTCTCGACTCGCGGCGCTGCCGTCAGCCCTCCTCCAGCTCCTCGATCGAGCTCGGCCAATCGTCCTTCAGTAATCGGCTGAGAGCGCGGTCGGCCAGCAAGCGGCCATCGGTCTGGCAGGTGGGGCAGTAGTTCGTCTCACGGTCGGCGTACACGATGCGCTGAATCGGGGTGTCACAGACGGGGCACGGCTCACGGTACTTGCCATGGACGGCCATCTGAGGGTGAAAAGCGGTCACCTTTTTGGGGAACCCGTCTCCGACCTCGGTGCACCGGATCTCGATCCATTCCTCGAGGATTCGCCGCGCTGTTGCCCATAGGCGCTCGACTTCATCGTCAGCGAGGTTGGTGTTCAATTGCAGCGGTGAAAGCCTGGCGGCGTGCAAGATCTCGTCACCGAACGCGCCCCCGATCCCGCTAAAGGCTCGGGGGTCTGTCAGCGCCCGCTTGAGGGTATGCCGTCCCCGAAGAAGCGCCTCGCGGAACGCTTCGAGTGGCGCGCCGATGACCTCGATGCCGCCGGGGTCGAGCACTTGAAGCGCTTTAGCCCCGCGTACCAAGTGCAGCGCCACTCGGCGCTTGGTGCCGGCCTCGGTCAGGAGCAGTGAACCGGTCGAGAAGTCAAACGCTGCAAGCCCCCGTTTGCGGGGAATCTCCCACTTGGCTTCCGCCCACCTGAGCCGGCCTGCCACCATGAGGTGTAGCACGAGAAAGAGATCGGGGTCGAAACCGATCACGAGTCGCTTACCGATCCGGTCGACGTCCCTGACTCGTCGTTCCATGAGCTCGTCCAGCGATGGTTCAAACGTCTTGAGCAGCGCGAACGACCGCAGGCGCACCTCTGTTAGCGTCGCGCCCACGATTCGCGGCTCGAGCGCACGCTGGTAGGCGACGATCTCGGGAAGCTCCGGCATTTGCTCTGAGCTACGGCGTCATGTACGACCGCACGAGCAGCCAGGTGAACACCTGTAGCCCAACAGCCATCGCGAGCATGACCGTCGACAGCACGATTATGAACCTGGCGCGACGCCGAGCGGCTTCACCCTCGATGACGGGCGTGTCCACGAGCACGCGTGTTCCCGGTGGTGGCCACTCTCCCGCTGATAGCGACCGACGGGCCTTTCGTGCCTCGCTGACCGCCACTAGAGCGGTCGTAACCCCGACTAGCGCGGCTGCCATCTTCAAGAATGACGCGGCCCGGTCGAAGGCGAGCTGGCGATCGTACTGGGCTAGTTTTTCGACCTCGACCAATACACGCTGAGACCAGTCGTAGGTGACAAACCCGGCTACCACGATGACGACCAGGGCGATCGCCGTGTAGACACGGAGCCGATTGTCGGCCGGGATCACCTTGGCGTTCATTGATCCTCCAGCTTGGCCTGGTTGAGCCGAACGTCGACGTCAGACACGGTTCCGTGATGACCGTAGATATACGATGTGATGCCTACGCCGGAGACGTACTCGATGATGCGGTGGTCGGGCAGCGTGCGATGGCTGACGCGGTACTGGGTTCGGGCGACCCCCGGATCGACCCCTTTTACGTCGAGCCCCTCAAGGGGCTGTACGCTCTCGACCAGCCAACAGTACAGGTAGTCCTGACGCGTCCGAGAGTGAAGATCGCAGAACCGCTTGAGGGAAGACAGTGGGAGATCCAGGAAAAGCTCATGGTCCTCGAGTAGATCGATCAGTGAGTCACCGGAGTTGCGCAACCGTTCTTCGACCTCTCCGGCTCGTTCGTCGCTCAGCAGGTAGAGTTGTTCGGTCTGGCCTTCGCCGATCGCGACCACCAGGTGTCGACGGCGTTGGCGGCCCTCCTCGTACCACGCTAGATCGCTCGGGTGGCCATCGAGTACCGCCGCTCGGAGTCCCTGGCGCTCGATCACGTCGACGATCTCCATCGTCCAGTCGATCTCTTTTTTGAGGACCTCGTTGGAGCCGGCCGGCGTCCAGCGTATCGTTCCGGTGTAGACCCAGGTGTTACCAGCCGCCATCGGAAAGACAGCCGGTGGGGATAGCTCCTGTCCGAGCGCGGTGCCGGTCACAAGTGTCAGAGCGGCACCGACCGATGACAGCGCCGCCGAGAGCAAACCGGCTCGACGTATCACCCCGTGAGGTCGTTTCTCATGAGAAGCACGCAACACGATAAATGACAATCTATTACGATTCCTCGCGATGAACCCCCAAACGACCCACGCAGGCTTCGTGGCGCTGATCGGTCGACCGAACGTCGGCAAGTCGACGCTGCTCAACCGACTCGTCGGGGTGCACCTCGCGGCGGTCAGCCCCAAGGCGCAGACAACCCGTCATCGGATATCTGGCTTCCGCGTCGAGGCAAACACCCAGATCGTGTTCGTGGATACGCCTGGCCTGCTCGAACCGGGGTACGCATTACAGACGGCGATGGTCGAGAGCGCCCGGGCAGCCATCGAGGGTGTCGACGCGATCTACTGGCTGGTCGATGGGGACGAAGTCTCCGAGCCAGAGCGCAAGCTGTTGACGTCGCTCCAGAACGAACCCGCACCGGTCTTCCTCGTGCTCACCAAGTCGGACCGGGCACCCCGAGATGTGCTCGATCGCAGAACGTCGGCATGGGCTCCCGCGTTCTCGTGGGCCGGATGTTACTCGGTGAGCGCGACTACGGGCGAAGGAGTCGGCGAGTTGCTCACGGCCACCCGCCAGTTGTTGCCCGAGCAACCGTTCTTCTATCCCGAAGAAGACCTGACTGATCTGAGTCTCCGGTTCTTGGGCGGAGAACTCATTCGAGAGGCGTGTTATCGAGAGCTGGGCGCAGAGCTTCCGTACAGTGTTCACGCCGTGGTGACCGATTGGACCGAGCCGAGCGACGACGGGAGAAAGACCGCGCTGGCGGCAACGCTGTATGTCGAGCGCGAAAGCCAGAAGGGGATGGTAATCGGACAAGGGGGAAAGAAGGTGAAGGCGATCGGGATCCGAGCCCGTCGGGCAATCGAGGCGCTGATCGGTGGCCCGGTTCACCTATCGTTACAGGTCAAGGTCAGGAAAAAGTGGTCACGACGCGAAGCGGACCTCAAGTTCTTCGGCTACAAGCCATGAGTTGCATCGATCGATCGAACAATAGCACAGAAAGGAGCCTTCGATGGCCCTAGACAAGGAGTTGCTCGAGATCCTGGCGTGCCCCAAGTGCAAAGGGGACCTCGAGTACAAGGAGAGCGAACAGGTGCTCGAATGTGCCGCCTGCCGGTTGCGTTATCCGATCAAAGACGACATCCCGATCATGTTGATCGACGAAGCCGAATCCTTTTGAGCGATGACGTGCTCGAACCCCGGATCGTCGAACACCTCGGAGAGCGTGCCAAACGACCGCTCAAGCTAAAGGAGATCGCACGCGGCCTCGGGGTTGGCGACGACGGATATCAAGCCCTCAAAGCCACGCTCGCTCGTCTCACCGAGGAAGGTGCGATCTACCGGATCAAGGGCCAGCGCTACGCCTTGCCGGAGCAGATCAACTTGGTGGTAGGGCGTCTCGATGGGACTCGTGGGGGAGCCGGGTTTGTGGTCCCGGAGCGACGGGTCCCGGGTGCGGACATCTTCGTGCCGTCGCACAGACTCGCCGGGGCTCGCCACGGGGATCGCGTCGTCGCGCGGACCGAGCATCGCCGGCGCGCCGGGAATCCCGAGGGCCAGGTGATCCGCGTTCTCGAGCGCGCCAGGACCAAGGTCGTCGGAACGCTCCAGCACGGAAAGCACTTCGGTTTTGTTCGCCCCGACAACCCACGCCTCCGATTCGACGTGTTTGTGGCGGCTGAGCACTTGCAGAACGCTAGCGAGGGACAAAAGGTCGTCGCGACGATCGACGACTGGGGAGATGGTACGAAGAGCCCCGAGGGACGGATCACCGAAGTCCTGGGTGATGCTGACACCCCGGGGGTCGATATCCTGTCGATCATCATGGGCCATGGGCTCGATACCGAGTTTCCTGCCGACGTCGAGTCTGCGGCGACGGAAATCAGCGTGGATTTGGAGCTCGAAGCTGGCCGCCGCCTGGACCTGCGAGACAGGGTCGCGTTTACGATCGACCCGGCAGACGCCAAGGATTTCGACGATGCGCTGTCGGTGCGACAACTTGACGACGATCTATACGAGATCGGCATCCATATCGCGGACGTGAGCCACTACGTGGGGATGGACAGTGAAATCGACGAGGAAGCCTACGAGCGCGCGACGTCGATCTATCTGGTGGACCGGGTCATCCCGATGCTTCCCGAGCGCCTGTCGAACGACCTGTGCTCGCTTGTGCCAAACAAGGATCGGCTCACGTACTCGGTCATCGCGACCGTCGATGGTGAAGCCAACGTACGGGACTACAAGATCGCCGAGACGGTGATCCGGAGTCGGTTTCGGCTGAACTACGTCGAGGCCCAGGCGATGATCAAAAGCGAGCCCGAGGTCGAGGAGCACAAGGAGGTCATGTGGGAGCTGCAGACGCTGAGGCGACTCGCCAAGGTGCTACGAAGCCGGCGTGCCGAGCGCGGCAGTCTCGATTTCGATCTACCCGAGGCGGCCGTCGAGCTCGACGAAGATGGATTCCCGATCAACATCAATGAGAAGGTGCGCCTCGACAGCATGCGGTTGATCGAAGAGTTCATGCTACTGGCCAACGAGATCGTCGCTCGGCATGCGAGCGAGCACAAGATCCCGTTCATCTACCGGGTCCACGAACGACCATCCCCGGAGAAGGTCGAGCGAATCCGTCGTTTTGCCGCTGTCTGTGGTTGCCCGCTAACGGGTCGCGGAAGCGAGATCGAACCGCAACACCTGGCCAAGCTTCTTTCTGATGTCAAGGGCAAACCCGAGGAAGAACTAACCAATAGCGTCGTTCTTACTTCTATGATGAGGGCCAGTTATCAGGTCGAGAATAGCGGCCATTTCGGTCTCGCTGCCGAGCACTACGGACACTTTACGTCACCGATTCGCCGCTATCCCGATCTGGTCGTACATCGGGTCTTGAAGCGCCACAACTCCGGGGAACGTTGGAAGGACTCTGCGCGGCGAGAACGGTTGATCACCAGACTCGAGAAAACCGCCCAACACACATCGCTTCGAGAGCGGGTCGCCGATGACGCCGAGCGCGACTCGATCGATCTGAAAAAAGTCGAGTTCATGGAACGCCACATAGGAGACGAGTTTTCTGGCTGCATTAGCCGCGTGCGCTCATTTGGGTTCTTCGTTCGGCTCGATGACTACTTTGTCGACGGCCTGGTGCACGTCAGCGGGCTCGATGATGACTACTACGAGTTCAACGAGGATCATTACGCGCTGCTCGGCCAGAACAAGGGACGTCGGTTTCGGCTAGCCGACCCCGTTCGGGTATCGGTTGAGTCTGTCAACAAGGACGCTCGTCAGATCGACTTCGCGCTCATCGAGCGAGAGGCGTAGCCATGGAGTTTGCGTACCCGGTAGTACGATGGTTGCTAAAGGGGTGGTTCTTCGGTAGCGCTGTGCTTTTCCTCTACCTCTTTTCGATCGACGTTTTTGTCCATCGTTGGTTCATTTTGCTGTGGTCGCTCTTCAGTGTCGGTTTGGGGGCGTACGTGGCCCCAGCCATCCGTGTCGGCCCGAAGGACCTCGGTGTCAAGTATCTGTGGCGTTATCGGCGGATTCCGTGGGACCGCGTGCTGGACGTCCAGCGGACGGTGTTTGGCGTTCAGATCCTGACTACAGAGTCAAACTGGGCATACCGGGTCGTTGGCTATCAGCGTCCCATGCCAGCGGTATCGGAGTTGACTGCCGCGATTCGACAGGCGATGCGCCGCTCGGCGATCGGTGGAGGTAACGAGAACGATGCATAGCCGTCCGAGCTCGTGGGCGGTGGCTCTGGTAGCGCTGATCGTTGTCTTGGCAACCGTTCTTTACGTGGATCATCTGCTGCGGGAGGGTGACAACAGGCCGACGACGATCGAGAATGGGGTTGAGATCGTGGAGCCCGAAGCGCCTCGGGACAAGCCTTAGTCCTGGTCCTGCTCGTAGCCGACGATGGTGTGGTAGATCGCTCGGTCGTAGAACCACCCGATCGCTTTCGATGCCTCGAGCTCCAACCCCGTAGACAACTGACAACCGGCGGCAATTCCGTCCCACAAGTGGCGCTTGGCGAGCAAGCTGGCGCGAATGACTTCGTTCAACGGAAAGCCGGCCTCGCGCCGGCAACGCCCGATCCGTTCGTAATGGGGATCGATCCGCGAGTCCCACTTGGCAGTGCGGAGCCATAACGCCAGATAGTGATAAAGGGCCTCGGTGTCGCGGATCAGCTCCGCGGTATCCTCGACGTTGTGATAATGCTCCGTGCCCCCGTCGGTCTTGACGGCATCAAGCCACGCCTCGATCCAGCGCCGAGAATTTTGCTTGATGTAATCCGCGAGCGCAGTCTGGGGTGTTCCCCCATAGCGACGATGTCTTACTGGCACAGTGCCTCCCGTCCGTTATCGCCCGAGCGGGGAAGGGACCCCCGTCGCGATCGTTGGCTCGAAAGCCGCCTTGTCGTCGATCCCAGGTTCAACCGATACCCGATAGTTCCCGCTAAAGCAAGCATCGCAATGGCGGTCGCGAGCCCCTACTGCCCGGTAGAGCCCGTCAAACGACAGATACGCCAGCGAGTCGGCTCCGACCCGCTCGGCGATCTCGTCGGTTGACATCTGCGCGGCTACCAACTCCGATCGCTTGGGGATGTCGATCCCGTAGTAGCAGGGGTGGCGTAACGGTGGCGATGCGATCCTCAAGTGAACCTCTCGTGCACCGGCCCCGCGAACGAGTCGCACCAACGCGCCCGAGGTAGTCCCCCGGACGATCGAGTCGTCTACGATTACTACCCGCTGCCCCTTGATGACGCTCGTCACCGGATTGTACTTGATCTTGACACCGAAATCGCGCACGTCTTGAGCCGGCTGTATGAACGTTCGACCGATGTAGTGGTTGCGGATCAGGCCATGCTCTAGCGGCAGGCCGCTCTGCTCGGCGAAACCAGCGGCCGCCGCATTGCTCGAATCGGGAACGGAGAACACACAGTCGCCACTCGCGGGATGCTCACGAGCGAGCTCGCGGCCCATAGCGCGCCGCGCGTCTGCCGCGGTCATGCCAAACACCACCGAGTCGGGCCGCGCAAAGTAGATCTGCTCAAAAACGCACATGCACTCGACATCGGCAGGTTCGTGTCGCAGGGTCATCACGTTCCCGCCCGGGGTCACCTTGATGACCTCGCCTGGCTCGACCTCACGCTCGAACCGAGCACCGACGAGATCGAGCGCACAAGTCTCCGATGCGACCACCACCGTCTCGCCACGACGACCGACGGAGAGCGGCCGGAACCCATAGGGATCGCGCGTGGCATACAGCGCATCGGGTGTGAGGATCAAGAACGAGAAAGCGCCGGCCAGCTGGTCGAGCGCTTCGAGAACGGCCAAGTCGCGTGACGGCTGACGCGACGCAGCGATCAAATGGACTAGAACCTCGGTGTCCATCGTCGATTGGAAGATCGATCCGGCATCCTCGAGCCGGCTTCGGAGCGTCCGCGCGTTGACGAGGTTGCCGTTGTGAGCGACGGCCAGAAAACCGTCCCGGTAGTTGACCAAAATCGGCTGCGCGTTGGCGAGGGTCGGTGACCCGGTGGTCGAGTACCGGTTGTGACCGATCGCCGCCGTCCCCTCGAGACGCTCGAGTGAGGCCTCGTCGAACACTTCAGCTACGAGCCCCATGCCTCGACGCGCCAATGCGTTACCACTATTCGCCGCGACGATGCCAGCGGATTCCTGCCCCCGATGCTGAAGCGCGTAGAGCCCCAGGTACACCCACTCGGCTGCGCGGCGGTGGCTCGTTACCCCGACGATGCCACATTCTTCGCGTGGGCCGCTCATCGGTTCGACTCCGAGAGCTGCATCGCGTCCGGGATCGCGTTCTTCCAACGATCCTCCAGCGCAACGCGATCGACGCTTCCGACACCAACGATGTCGTATGCGGCGCTGCCGACAACCCGCCCGCAAGCGCGATGCGCTACGTCCAGCTCCACCAGGCGGCTGGTAGCTTGTGCCACATTCTCGTCGGCTACGGTGACCAGATAACGCGCGCCGTCCTCGCCAAAGAGCTCGCCGTGCAGATCGGTGTCATCTCGGGTTTCGAGCTTGACACCGAGACCGGATTCGAGGCCGAACATCAACTCCGCGGCGGCGACCGCCAGTCCACCATCGCCGATGTCGCGACAGCTACCGATCAACCCCGCGTCGTTGAGTGCCCGGATCTCCGCGGCGTTTCTGCGTTCGGCCCCCAAATCCACCGCCGGAGGCCTTCCGGTGACCGCGCCGAGCACTTCCTTGAGAAACGACGATGCACCCAAGTGAGCCCCGTCACCGCCGACCAGCAGCAATCGATCCCCAGCCGCGGCTCGCCCCAGGGGGATGCGCTTCTCGATATCCCGCAACAGTCCAATCATCCCGATTGTGGGTGTCGGGTACACAGCGCCGGCGCTGGACTGATTGTAGAACGAGACATTGCCACTCACGACTGGCGTGTCGAGGCTGCGGCAGGCGTCTGCGATACCCCTCAGTGCCTCGACAAACTGATAGTAGATGTCGTCCTTTTCCGGGTTACCGAAGTTCAGACAATCGGTGATCGCCAGCGGCGTCGCGCCTACCGCTGTCAGGTTGCGGGCGGCTTCGGCTACCGCCAGCGCTCCACCCCGATATGGATCGCAGAAGACGTAGCGCCCGTTCCCATCAATAGTGAGCGCCAAGCCGCGTTTCGTGCCTTTGATCGCCAGAAGAGCCGCGTCGGCACCCGGCCCGATGACCGTCGCGGTCCTGACATGATGGTCGTACTGCTCGAACACCCATCGCTTGTTGGCCAGGCTTGGCGCGGAAATCAATGTCGTCAGCGCCGTCAGCGGATCGATGTCATCCAGCCAACCGGGGTCCGGTGACCAGGCGTGTAGCGAAGCCAGGTAATCCGGCGGGTCGACCTCGCGCATGTACCGCGGTACCGCCTCCGTCAGGGCCTCGACTGGAATCGCGCACACTTCATCGCGATCCTCGAAGACGCGCCATACGCCATCGTCGGTGACCGACCCGATTCGCGTACAGGCGAGGTCCCACTTGTCGGCGATCGTCATGAGTTCGGACTCGCGACGCGGATCGGCGACGACCAACATCCGTTCCTGCGACTCAGAGAGAAGCACTTCGTAGGCAGACATGCCGGGCTCGCGACGCGGGACACGCGAGACATCGAGTTCCATCCCGGTTCCGGCGCGGGTCGCCATCTCGCTGCTCGACGACGTCAGGCCCGCAGCGCCCATATCCTGGATGCCGATCACGACCCCAGAGCCGATCAGTTCCAGCGTCGCTTCGAGCAGCAGCTTCTCCGTGAACGGGTCGCCAACCTGGACCGTCGGTCGACTCTCCGCGGTATCGTCGCCGAGCTCGGCAGATGCAAGCAGGCTGGCGCCATGGATTCCGTCGCGACCGGTCGATGCGCCGAGTACATAGACAGCGTTCCCGGGGCCGCTTGCAAACCCACGCATGAGATCGTCGCATGCCAGGAGACCCACACACATCGCGTTGACAAGCGGATTGCCGCGATAGGCGTTGTCGAAAACGACCTCGCCACCCACGGTGGGAACCCCGACGCAATTGCCGTAGTCGCCGATTCCGGCTACGACGTGTCGAAAGAGATAGCGAACATGAGGGTCGTCAAGCTCTCCGAAGCGCAGGCTGTTGAGCAGCGCTATCGGCCGCGCCCCCATGGTGAAGACATCACGCAGGATGCCACCCACACCGGTGGCCGCACCTTGGTAGGGTTCAACCGCCGAGGGATGATTGTGCGACTCCATCTTGAAGACGATCGCCAACCCGTCACCGATGTCGATCGCGCCAGCGTTTTCACCCGGGCCCTGCAGTACCCGCGGTCCGCTGGACGGCAACTCCGCCAAATGAACGCGGGAGTGTTTGTAACCGCAGTGCTCGCTCCACATGAGGCTGAAGACGCCCAACTCGGTCAGGTTCGGGTCGCGGTCCAGGAGCGTGCAGATCTGCTCGTACTCATCAGTCGTGATTCCGTGGGCGGCAACGACGTCGGGGGTGACTTCCGGATCTCGCAGCGTGACCGTCATGCGGCTGTCTCCACCAACCCCTCGAAGATGGGGCGTCCGTCGGCGGAGCCCACCATCGCGTGCATCGCACGATCGGGATGCGGCATGAGGCCAAGCACGTTTCCGGCCGCGTTGATCACGCCGGCGATGTCATTCATCGAACCATTGGGATTCGCACCCGGCCCGTTGCCACCTCGCTCATCAACGTAACGGAACACGACTCTGCCTTCGTCTTCGAGACGATCGATGACGCTGGCATCGGCTGCGAAATTGCCCTCGGCGTGCGCGACGGGGAGTGAGACGATTTCCTGAGGCTCATACTTGCCGGTAAAGGGTGTATCGCAAGTCTCGACCCTCAAGCACTGTGGCCGGCAGACAAACGTCAATCGGTTGTTTCTCATCAGAGCACCGGGCAGCAGGCCGGCTTCGGTCAAGATCTGGAACCCATTGCAAATCCCGAGCACTGGTCCGCCGTCGACAGCGAAGCGAACGACCTCCTCCATAATCGGACTGAACCTCGCGATCGCTCCCGCGCGCAAGTAATCGCCGTACGAGAACCCACCCGCCAGAACGACCCCCTTCACACCTTGCAGGTCGGTCTCCTTATGCCACAACCAGACCGGGTGAGCTCGTTCGGTGGCCGCCACGGCATCGAACACGTCCTGATCGCAGTTTGTGCCAGGAAACCGAACGATACCGATGGCTACTTTGCTCACGTGTGAGCTTCTCGCGTGACTTGGTACTCGTAGCGTTCGATGATCGGGTTCGCGAGCAGCCTACTGCACATTTCCTCGACCTGCGTTTCGACCTCAGCGGAGTCAGCTTCGATCTCGAAAGTGATCCATTTGCCGACCCGCATGCCCCGGACCCCACGGTACCCGATAGCGGTCAACGCATTCTCGAGCGTCTCGCCCTGCGGATCTAAGATGCCTGGCTTGAGCTGGATGTGAACCTCGACCTGAGCCGTCACGCGGACCTCGGCAGCTCACGACCAGTGATGCGCCGATAGGCCTCGCGGTATCGCGCCGTAGTAGCGCGAACCGCGGATTCGGCGAGGGGGGGCAGGGGTGGCTCGCCGTTCCAGCGATCGGCTGCACGTTCGCTATCGAGAAAATCTCGAACCGGTTGCTTGTCGAACGATGCTTGGGCACCGCCCGGCAACCACTCTTCAGCGTCCCAATAGCGCGACGAATCTGGTGTCAAGACCTCGTCGATCAGCAACAATTCGCGATCGTCTCCCGTGCTCCAACCGAATTCGAACTTCGTGTCGGCCACGATGAGACCCCGCTCGACGGCGTGAGCGCGTCCCTCGGCGTACAGTGCCAGCGAGCGGTCTCGCAGGCGAGCCGCCAGATCAGCGCCGACCTTTGACTCGAGCTTATCGTACGAGATGTTTTCATCGTGACCGCTCTCAGCTTTAATGGCAGGAGTGAAGATCGGCTCCGGAAGGAGGCTCCCGCGCTGGAGACCCGGCGGCAACCCGATGCCCGTCACCGTTCCGGTTTGGGTGTACTCACGCCAACCGGAACCATCGAGGTAACCGCGGACCACGCATTCGACCGGCAGGGGTTCGGCCCGGCGGCAGAGCATGGACCGCCCGGCGAGCGTCTCGCGATGGTCCGCCAGTTCGGGTGCGCGCTCGATGAGATCATCGATGTCGGTCGTGAGTCGATGGTGCGGAGCGGCCGCTTCGAGTCGATCGAACCAGTAGTCGGACAGGTGCGTAAGAACGGCGCCCTTATCCGGGATACCTTGCTCAAACACGATGTCATGGGCCGACAATCGATCCGTGGTCACGATCAGTAGCTCGTCGCCAAGCGCGAACATTTCGCGCACCTTGCCGCTCGCCAGGTGGGAGACGGGGAGGATGACGGATGTCACCTCAGGCGTCAATGTCGGTTGCATGTTTGTCCTCTCAGCGCGTTGAGATCCGGGAGACGACGCCGTCGCGTTCGATGAACAGTGTGAGTGGCCGCCCCGACTGAAGGGCTTCAACAAACTCATTCAGATCTTCTGCACCGTCGAGCCGGCGTTGGCCAACCGCCAGCAATATGTCACCAGAGCGCAAACCCAACCGCCTAAAACCGGAGCTCAGGTCGACTCGATCGAGATAGAAACCGTAATCGTTGGCGAGGCTGAGATGAGACGCCAGCGTTGGGGTGACCACCACCACCGAGGCGTCAAAGGGTGTCTCGAGTCGCTCCGCGAGCACGAGGGGGTCCTCCTCGGGGACGAGCGTCACACTGAAGGCTTCGCCGTTGCGTTCAGCCGTGATCGCGATTGACTGGCCCGAGGGTAGATCGAGCAGCCTGCCTTGCCACTCGATCGGAGAAGGCAGCACCCGGCCGTCGGTCTGGGTGATGATGTCGCCGGGCCGAAGGTCGACGCGCTCCGCCGGGCTTCCCGGATCTACGCGTTCTACCTCGACACCGCGTGGAGGCTGACCATCGCTATCGAGTTCTGCCAGGTGCAGTCCCGTCCAGGGACGCCGGATGGAGCCAAAGCTGACGATATCATCGAGCGCCCGCCGGGCGCGATTGATCGGAATCGCGAATCCGAGTCCGATCGATCCTCCGGTGCCGCCCGAGAAGATGAACGCATTGACGCCAATCACCTCACCCTGGGCGTTGACAAGTGGGCCGCCGGAGTTGCCCGGGTTTATGGCGGCGTCGGTTTGAATCATGTTTGACCAAATCTGCGGCTGGCGCCCGGCGCCTCGGACCTCGGGTTGCACGTCGCGGCCAAGCGCCGAGATCACACCCACTGTGACGGACGGGTTTCGGTCAGCCAGGAGGTAGCCGTAAGGATTGCCGATCGCGATCGCCCACTCACCGATCAACAAGTTGTCAGAGTCGCCCAGTGTGGCGACCGGTAGATCTTCGCCGTCGACCCGGAGGAAAGCGAGATCGGTGGCTTCGTCTCCGGCGACCAGCTCGGCATCGAGTTGGCGGCCGTCCATTAGCGTGACCACGATGTCGGTTGCGCCACGCACGACGTGTTGGTTGGTAATTACGTAGCCATCCTCGGAGACGATAAAACCCGAGCCCAAGTTCTGGACCTGCCGCAATCGTTCTCGCGGTGGAAACAACCCGCGAAAGAAAGGATCATCAAACGGGCTCCGTTCACGGACGACCTGCGTGGAAACCACGTTTACCGAAACGACCGCTGGCCCCACGCTTTCGGCGGCTACCACGATTGCGGTGCGGCGCGACTCGGCGATTTGATTTGGGGATTGCGCCCGAGCGCTAGCCAGCGATTGGTCGTTGCCGGCTGTCGAGTTCTCTGACCGCCACCATGACACCCCCACCAACAGGGCCACGAGCAACAGACCGGCGGTCAGCCGCTCAGCGCGCATACTTGACCTTCCAAAGGAAAAGCCCCTCGGGAGGTGCGTGAGCTGCCGCGACGGGCTCGCCGTGCGGCTGCAGCGCCCGAGACAGCGAGGACGGTTGAATCTGTCCGCGGCCTATGGAAATCAACGCCCCCACGAGCGCACGCACCATGTGACGAAGGAAACGATTGGCGGTGATCTCCAAGGCGTACCCATTCCGGGTGCGATGCCACTTGGCGGAGTCCACTAAGCACTGACCTTCTGAAACCCCCTTGGCAAAGTGCCGAAAGTCGTGTGCCCCAACTATCGAGAACGTTGCCTCGCTGATCGCATCCCAGTCGGGCCGCCGATCGAGAGCCCACGTATAACGACACACGAACGGTGAATGTGCGAGTCGCCCGTCGGCGACAAAGTACCGGTATGTGCGTGTCACCGCGTCGTGCCGCGCATGAAAGTCCGCTGCGGCGGTCGTCAACCGCTCGACCCATACGTCGTTCGGCAGCTGTGCGTTCCAGGCGCGCTTCAGCTCGGGATTCCCGATCGTCGTTTCGTGTTCGAAGTGAACCACTTGGGCACGGGCGTGCACGCCGGTATCGGTACGGCCCGAAGCGACCACCGATACGTGTCCTCCGAGGATCTTTTCGAGCGAGTGTTCGCAGACCCCCTGCACCGTCTGCGCGTCGGCTTGCCTCTGCCATCCGCGGTACCCGGTGCCGTCATACTGGAGCACACCTTTGAGGCGCTTCGACATGCGTTCGTCCAGGTAAAGTAGGAAAATATCGGCGCGGTTGTTGAGAAGCAATTTCAGCGGTGTGTTTGACACGTCGAGCCGCCGGTCACTACGTTCGGCTGCCGTGCGGCTGAAACTCCACACCCAGATCCTCCTCGGTCTCGTGCTCGGCGCGGTCGCCGGCGTCATCATCGGTCCTCCCATTGCAGTCATCAAGCCGATCGGTGACGCATTTATCAAGCTGATTACGATGATTGTGGTCCCACTCGTCTTTGCGTCAATCCTGCTGGGCGTGGCCAGCCTCGGTGACCTGGCGAAGCTCGGGCGAATCGGAATCAAGACGATCAGCTACTACTTGGCGACGACCTCGATCGCGATCACGATCGGGTTGCTGTTGGCAAACATCGTCAAGCCAGGCTCGCGACTCGACCCGACAATCAAGGATCGGTTACTAACCGATTTCTCGGGTGCTGCCGAGGTCAACATCGAACGGCTGGGCGACAAGCCGGGTGTGATAGACACGCTGCTCGACATCATTCCCACAAACCCTGTCGAGTCGTTGGCCCAGGCCAACATGCTGCAGGTCATCTTCTTCGCTCTGATCCTGGGTGTCGTCTTGACTCAACTCGACAAGGAGCACACCACACCGATCGTGGCCCTGGCCGAGGGCATCAACGAGGCGATGATCAAGCTGGTGCATTTGGTCATGAGGATCGCGCCTTACGGTGTGTTCGCACTGATCGCCGCCATCGTCGGGCAGTACGGCATCGGCATACTCGAGACGCTGTTTGTTTACTCGGCCGTAGTAGTCGTCGGCCTGATCATCCATGCCGGTGTTGTTTATCCGACTGCGGTCCGATTCCTGAGCGGGATGAACCCGGTCCACTTCTTCAAGGGAATCGCGCCCGCTCAACTGGTCGCGTTCAGCACATCTTCGTCGAACGTTACCCTGCCGGTGACGATGGAGTGCGCCGAGGAGAACCTCGGTGTTGGGGATGAGGTCTCGGCGTTCGTGCTCCCGCTTGGCGCGACGATCAACATGGATGGCACCGCGCTCTACCAGGGCGCCGCTACGATCTTTATCGGGCAGGTCTACGGGCTCGAGCTGTCGATCACCCAGCAACTGCTCGTAGTGCTGACCGCCACGTTGGCTTCGATCGGCGCGGCCGGAGTGCCGGGCGTGGGAATGATCACGTTGGCCTTGGTGCTTCGTACGGTAGGGATCCCGCTCGAGGGCATCGCCCTGATCCTCGGGGTCGATCGGATCCTCGACATGTGCCGGACCGCGGTCAATGTCACCGGCGATTCATCGTGTGCCGTAATCGTGGCCGCGTCCGAGGGCGACCTGGCAACGATCCCGCCGATCGCGCCGGGTGGTGAAGAACCGGTTTGGACGTCAGAGACTAAGGTCTGATCGACCGGTTAGTACTTCCGCAATATCCCGATCGCCACGCCTTGAATCTCGACCCGATCAGCATCTAGCTGAATCGGTTCCAACTGCTCGTTTGCGGGCTGCAACATGACAGTGCGGTCTGGACCGCGGAAGAACGTCTTGAAGGTGGCGCTCTCGCCGTCGATGAGCGCAACTACGCGCTCTCCATCGCGCGCCGTCTGGCGCCGCTCGACGATCAAGTAGTCACCGTCCTGAACCTGCTCGTCGATCATCGAGTCGCCACGGACGCGCAGCACGAACGTCTCGCCGCGTCCTAGCAAGTGCTCGGGGATGGCGATCGTGTCATCGGTCTGTATCGCCTCGAGCGGCTCACCGGCTGCGACCTGGCCGAGCAGCGGCAGTTCGACCGCTGCGGCGGACCCCGGAGGCGTCAAGGCTCGGAGCGTATCCATGCTGTTCCAGAAATGACTGGATGTAGTCATATATTTCACGTTGGCGCTTGGTTAGGTTCATGCGTTGACCTCGCGGCTGGTGGTAAATGCCGATAGCAAGATTACCGAATAAACCCCGAAAGTCAAGATCGTGACAAGCGAGTCGCTCGCCCCCGGGATTAGCTCACCCCATGCGCAGGCTGCGGCGGACCTCATGAACGAGCTCGTGCGCGTGTTCAAGGTGCGACGGCTCTACGATCCCGGACACCCGCAACGCCTCGAGACCGAATCCGCAGCAACCGCTCGAATCGACGAGCTCCTCAACACCTTCGGTCCGCTCGAGCTGGAGATAAGGGAAGACACCTTCCAATGGCTTGACGAGATCGTCTATCAGCACCCGACGGGCACCGATTCGCTCGCCTTTCTGATGTATCGCGAGGGACTGCGAAAACTCGCCTTCTATCCCGGACTCGTGGAAGACGAGTTGGCGATTTTCCTCGACAACGTCGCCGCCTCCGCCACGGCCGGTTTTGAGTCCGAGTTGATCGCGCGACTCTGGGAGGAGCGGCTGCTGCACATCCGGTATTCGTATGTCGAGCGGCTCGCCGACCGCGAGTGGGTGCCCGCCAAGCTCGACCTGGTCCCAGACGTGGACTCGGATGAGGACGTGCCGACGCTCGAGCTCGACGACGACGACCGAATCGACATCACCCGTTTTCCGTTGATTTACGAAAGCGAACCAAACTTGTACCGGCTCGATGATGAAGACATGGCGTACCTCGAGCAACAGCTGCACCGCGAGCACGAACGAGGTGCCCTGACCCAAGTATTGAGTTGTATGCGCGAGCTGGTGATCAACCCACCACACGAAGATCCAACCCCGATTCTCGAAGCCCTCAACGAGATCCAACACGCGCTGCTCGAACGCAACGAATTCGAGGCGGTGCAGGAGATGCACGAGCTTTTCCAGCCCTGCGTGGACGAGGGCCAGGCCGATGCTCGTGCGCAGGAAACCTTTGGCCAGATGCGCGCCGCATCGCTTGGGACGAGGGTCTTGGAACAGCTGAGCGTGCGGCTCGAGGCAGGTCAAAGCACCGAGGCCGATGTGGCCGCCTACTACCGGATCTTCGGCACCCGGAATGTGTCCGCTCTGCTGGCGGGATTGCCCGACTTCAAGCGTCTCTGCCAGCGTCCGATCCTGGCCGAGACATTTGTTGAGCTGGCCGAGTCCGATCCGGAAGCCTTGGTGGCTTCAATGGAGAGCACCGATCGCAGCGCAGCGAGATCAGCGGCGTATCTCGCCGGTTTGATGTCCGATTCGCGGCTGATCGAGCCATTGGGGAAGATGTTGACCAGGCCCGACTCAAAGCTGAGACGCGAAGCACTGCTGGCACTCAAGATCTTCGAGCACCCACGGGCCCTAGAGTTGATCGCCGATCGAATCGACGACGACGATCCGGCGATTCGCCTCTACGCCCTGCGACACGTGATCGGCCATGAATACACGCTCGCTCTCAAGCGCGTCGCTTCAGTGATCAACTCGCGCGAGTTGTCGGATCGGTCATCGGCCGAGCGGCGACTCCTTTTCGAGGCCTACGGCAAGCTCGGCGGCTCGACCGTCGTCCACTCGCTGTCGAGGCGCTTGAGGCGGCGCGGTGGTTTCTTCCGCCGTGTGGACCCAGAGGGGGCGTTCAATGCCGCCGTCGGGCTGCTCGCCACCCACACAGTCACTGGCCGGGAGATCCTCGAACAGGCGAGTGAATCCGGTAGCCCGCATGTCCGACAAGCGGCCAGAAGGGCACTGGACGGCGACCTCGAAAAGGTGGGTCAGCGACCGTGAGCATCAGCCCGATCATCCACGCCCGGCATGGGCTCGGCACCGAGCTAGTCCAGGACCTCTGGGTCGCGTTCCGCTCGGCACAGCTCTATGAGCCCAGCAACGAGACGCTCAAATCGGCGGGGCAGAAATTGGCGGCCTGCATCCGATCGCTGCACGACCTCGACCAAGCGGCAAAGCTCGAGGTCGGCGACGACATCATCGAGGTCAACGGGGTCCGCGTGCGCATGGAGTTGCATACCTACGAGCTGTACTCGAAGCTCCGGACTTTCGTGGACGAACTTGGGATTGGTGGATTCGAGTGGACCGCGCTAATCGACGCCGACGAAGCCGCCGACTTCGCAGCCATAGTCAGTCGCTACACGACAAACGGGGGCCGCGAGCACGTGACTCTTGGGGCGCGCCTGGCTGAAGCCGGGATTCAGAACGTGAAAGTGCTCACGCGCGGCGGTGAGATCGTGCACGATCCGTTCGCCGAGGCCGACTCCCTGACGAAGGAACGCGTCGGTGTCACATATCGAATGGGCGTCGCGGTTGTTCGCGACTTGCTCGAGAGTCAGCGCGAGGGCCGTTTACCACCGCGTTACCGAATCCGGCGCGCCGTGCAGTCCATTGTCGACGAAGTCCTAACGGAGCAGATGTTGATCCTGGGCATGACCTGCCTTCGAGACTACGACGAACCCACGTTCACACACTCCGTAAACGTGTGCATCCTATCCGTGTCGCTCGGTCACAAGATTGGATTGACTCGGCTCGAGCTGTATAAGCTTGGATTGGCGGCCTTGTTGCACGACATCGGAAAAGTCGACGTCCCCAAGGAAGTGCTGAACAAAGCCGGCAGCCTGACCGACGATGAATGGAGCGTCATGCAGCGCCACACAACCTACGGGGCGTGGCGGTTGGTCGCGGAACGTGCTTCTGGCACGATGCCGGCCCACGAAATGTTGGTCGCCTTCGAGCACCATCTCAACATCGACCTGTCCGGCTACCCGAAGCTCTACACCTCTCGTGAACTCTCGTTCTACTCCAAGATCGTTGGGATCGCCGACGCCTTTGACGCCGGCACCACGCCTCGCGTCTACAAGACCGACCCGATCACTCCGGCTCGCATGGTCGAGATTCTCGAGGAGCAAAGTGGGACTCGTTTCGATCCCGTCTTGGTCAAGGCATTCATCAGCGTCCTCGGCATCGTCCCCGTCGGGTCGATGTGCCTGCTCGACACGGGTGAAGTCGCGATCGTAATGACCCCAGATCCAAGTGCGAAAAACCTCCGTCGGCCCAGGGTCAGACTAATCGCCGCACCCGATGGGGTTCGAGTCGATGGGCCGGAACTGAGCTTGACGGAGCAGGAAGATGATGGCCAGTATTCGAGATCGATCGTCAAGGTGCTCGACCCCGATAAGTACGGGATAGACATCCCGAGCCACTTCGCCGAAGCGTGATACCTAGGCAGCAGTCGGCGCTAGCCAAACGATAGAATCAGGAATCTGCTGGACGAGGGCCAAAAGGGGCCGGTAGATTGGCGCTCTTCATGGCACAGCGGTTCGCGCTCAGCACCTCCTTCTCCGATGTCAGCCGTCAGCTCGATCGACTGGCCGAGCGGGATTTGGGCGTCGAAATCACGCTCTACGACACTGAGTGGTTGCTCAGTCTGGATAAAACCACGGGGGTCAGAAAACTCGGCGACGAGCTAGCCCAGCGCGGGGTGGAGGTCTCGGTCCACGCCCCGATCTTCGACCTCAACCCGGGCAGCCTGGACCCCGTCATCCGCAAACACACGCGACTATGCTGGGAGCGGGCGATCAACGTGGCCAGCGCGTTGGGAGCCCGACACGCCAACTTCCATACCGGGTACTTGCCGCTGCTGCCAGAGTCGACGCTCCCGGGATGGATGGCGCTCAGCCTCCCGGTCTGGGAGCGGCTTGTCGGTCTCGCGGCCGATGCCGGCATTACGTTATTGTTTGAGAACATGTTCGAGCCGACACCTCGCGTGTTACTTGATATCCGAGATCAGCTTGACGCGCGACACGTTGGCTTCACCCTAGACGTTGCCCACGTTCATATCTTTGGAAGCGCCTCGCTCGATACGTGGTGGCGGGAGCTTGGAACTGACATCCGCGAGGTTCACCTACATGACACAGATACCTTCTCAGACGATCATCTACTGCTCGGTGATGGGGCGATCGACTGGAGAACTGTGTTCGAGAACCTGTTCCGCTACGCGCCCGACGCGATAAAGGTGATCGAGATGCCGGTCGAAGCCGGGTTACAGAGCCTGGCTCGCATTCGAGCCGGTGGATACAGCGATGTCCAACTGGAGCTGCTGTGAACTCAAATCAATCTCGGTGGTGGGCGGTTCTGGGGATCGCCAGTGCAATCGGCCTGGCTGCAAGCCCGGCGCCCGATAGCGCGCGCGAACGAGTCATCATCCGGCTGGCGGACCCGGTTGGAGCGCGAGCGAACTTGCTGACCGATGTTCGGAGAAGGGGAGTAACGCTCGACCTCCGCCACCGGCGAGCGATCGTCGGGCTCAAGGCGATTCATGCCCGCTCGGCTACGGCGGCTCGGCAACCGCTCGACGAAGCAACGCGCGCGGGTGCACTAGTCGAGATCGATCGGCTATGGATCATCAACGCGGTTGTCGCCGAAATAGACCCCGAGTGGAAGGCGCGACTCGAGGCCCACGCGACAATCGCCGAGGTCGTCCCGGATCGACGCCTGACCTTGGGCGAGGACTTCCGTTCCACGCCGGTCAAAGCGGATCGACTATCTGTACCAGAGGAGCAGCTCGAGCAACTCAACGTACCCCAGGTTTGGGCCCAGGGCGTGACGGGGCGGGGTGCGATCGTGGCCAATGTCGATTCTGGGGTCAACGGTGACGATGACACCTTTGGTGATCGTTGGAGGGGCCGCTTCGCTGGCAGTGACGCGGGCTGGCTTGCACCGGTATCGCTTTCCGTGTTCCCAGAAGACGACTTTTCGATTGGTGCTGGCCATGGGACCTCGACGATGGGCCTGATAACCGGGGGCAACCAGACATACGGAGTCGCGTTTGACGCTACATGGATAGCAGGCGACGCCTTCGAGAATGGCGAGGGATTCGTCTCCAACGTGATCAAGATCTTCGAGTGGCTTAGCGACCCCGACGGTGACCCGGCGACGCGAGGCGACGTGCCGGACGTGGTGAGCAACTCGTATGGTTTGACGAACACGGACGATGCGGGTCAGCTGGTCTGCGACACGATCTTCGACGACGCGATCGACGCGCTGGAGGCGGCCGGGCCGATCGTCGTCTGGTCGGCCGGAAACGAGGGTCAACAAGGGGTGACCTCGCCGGCAAGCCGTGCCGATTCACGGGTCAACGCGTTCGCGGTCGGGTCCGTCGACGAGGGCAACGTCGTCGCGTCATCGTCGGGTCGCGGCCCGTCAGCGTGTGGCGGTCCAAACGCCACCAAGCCGGAGGTCGTGGCCCGAGGGGAAAGCGTTATCAGTCGCGGTTTGTTCAACGATTTTCGGTCGGTGAGCGGGACCTCGTTCTCGACACCCCTGGTCGCCGGGGTGTTGGCGCTGATGCGCTCAAAGGATCCCAACATCACACCCGAGAGTGCCAAGACGATCCTGCTCGACACTGCCGTCGATCTAGGTATCCCCGGCGACGACAACGACTCCGGGGAGGGGCTGGTCGACGCCGAAGCCGCACTGGCGAGGGTCGACAGACCCAGTCAGCAAATCGCGCGCTTGGTCGGGTTCACCGAGCCGGCGAGCGCTGCCAAGTTCGGGTTGTCCGGTATTGAGGATGCGCTCGTTTTGCGGCCCGGCACGAGCGTGAGTCTGATCCCGCTGCTCACGAACCACGGTGCTTCGGTGCCACAGACAACCGCCGTGTTGTCGAGTCCGACGGCGGGAATCACTATCACTCGGTCGTCGATCCCGTTGACCCCTGCTGGTCCGGGGGGCGTATTCGAGCCGGTCGATAGCTCGACGTTTGGGGTCGATGTAGGAACGTCAGTAAGCCCAGGTGCGGATATCGTGTTGGATATGACGATCCAGGGCGCGCAGATCGGTCCCTTCCGAATGATCCTCAAGGCTGGCGATCCGGTGGAGGGAACGTTCGCGACTCATGATCGGGGTCAGGTTCGGCTGACGGTCACCAACTTTGGGGGCTTCGGTTTCTACACCGGAATCCATCAGAGTGGCTTCTTGCTACGTGGCAACGGTTTTCGGTTCCCGGTAACGAGCGAGAATTGGCTCTTTCATGCCGGCCTGATGGTCGGCGTCGGCGCCAACCAACTCTCGGACGACGTCCCGTATGGCGAGGACACGCAAAACGCTACCGACTGGTTCCCGTTGGCCGGCTCGCCGATGGTCGTAGACGAAGCGGCAGGTGGTCAACGCATCACCGCACGCTATGACGACCGTCATGCGTTGGCGCCACTGGGTGTGGACGTGCGTCAGGAGAGTTTTGCGTTCGCCGAGCAGGGCGAAGACACCTTCGTGTTGCTTCAGTTTGTACTCACGAACACGTCATCGCAGACGATAGGCGGCTTGCGCGCCGGGCTGTTTGCCGATTGGGACCTACCTGACGGGTCAGGTGGCGTCGCCGAAACGGTCGATTGGGACCCGTCGCGTCGGTTGGGTCTCGTCGCAGGAACCCAGGTTGGTCAGCCGGCGCTGGGCGTGGTTTGGCTCGACGATGCACCGCTGGCACAGATCTCATTTGCGGCGCTTACGCGCGCGGAGATCGTCAGCAGCACCGTCGGCAATCCGGGCACGGCACTCGTTCCGGCCGAGGCGCCGGATTTGTTCAGCGGAGAGTTCTCAGACCAAGAGAAGTGGAACGCCCTCACAAGCGGACAAACGCAAACTAGCGTAACACAACCACAAGACGCTTTTCAGATCATTGGCCGTGGCCCCTTGACACTGGGCGTTGGCGCTTCAGACACCGTAGCTGTGGCGTTGGTCGCTGGAGCCGATCGCCCGGCCCTTCAGGCCGCGGCGGAGTCTGCCCGCGAGGCGTACTTCAATCGGGTGCTCGGCGTTCCGCCACCACCACCGCCACCACCACCTACTGCGATCGCACTCGATCAGAACTTCCCGAACCCGTTCAGAATCGGCCAACAGACCACCATACCGTTTACCGTAACGGGAATTGGCGGCGCTGCCCGGGTGGAGTTGATCGTCTACGACTTGTTGGGTCAGCGCGTGCGAACACTCGTTGACGGCGACGTTATCGCCGGGGAACAAGCCGCCACCTGGGATGGTCAAGCCGATTCGGGCGTATTTGTACCAGCCGGCGTCTACGTGGTGCGATTGGTCACCGGTGGCGCCGAGCAGACCATTCGCGTGCTCGTCGCTCGCTGATAGATGGACTCGATTCGGCTCCTCGGGATCCGGTTCCACGCCATGGTCGGGGACCTGCCGCACGAACGGGAGATGCTCCAGCCAATCGAGGTCGACGTGGAGGTGATGGCCGATCTCGACGAATCAGCCGATACCGATTCGCTGACCGTGGGCATCGACTATCGGCAGGTATACCAGGCGGTTCGCGATACGATCAGCGACGATCCGGAGCATGCGCCGCGTCTACTGGAAACGCTCTGCGCGCGAATCGCAGATCGAGTGATCGCCCTCGAACGGGTCGAGAAGGTCCGAATCTGCTGCCGTAAACCCTGGGCGGCGTTGCCAGGGCCCGTGGATCGAGTAGAAGTCGAGGTTTGCCGGCCATGACGCCGACACATCATGTGAGAACCTACCTGAGCCTGGGCGCCAACCTCGGCGACCGGGCAAAGAACCTGGGCCGAGCGCGAGCGTCGTTGCTCGCCGTCGACGGTATTCGCATGGTCTCGTGTTCCGCGGTCGCTGAAACCACCCCGGTTGACTATCTGGAACAACCAGATTTTCTGAATCAGGTGATCGGGTTGGATACCACGCTGGAACCGCGCCAGTTGCTCGAAACGTGTCTCAAGATCGAGCAACAGATGGGACGCGACCGCGAGTCTGTTCCGCGCGGTGGGCCACGGACGATTGATATCGACATCCTCTTGTACGGAGACATCCAAATAGATGCACCCGGATTGACGATTCCTCATCCGAGGCTCGCCCAGCGCACCTTTTTTATCGAACTGTGCCGTCAGGTTGGAGTGCCCGCAGCTCAATTGCCAGAGCTCCCGCCATCCCACGTCGAGGCGCAACGACAATGGGCGTGAGCGTAAACACCTTCAGCCGCATGAAGGCGGATGGCGAGAGAATCGTCTTCCTCACCGCCTACGATTGGATGCTGGCTCGCTATGTGGCCCAGGCACAGGTCGACGGGATTCTGGTTGGAGACAGCGTGGCCCAAGTTTTTGGCGGTCACGACTCGACGCTGCCAGCGACCCTCGACGAGATGATCTATCACGCTCGCGCCGCCCGACGCGGCGCTCCGGATGTTTTCCTGGTCGTCGACATGCCATTCCTCTCGTTTCAGATCTCACCGGAGGACACGCTCCGCAACGCGGGCCGAGTGATGAAAGAGACGGGCGCCCAGGGAGTCAAGCTCGAAGGCGGTGCTCGATTGGCCGAAACGATCCGCCGGTTGACCGAAATCGGCATCCCCGTTATGGGCCACCTCGGTCTTACGCCGCAATCGATTCATGCGTTCGGTGGTTACGGCTTGCGGGCCGCAGATAAGGCATCGGGGGACGAACTGGTGGCCGATGCGATGGCGCTTTCCGAAGCCGGTTGCTTCGCGATCGTGCTGGAGAAGATCCCGCGCGATCTCGGTACCCGGGTGACCGCCAAGATCCCGGCGATCACGCTCGGTATAGGGGCGGGTCCAGAAACCGACGGCCAGATCTTGGTCACCCACGACGTTCTGGGAATGACGCCCGACTTCAAACCGAAATTTGTCCGCCGTTATGCCGACCTCGACCAAGTCATTGCAGGCGCTCTCGAGGATTTCGTGACCGATGTCCGAGCTGGACGATTTCCGGGAGAAGCAGAATCGTTCGAGTAACCCCGTCGTGTGTCAATTCGATCTCGGAGTGTCGCCGCGCTCTTGAGTCCGAGCGCGAGGCCGGGAAGCGGATCGGGTTCGTCCCAACCATGGGTCACCTCCACCGTGGGCACTTATCGCTGATCGACCGGGCGAGAGAGTCGTCCGATTGCATCGTCGTGTCGGTGTTCGTCAACCCGTTACAATTCGGGCCGGCCGACGATTTCGAGACCTACCCCAGGGATCTGGATCGGGACCTCGAACTGTGCGCGGATCGCGGAGTCGATCTGGTGTTCGCACCCGAGGAGGACGAGATGTACGCCCAAACCCCGGTTACCCGCGTCACAATGCGTGGTGTGACCGACGGGCTCGAAGGCGCCGCTCGTCCGGGGCATTTCGATGGTGTCCTGACCGTGGTGATGAAACTGTTCCAGATCGTTCAGCCAGATGTCGCGGTGTTCGGCCAGAAGGACGCTCAGCAAGCCGCGGCGATCGGCAGAATGGTGTCTGATTTGGCGATCCCGGTGGAGATCGTGGTTGCGCCTACGGTCAGGGAGGAGGATGGCCTGGCGTGCTCGAGCCGCAATGTCTTTCTGAGCCCCCCGGAGCGTGAGTCTGCGACTCGATTGTACGCTGCGCTTGGCCGCGCGCGAGAGTTGGTCACCGCAGGCGAGCGAGACGTGGGCCAACTGGAGGCCGCGATGCACAGTGTGCTTTCGTCCGACAAAAAGATAAGCGTCGAGTACGCGGCGGTGGTCGATGGCCATTCATTTCAGCCGCTGGAACTCGTCGTACCCGGAGCGCTCGCTACTGTCGCGGCCAGAATCGGCTCGACCCGCTTGATCGACAACGCCTGGTTAACATCCGATGTCGACTAACGGATCACTAGCTGCGGTCATCCTGGCGGCTGGCAGAGGGACCAGGATGAAGTCGGAACTGGTCAAGGTCCTCCATCCATTGGCGGGCCGGCCGATGATCGTACATGTGGTTGACACCGTTGGCCGGGTGGGTGCGACGAGGATTGTCTGTGTGGTCGGCTACCAGGGCGATCGAGTTCGCGCGGTCCTAGCCGATCGAGAGAATGTTGAGTTGACAGTGCAAGAGGAGCCACTAGGAACCGGGCATGCACTCGAATGCGCGGTCCCAAACCTCGACGGCTTTGGCGGTGACGTGCTGGTTTGTTGTGGGGACACGCCGCTTTTGACCGAGGAATTGCTGCGAGCGCTAGTCGATGACCATCGCCGCACCGAGACTCCGGCCACGATGCTCGTGGCAACAGTCGAGGACGCGAGTGGGTATGGTCGCGTTGTCACCGACGGCGATCATCGCGTCGCCGCTATCGTTGAAGAAGTAGATGCCGATGCCGATACACTGGCCATCCGTCAGATCAATGCCGGCGTGTACTGTTTTCATTGGCCAACCGTGCAACCTTTGCTGGCGCAGTTGGGAATAGCCAATACTCAAGGCGAGCGGTACCTGACCGACATCATGGAGCTATTGTCCGCCGCCGGTACTCCCGGACGCCTGTATGAAGCGCAGGACGAGCAGGAGATACAGGGTATCAACGATCGAGTACAGCTAGCGATAGCGGACGCGGTACTGCGCGACCGCATCCGTCAACAACTCATGCGTTCCGGGGTCACCTTTCTCGCTCCGGAGACCTCGCTCATTGATGCTGGCGTGCGCATTGGCCAGGATACAGTTGTCCACCCAGGTGTTATCATCGGAGGGCGATCCGTTATCGGATCCAACTCAGTTATTGGGCCATTCTCACACCTGCTTGATGCCATCGTTGGGGATGGAGTTGAGCTCAGGGGATGGAACCATATCGTCCGCACGAACGTCCCGAATGAATCGATCATCGGTCCGTATGTCCAGCAAGGCACAGAGTAACCCTCACGCCTCACTCCCAGAGGCCGTCGCTGCCCGATTGACAGGCCGTGGCGCCACCGATCGTTGGGAGCACGTGCGTTCGGTAGCGGATACCGTCGCGGAAATGGGCGCCGAGGGCGATTGGCCGAAAACCGTGATCGAGGCGGCGGTCCGTGCGGCTTGGTACCACGACGCGCTAAAGGCCGACTCGGTTGAGGATTGGCTGCGTTGGATCGCCGCAGTCGATCAAGAACCGGATAGTTGGGCTACGACCGAGGCGCCCAAACTGTTGCACGCGCATGCAGCGGCCGCATGGGCGGTTGTAGAGTGGTCGGAGCAGGACGAGGAGGTCCTGACCGCCGTACGACACCATCCGACTGGCCATCCGGATTGGGGAACGGTTGGCTGGCTTCTCTACGTGGCAGACTTCTGCGAACCGCTGCGCGATCACTCGGAGAAGATCGATACCGCTTCTCTGATTGTCCTCGCGGGACAAGGCCCTGCGGGGCTCGAGCACGCAGCGGCTCGAGTGCTGAACCACCGAGTGCAATGGATGGTCGAGCATGGCCGGGCAGTTCACCCGTTGAGTTTGGCTGCGCTCGTCGCTCGCTCCCAGGCTTAGCGGTGTTGAGGATGTTTCGAAGAGGGATCCTCGAGGTCGGCGCGATCGCCCTCTTTGCGGCCTTGGTGGGGACGTTTTTGATGTCGACGATCGCTCGGCACACCGGGGCTGGCGCACAGGGGGGCCTTGGGCCCGACCAGAACAGCAGTGAGTCAGTGCCAGCGATCGATCGGTCCCGAATCCGAGTCGAAGTGCGCAACGGTTCGGGGGCATCGGGTGCGGCTGGGAAGGTGACGACCTTCTTGCGCGACGGAGGGTTCGATGTGGTCGACTACGGCAACGCCGACCGATTCGACTATGAGCGCACCCACATCATCGATCGCGTAGGCTCTTCGACCGCGGCGCGGGAAGTAGCGACGTTGTTTCCAGGCGTCCCGATTGAAGCAAGTCCTGATTCGACCCTCTTCCTCGATGTGACGATCGTGATCGGCCACGACCTTGAGTCGGTACTGCTGCGCTCGAGAAACGAGGCCTCCGACCGCGGATCGGGCTGGCGCAGGTGGCTGGACCGATTAACAGGCGGTTAGCGATCGAACTTTGTTGCCGAGGCCTTTGCGCGCGACTACACTAGGCGGCCGCCTAGAACCGTCGATAAACGGGGAAATGAATGCCTGCTAAGAAGAAACCAAAACGCAAGACCGCGGGGAAGAAGAAGGCCGCTCGCAAGAAAAAGGCGACCAAGAAGAAAAAAGCCTCTAGCAAGAAGAAGAAGGCCGCTCGCAAAAAAAAGGCGACCAAGAAGAAAAAAGCCCCTAGCAAGAAGAAGAAGGCCGCTCGCAAAAAGAAGGCGACCAAGAAGAAGAAAGCCCCCGGCAAGAAAAAGAAGGCCACTCGCAAGAAAAAGACGACTAGAAAAAAGAAAGCCAAGAAAAAAGGGGGCCGGCCGTACCGCAGTCAAGCGTTTTTCGATCACTTTCGCGAGAAGCTGCTCGAGAAGCGAAGCCGAATCGAGCGACGTCTGCACGATCTCCGCGACGAGTTGCGAGGCATTCAGGAGCGACCGCGGGAGTTGGAGGAGTGGGCGCAAGAGGAGAAGGATCGCGATATCTTGATTCGGCTTGAACAACGCGAGCAGGAGGAGCTGCGCCGGATCCAGACCGCGCTGACACTCATTAACTCACGACAGTATGGAAAGTGCCAGGTGTGCGGGCGACCGATTCTACGCGCCCGTCTCGAAGAGATCCCCACCGCCTTTCGTTGCATAAGGCATTCGGGCTAACCCCCGGGTTCTAACGGGCGTTTGAAAGCACCGATCATCGCTATCGACGGGCCTGCTGGTACGGGCAAGTCTTCGACCGCCCAGGGCGTTGCCTCTGCGCTGCAGTGGTCATACGTGGACAGCGGGGCCTTCTATCGCGTAGCGGCGCTGTTAGCCCTTCGCCACGACGTCGATCTTGAGGAGACAACCAGCCGGGCGGAGTTGCGCGACCGCCTAGAGAACGCGCGCATCGACCAACGTATGGTGGGGGGAAAGCTCCGAACTTGGCTTGACGACACAGACGTAACGGGTGCGATCCGGTCAGCGGCAGTTACCCGAACCGTGTCCCGAGTGGCCGAGGACCCTTCGCTACGGTCGATAGTGAATCAGGACCTCAGGCGGCGGGTTGGCGAGAAACCAGCGGTTGTTGATGGGCGTGACATAGGGACGGTTGTCTTCCCAGAGGCATTCCTGAAGATCTACCTGGTCGCTTCCCTGGAGGAACGCTCCCGCCGGCGGGCTCGCGAGGCCGAGCCTGAGGGGCGGGAGCTGGATGGTGCGTTGTTGGCTAGCTATGGACAGGGGTTGGCAGAGCGGGATCGGCGCGATCGAGAGCGAGCTGAGGCCCCACTAGCGGCGGCGCCAGACGCCATCCGCCTGGATACGACGAACCTGGACCTGGAGACCCAGATCGCGCGGGTGGTTCGGATGGCCCGGGATCGGATGAATCAGGCGTCTTAGACCGGAATCGCTTGACAGAGAGTAAAAACGGCCGGTATCTTTATATCTTTCCCCGAGTTGCGGGTACAAACGTGCACTTTGAAACCAGGCCTTGGAAGTTTTTCTGTCTATGAGTGACCTAAACGAAACCACCCCAGGCGGTGGTCCCGAATCTAGCGGCGTTGCCGTGGACCCTCGCGAACCGGGCGATATAGACCCTCGTGAGTCGAGCGAGATGCCCTCGCGAATCTCTGCCGGCAACTCGGTTCCCGTGGACCCTGACGCTCCCGCCGAGCACCTAAACATCCGCCCCGATCTCTTTGACGAGGACGAGTACTCGCTCGATGAGTACCAGGAACTCCTTGGTATCTACGAAGAATCGATCAAGGACATTAAGGAAGGCCAGATCGTCACTGGGCATATCCTGCGGGTGGATGAGAATGTGGTTGTTCTCGACGTCGGCTTTAAGAGCGAGGGTGCGGTTTCGCTCGATGAGTTCAAGGAGACGGATCCGCTCGACGTTGGTGCCGAGGTGGACGTCTTCCTCGAGAACTTGGAGGACAAAGAGGGCCGCGTTGTCTTGTCGAAGAAGAAAGCAGACTTCTTCAAGGTCTGGGACAAGATCCGGCTGGCCTACGACGACGGCACGATCGTTCAAGGCACGCTGGCCAGGAAGATCAAGGGCGGGGTGATTGTGGATCTATTCGGCGTCGATGCTTTCTTGCCGGGATCTCAGATCGCCCTCCGTCGAGTTCCCGACATCGACGCCCTCATTGGCCAGACGATGGAGTTTAAGATCATCAAGCTCAACAAGCGGCGGCGGAACATCGTAGTCAGCCGACGAACGATCCTCGAACAGATCAGAGAGCAGAAGCGAGGCCGGCTCCTTACGGAGATCGCCGTCGACCAGGTACGCACAGGCGTTGTCAAGAACATCACCGATTTCGGCGCGTTTATCGATCTCGGCGGCGCCGATGGACTACTGCATATCACCGATATGTCATGGGGCCGGGTGGGTCATCCATCCGAACTCGTATCGATCGGCGATGAGCTCGAGGTCAAGATTCTCGACCTCGATCTCGAGAACAACCGCATCTCTCTGGGCCTCAAACAGCTGCAGCCCTACCCCTGGCAGGATGTCGCAGAGAAGTTCCCGGTGAGCTCGCGCATCCAGGGCAAAGTGGTCTCGATCACCAACTACGGGGCTTTTGTCGAGCTCGAGAAGGGGGTTGAAGGGTTGGTCCACATATCGGAGATGTCGTGGACTCGTCACATAAAGCACCCCTCGAAGGTCGTCTCAATCGGAGACGTCATTGAAGCCGTCGTTCTCAATGTGAATCAAGAAGAAGAGAAGATCTCCCTCGGGATGAAACAGATAGAGGAAGACCCGTGGACTGGCTTGGCAGAGAAATACCCCGAGGGGACGATCTTGAACGGCACGGTTCGGAACCTCACCACGTTCGGTGCGTTCGTCGAAATCGAAGAGGGGATCGACGGGTTGGTACACATTAGCGACATGTCCTGGACGCGCCGGATCCACCATCCCAGCGAGGTCGTTCGCAAGGGTGAGACCGTTAGGGTGCAGGTTCTCAACATCGACACGGAAAACAAGCGCATCTCCCTGAGCATCAAGGACCTCGAGGAGAACCCATGGCCAGCACTCGGCGAAAAGTACTCGGTGGGTATCGAAACCGACGCCAAACTGCTGCGACTGCTCGACAAGGGGGTCGTAGTCGATCTCGACGGCGAGGTCGAGGGCTTCGTTCCCATATCGCAGCTCGGCTACCGGAACCTCGAAAACCCATCCGATAAGTTCCGCGAGGGTGACCTCATGGTTCTCAAGGTCATCGAGTCGGATCCGGACAACCGCCGGATCGTTCTGTCGGTGATCGACATACCAAGTCACCGCGATCGACCGGACATCGACGACTCAGAAGCCGAGGAGTCAGGCGAAGCCGTTGAGTCAAGCGAGGTCGAGGAGTCAAGCGAAGTCGTTGAGGCCACGGAAACCGACGAGGCCGCGCCAGAAGAAGAGCTGTCTGAAGAAAAGCCGCCACCTACCGAAACGGCGAAAGCACTCGCTGAAGCCAGTTCCGACGCAGCCGGGGAGGACGTGGCCGGGGACGGGGCCGAAGCCTAGCTCTCCTCGGGCGGGCGTTCGGCGCATGACACCGATCTCTACCCCCAACTCTCTCCTAGACCGTCTTAGACCCTGGGCCATCTTGGCGGTCGCCATCGTCGCAGCTTGCGCTTCACGTGATCGCATACCGACGCTGAGTGATCGTCCGCTGACGCGGGCGGAAGCACGAGCGGCCGAAGAAGCGTTTCAAAGCGGCCTCAGCCTAATCGAGGCCGGGAGCTATCAAGCAGCGCTGGAAGAGTTCACCCGAGTTGTCGAGGAGTACCCGTCCAGCGAAAACGCGGCGCTCGCATTGTACTGGCAAGGCCGATCCCACTACCAGCTCGGGAACGATCAGGGCGCTACCATGGCGCTCGCGAGATACCTGAGCTTGTCACCTACCGTTCCCCGTCGAGAGCACGCTACTCTGCTGTTGGCTAACAGCTACTACGGGCAAGGCGAGTTCGAGAACTCGCTCGCTACCGCGTTAGAGATCGAAAGGGCTTCGCGTGAACGGCTGAGCGCATATTTGGATCTGTCGTTCGATCTGCTGGAACGCCTGCCACGACAAGTAATCGAAGACACGTCGCAATTCGAATCTCGTCGCAACTGGCTCGCGCCGTTCTATCTGCAAGCGGCTCGGTGGGCCTACGCGGCTGGGGACTCGAGACGCGCGCGCTCCCTGGCGAGACAGGTCGAAGACGTTGCCGGCTTGCCGGACGCCATGCGTGCCGAGGCCGCAGCGCTAGCAGCCGGCGCGGTCACGACCGCGCCCCCAAAACTCGGCTTGATCGCTCCCATCGAGGGACGGTTTGCCAGCGTCAAAGAGGAGATCCAAAGGGGCGTTCAACTGGCTCTGGACGAGGTCAACCGCGGCAGAACACCACCCTACGAGCTAGTGGCTCGTTCGACAGCCAGTGACCCGGACTCGACAATCGGCGTGATTCGATCACTCGCTCGCAGCGATCGCGTCCAGGCTGTTCTCGGACCGCTGACCAGTGAGTTTGCGCTCCCTGCAGGACGCGTGGCGCAAGAGGAGGGCATCGCGTTGGTGAGCCCGACAGCCACCGACGCTCGCTTGTTGGAGATCGGACCGCGGGTGTTTACCGTAAACGCACTCGATGGAGCGATCGGCCACACCATAGGCCTGTACGCCGCACAGAACCTGGATCGCAAGCGGTTTGCGATACTGGCACCGGAGAATGCCTACGGTCGTATCCAGACCGATGCCTTCGTGACCGCCGTTGAATCAGTCGGTGCGCGTGTCGTTTACCGTGGGACGTACCCACCGGGATCGACTGCGTTTACGGATCGGCTCGGCGAGGTGGTGAGGGCTGGGGCGGACGCCGTCTTTCTGGCGACAAACCGATCCAATGAGGCGCTGCGGATGCTCAATCAGATGGCGTTTTTCGAGCTTCGAGACTTACTTCCACTCGGCACCGACGCTTGGAACGATGAGGCGTTCGCTGTCCAGGGTCGACGATTCGCGCGCGGCTATTTCGCCGACACCTTTAGTCGGGATCCTGCGATCACAAATTGGCGAGCTTTCGCCAGCCGTTACGAGTCCCGGTACGGCAAACCTGCTGATAATCGGATCGCCGCCTGGGGTTATGACGCTACTCGCTTGGCGATCGAGCACTTTGTCGTCGCGGGGACTGCTGCCAGCACCGCAGTTCGGCCGGAGTACCGGGGTGCCTCGGGCCTCTTCCGGTTTACCGACGCCGGTCCCCGACGCGCTGTGATTGTTCACCAAATCGAACGCGGCCAAGCTACGGCCGTCGATTGGTAGGCAGATCTTGAGCGATCGACTGGAAGACCTGCGCGCCCGTGAGCAGGAGGCCATGCTCGGCGGTGGCCAGGACCGCCTCGAGGCGCAGCATGCCAAGGGAAAGCTGTCAGCCCGTGAACGGCTCGATGTTCTGCTCGACGAAGGCTCGTTTTTCGAGCTCGACATGCTCGTAACCCATCGCACCGAGGAATTCGGCCTCGAGTCCCAGAAAATCCCCGGCGACGGCGTTGTCACCGGCCACGGCACGATCAATGACCGAACGGTCTATGTGTTTAGCCAGGACTTTACGGTATTCGGCGGCTCGCTGTCGGAGGCCCACGCCGAGAAGATCTGCAAAGTGATGGATCTCGCGCTAAAGGTGGGGGCTCCGATCATCGGACTCAACGATTCGGGGGGCGCCAGGATCCAGGAGGGCGTGGCATCTCTCGGTGGGTACGCCGAGATCTTTCTGCGCAACACATTGGCCAGCGGGGTCGTGCCACAGATCAGCGCCATTCTGGGCCCCTGCGCCGGTGGCGCTGTGTACTCCCCGGCCATTACTGATTTCGTGTGTATGGTCGAGGGCGTCTCGTACATGTTCGTGACCGGCCCAAACGTGGTAAAGACGGTCACCCACGAGGAAGTGTCGTTTGACGAGCTCGGCGGGGCTGCGGTGCACGCGGCCAAGAGCGGTGTCAGTCACTTTACTTTTGACGACGAGGTCGCTTGCCTGCGAGGGATCCGCGACCTGGTGGGATATCTGCCATCCAACAATCAGGAGGACCCCCCAACTGTCGATTCCGGCGACGACTGGTATCGGCCTGTGCCCGAGCTCGCTGACGCGGTCCCCGACAACCCGAACAAACCGTACGACGTCCACGGAATCATCCAGAAGATCGTCGACCAAGGCTCCTTTCTCGAAGTCCAGGCTGGCTACGGGCTGAACCTGGTCGTCGGCTTTGCCCGACTCGCGGGGCGCTCGGTCGGAATCGTCGCCAACCAGCCGGCCGTGCTCGCCGGGGTGCTCGATATCGACGCAAGCCTGAAAGGAGCGCGGTTCGTTCGGTTCTGTGACGCTTTCAACATCCCGTTGGTGACGCTCGTCGATGTGCCCGGCTTTTTGCCCGGTACCGGCCAAGAGTGGGGCGGGATCATAAAGCACGGTGCCAAGCTCTTGTACGCGTACTGCGAAGCGACCGTACCCAAGCTGACGGTGATCTTGAGAAAAGCGTACGGCGGTGCCTACGACGTCATGTCGTCGAAGCACATTCGTGGCGACTTGAATCTGGCGTGGCCAACAGCTGAAATCGCCGTCATGGGACCCAAGGGTGCGGCTGAGATCCTGTGGAAAAGAGAGATCCAAGCCGCAGACGACCCCGAAGCCGTCATCGACCGTCGCACCGAGGAGTTTCGGGAGCGTTTCGCCAATCCATACATCGCCGCCGAACGAGGCTACGTGGACGCCATCATCGATCCGGTCGAGACACGCTCGAGGCTCGTCAGCGGCCTCATCGCGATGGCCAACAAAAGGGACGCCAACCCGACTAGAAAGCACGGCAACCTCCCCCTGTAAGTCTTGTTGCAGCAATCACTAAGGCTTGCTATATCAAGTGTGATATGAGATCTGCATCGAGAACCAAGACTTTGCGCCGAGTGCTGATCGCCAACCGCGGTGAGATCGCGGTGCGCGTAATCCGGGCGTGCCATACGGCCGGACTCGAGGCGGTGGCGGTTTTCTCCGAGGCCGATCGACGCTCACCCCACGTGTGGCTGGCGGATCGAGCGATCGAGATCGGGCCTGCGATCGCCGCTGATTCCTACCTGTCGCCAGAGCGGATCCTGGATGCTGCCGATCAAAGCGAAGCCGACGCGGTGCACCCCGGGTATGGGTTTTTGGCCGAGAACGCGAGCTTCGCCGAAGCGGTGGAGGCCGCCGGCCTGGCGTGGGTTGGCCCGCCGCCGAGAAGCATTCGGATCATGGGGGAGAAGACCTCCGCCAGACGATTGATGGCTGCAGCAGACGTAGCAGTGATTCCCGGCACGCTGGCACCAGTCGAGGATTTGTCGGCGGCTAGCGTGGAGGCAAACGGCATCGGCTACCCCGTGCTGCTAAAAGCAGCTGCCGGCGGAGGTGGAAAAGGGATGCGGGTCGTAGAGACGGAGGCCGACCTCGGAACCGCTCTGGCAGCCGCCTCACGTGAGGCTGCGAGCGCTTTCGGCGATGCCCACGTCTACATGGAAAAGTATTTACCCGAGGCCCGGCACATCGAGATTCAGGTACTGGCAGACACGACCGGACACACGATTCATCTCGGCGAGCGGGAGTGCTCGTTGCAGCGCCGCCATCAAAAGGTTCTCGAGGAGGCACCGGCACCCGGACTATCCGAGGAGCGGCGCGACCAGATGGGCCGTGTCGCCGTCGCGGCGGCCCAAGCGGTTGACTACGTCGGTGCCGGTACGGTGGAGTTCCTCATGGCACCGACCGGCGAGTTCTACTTCCTCGAGATGAACACCCGAATCCAAGTCGAACACCCGGTAACCGAGATGGTGACCGGAGTCGATCTGGTGGGCCTTCAACTCGAGATCGCGGCCGGAGGCGAGCTGCCGCTGAGTCAAGCCGAGGTCGAGTTGCGGGGTCACGCCATCGAGTGCCGGATCGCGGCCGAAGACGCGCTGGGAGGATTCCTTCCCGCCACCGGGACGGTAACGTCGTACCGCGAACCCGGTGGGCCAGGCGTCCGATTCGACAGTGGCATCGATGCGGGTGTCGAGATCACCCCGCATTATGACCCGTTGCTCGCCAAGTGCATCGGTTGGGGACGAACGCGAACCGAAGCTTTGAACCGGGTCGATCGAGCGCTCGCCGCGACGGTGATCGGCGGGCTTACGACGAATCTCGGGTTCCTGCGCGCGTTGCTGGCCGACCCGATGGTCATCGAGGGACAGGTCACAACGCGTACGCTGGAGACCCGCGCACAGGCGATCGTCGCGCGGATGATCGACGAGGCGAAGTTGGAGGAGCCGCTCGCTGCTGCGCTTGCGGCCTGGCGTGAGGACGCGCTATCGGCGGTGCCTAAGACGAGCCCCGCCATCGCCGCCACATCGGATGGTCGGGCGAGGTGGAGAGCGGGTCGCTCCTGGGTCTGGTACCGGTGATCGAGCAAGCGGCCGTCGAAACCACCGTCGAGGCGACCATTCAGCGGCTCGCCTACGGGGGTGAGGGCGTGACACACGTCGACGGGCTGGTGGTCTTCGTGCCATGGACCGCGCCCGGAGAGAAGGTGCGAGCGACTATTGTCGAGCGGCACTCGCGCTACGCTAGGGCGAGACTCGACGCCGTGCTCGAACCGGCCGTCGCCCGGGTCGAGCCGCGCTGCCCGGTGTTTGGGCGCTGCGGGGGATGTCAACTTCAACACCTGACCGCGGTCGCCCAACGCGAAGCCAAGACCCAGGCGGTGATCGACGCCATGGAACGGATTGGCGGTCAGCGCGAACTCGGCCGCTTAGCGTGCGAACCAGCTTCCAGCGAGTGGCAGTACCGGGAGCGCGCGGTGATCTCTTGGCGCTGGGCGGACGACAAGCTCGAGTTTGGATATCACCATACCGACGAGCCCGATCGAATCGTATCGATCAATCGATGCCCGATCGTGAACGATCACATCGACTCCCAGCTATCGACATTGCGCGCCGCGCTCGAGGTGGCGCTCCGCGACGCGCCGGTCGCGCGGGAGGCAGGAGCCACAGCGGGTCGATTGGCGCTCCGGCTCCTGCCTCCAGGTCCGATCCACGCCGCGATATTTGCCGATCCCGTTGATCTCGCGCGCCACCTGGCTCGCGAGCTGGAGGACAAGACTGACATCGAGACCACGTGGGGAGGGTGGTCTCCCGAATCGAGCCTTACGCTTGCGAGCGATGCCCCACGATTGACGAGCCGCTTCCAGTACCGCGAACTCAACCTCAGGTGCGGCTTCGACAGCTTCGTCCAGGCCAACCTCAGCGGTGCCGAGAGATTGTATGACGCGGTGGTCGAGGCCGCGGAGCCGGGGTCCGGGGTCCGTATCATCGACGCTTACGCCGGGATCGGGGTCGTCACATGCGAGCTGGCGACGGCGGGAGCCGTCGTCACCGCGATCGAGGCCAATCCCGGGACTGCTTCCGACTTACGGGCCAATGCGCACGCGAACGTCACCACCGGATCGGTCCACGTCTTGGAGCTGCCCGCCGATCGGGTGAGATGGGCTCGACCTCGGCCGGAGATCGTTGTCCTAAACCCGCCGCGAGGCGGTTGTCCAAAGCGGGTTCTGGCGGGAATCTCGGAGTCGTCGGCCAAGCGGCTCGTTTACGTGGCATGCGATCCGACCACACTCGCTCGTGACGTGCGCAGGCTGGGGACGGGTTGGCAACTCGAATCTCTGCGCGCCTTCGATCTCTTTCCCCAAACCGCGCACGTCGAAACCGTGGCCGTGCTATCGCGGCCAAAGCGATGAGCGCACAGAAGCACTATATCGTAACCCGCGACGGGGCTGAAACATCGTATCGAGTCACGCTGCTGGAGACCCACGACGGTTGCGAGATCCAGGTCGAGCACGGTGATGAGGCGTGGACTTTTTGCGTTTCGGCCGGACACGACGATGCTCAAGCGTGGGTCCAGGGTCGGCCGCGGCGCGTGGAATGGCGACCGGGCGGGGGGGACAAAGGTGCCCTGGTCTTGGACGGCGCTCCACATGGATTCACAGTGGTCAGCGAGGCGCGCCACAGGCTCAGGTCGTTGGCGCCCCTGGTGTCTCACACGACCCAGGAGATTCGTGCCCCCATGCCGGGGTTGGTGCTCTTGGTCGAGGTTGAGGACGGACACAACGTTCGCGCCGGTGATGGGCTGGCGATTATCGAGGCGATGAAGATGGAGAACGAGATCACCGCACCAACCGATGGAATCGTCCGCGATCTCAGCGTACGAGCCGGACAGCCTATCGAGCAGGGATCCCTCATCTGTTTCATCGAGCCAGCGGGCGAACCAGAATGACATCTCCTACCGGAAAAAGCGACCGTGACCGGTGGCAGCGGGAAACCCTCGAGCCCCACCTGAAGAACCACCCGGAACGCAAACCGGGGTTCCACACCACCAGCGGGCATCCCATCGAACCTTGCTATACGACCGAGTCGACTTCCGATAGGGATTCGGTCCCCGGCTACCCCGGCGAACCACCATACACCCGGGGCATCTACCCCAACATGTACCGGGGTCGGTTGTGGACGATGCGCCAGTACGCCGGCTTCGGAACCGCGACTGAGACCAATGCGCGGTTCAGGTTCTTGCTCGATCGCGGGCAGACGGGCCTCTCCACGGCGTTTGATCTCCCAACTCAAATGGGTATGGACTCGGACGATCCACGCGCTGTGGGTGAGGTCGGTCGTGTCGGCGTGGCGATCGATACGCTGGATGACATGCGACGACTGCTGACCGGCATTCCACTCACCGACGTATCGACGTCGATGACGATCAACGCCACAGCGAATACGCTCTTGGCGCTGTACACCCTCGTCGCTGAAGAGCAGGGAGCGAAGCTCGGCGCGCTGCGGGGAACGGTTCAAAACGACATTCTGAAGGAGTACATCGCTCGCGGAACGTATATCTATCCTCCAGAGTTCAGTCTGCGCTTGATCGTCGATTCTTTCGCCTGGTGCGCACAGGAGACGCCGCGTTGGAACCCGATCTCGATCTCCGGCTATCACATCCGTGAGGCCGGCGCCAATGCGGCCCAAGAGATCGCTTTCACGTTCGCCAACGCGATTTGCTACGTCGAAGCGGCCCGCCAAGCGGGGATAGACGTCGACACTTTTATAGGCCGGCTGTCATTCTTCTTTGGCGTTCACAACAATCTCTTCGAGGAGGTCGCGAAGTTTCGAGCCGCGCGCCGGATCTGGGCCGACCTGGTAGAGAACCGCTTTGGAGCTACCGACCCTTCGGCCGCCAGACTCCGGTTTCACACCCAAACCGACGGTGCAACGCTGACCGCCCAACAACCGCTGAACAACGTCGTCCGCGTTACCTTGCAGGCGCTGGCAGCGGTGCTCGGCGGGACCCAGAGCCTCCACACGAACAGCTACGACGAAGCGTTGGCCTTGCCATCGGAACGATCGGCAGCGCTGGCGCTGAGGACACAGCAGATTTTGGCCCATGAAAGCGGCGTCGCCGATACCGCCGATCCGCTCGGCGGCTCGTTCTATGTCGAACGGTTGACGGGCGACCTCGAAGAGCGAGCGCGGACGTACTTGGATCAAATCGAGGACATCGGCGGCTCTGTCGCGGCGATCGAGGTCGGGTTCTTTCACAGCGAGATAGAACGCGAGGCATACCAGCACCAACAGCGAGTCGAGATCGGTGAAGAGGTGGTGGTCGGCGTCAACCGTTGGGCCGAGACGGATGAGGCACCATCGGATATCCGAACAGTTGATACCGAGGACCTCGCAAAGCGTCAGGCTGACCGACTTGGAGAATGGCGGACGAATCGGGATTCGACGCACGTGGAACATGCACTGGATGCACTGACGTCGATGGCAAACGGGGAGGCAAACGTGATGCCTGGTATCCGGGCCGCGTGCACCGCCGGCGCCACTGTCGGTGAAATCGCCGGCGTGTTCCGCGACATCGCGGGCACGTACAGAGACCCCGCCGCCGGTCGTCCCTGAAGGTTCAGATCACAAGGAGGAGTGTTGCCGACTTACGTGTATAAATGCGTTGAATGTGATCACACCTTTGAGATCTTCCAGAGGAAGGCGACTCGCGCCCGTGCGCGGCGCTGTCCAGAGTGCGACGGGCGCGCTGAGCGTCAAATCTCGGGCGGGGCGGGTCTTCTGTTCAAGGGCTCTGGGTTCTACATCACCGACTACCGAAGCGATGAGTACCGATCGAAGGCATCGGCAGAGAAAGAAACGGGGCCCACAAAGGATGACAAGAAGGGACAACAGAAAAAGGCGAAGAAGAAGTCGAATGGAAGCAGCAAGAATACGTCCGCGTGAGGAGTTCCGGACCGCGATCAGATCACGACTCGCCGAGTTGAGCTGGCCGAGCGAGGAGATCGTCGTGGAGCGTCCCGGTGATCCCGAGCACGGAGATTGGTCCTCGCCCATAGCGCTCGCGCTGGCGAGACCGCTGCAGCGATCGCCACGTGAGATCGCGGCCGAGCTCGTCGCAGAACTGGACCTGGATCGCGGCCGCTTTGGCGATGTCGCGATTGCCGGCCCAGGCTTTATCAACGTCCGGCTGGCGCCCCGCTATCTGCAGGAAGTCGTGCGGGATATCCTCACGCAGAGAGAGTCGTACGGACGGTCTGACCGCCTGAAAGATCGAAAGATCAATGTCGAGTTCGTGTCGTCCAACCCGACCGGTCCGCTACACATCGGTCACGCCCGCAACGCTGCCCTCGGGGATGCCATCGCGTCCCTGCTGGAGAGTCAAGGGGCCAGTGTAACCCGTGAGTATTACTTCAACGACGCGGGACGACAGATGGATATGCTCGGCGCATCCGTCCATGCCCGGTATCAGCAGCTCTGGAGCCCATCGTTTCCCTTTCCCGAGGGCGGCTACCAGGGCGAGTACATACGTGACTTAGCGCAGGCGATGCGCGATGAAGTCGGGGATCGTTGGTTAGAGAAACCGATCCAAGAGTGTGTCTCCGAGTTTCGCGACTTTGCCGGCGAGCGGATGAACGCGGCGATTCGGGCTGACCTTGACCGTTTCCGCGTCCAGTTCGAGGTCTGGTTCAACGAGTCAGCGCTCTACACCGACGACCGATTGGCAGCGACGATCGCGGACTTGAAAAACGCAGGTGCAGTGTACGAGGACGATGATGCGACGTGGTTTCGGGCGTCAGAGTTCGGTGACGCCAAAGATCGCGTGCTCGTCAAGCGCACCGGCCAGCCGACGTACCTACTGCCCGACATCGCTTACCATCGCGACAAGCACGAACGCGGATTCGACACGGCGATCGACATATGGGGCGCAGATCATCACGACTACGCGATCAGAATGCGCGCCGCCCTCGGCGCTCTTGGGTACCCGACGGATTGGTTGCGCCCGGTGATCTACCAACAGATCAGTCTGCTCGAGGAGGGCCAAGAGGTTCGACTATCAACTCGCAGCGACCGCATGGTGCTGCTCGAAGATCTCATGGACGATATCGGTGTGGACGTGACCCGTTATTTTCTCGTGATGCGCAAGGGCGACACGCACATGGTCCTGGACCTCGATCTGGCGAGACGACAAACGGAGGAGAACCCCGTCTACTATGTGCAATACGCACACGCTCGAATCTCGAGCGTATTCGGACGTCTGGAGCAGCATGCATGGGATCCCGAGACGGTGGGCGCACCCGACAGCTTGGATCTATTGACCGCGCCAACGGAGATCGATCTCCTGCGCATGCTCGATGACTATCCGGATGTAATCGCGGACGCCGCCGATGCGCTCGAGCCACACCGAGTCACGGATTACTTGGAGTCACTGGCCCGCCGGTTTCATCTCTGGTACCACGGTGAGCACATCCTGGTGGAGGACGAGCCGCTAGCGCGTGCTCGCCTGGCGCTCGCTCGAGCCACTCAGTACGTACTTCGAGCGGGATTGGGGCAACTTGGGGTCACAGCACCGGAGTCTATGTGAGCTACACCATAACCTTCTGCATGAGGAGCGGTGAACTTCAATGTCGATTCTGGTGGTAGGATCAGTCGCGCTTGACGACGTCGAGACGCCCTTCGGGAAACGAACGTCGGCTTTGGGCGGAGCCGCGGTGTACTTCGGACTGGCGGCTTCATACTTCACCGATGTCCAGATAGTCGGTGTGGTTGGCACCGATTTCCCTCAGCCGCATTTGGACCTACTGGCCGATCGCGGGATCGACTTGAGGGGTCTTCAAGTCCGTGAAGGAGCGACGTTTCGGTGGGGAGGTCGGTACGGCTACGATCTGAACGCCCGCGAGACGACGTTCACCGACCTCAATGTTTTCGCCGAGTTCAACCCCACCATACCGGAAGAATACCGTCAGACGCAGCACGTCTTCCTCGCCAACATCGCGCCGTCGCTTCAATTGAATGTCCTCGATCAGATGACAGCGCCGCAATCGGCGGCGCTCGATACGATGGACTTCTGGATCGAAGGAACACCCGACGAACTCCGTAGGGTGTTGAAGCGAGTAGACATCGTCCTGATCAACGACTCCGAGACACGAGAGTTGGCGCAGGAGCCCAACATCCGAACAGCCGCCAATTCGATTCTCGGGTGGGGGCCTCAACTGCTCGTGGTCAAGAAGGGCGAGCACGGTGCGATCGCGTTCGCGAACGACTGGTTATTCGCCGTTCCAGGCCTACCGTTGGAGACGATCGTGGATCCGACCGGAGCTGGCGACTCTTTTGCCGGGGGCTTTCTTGGCTACCTCGCGGCAACCGGGGAGATCACTCCAGAGGGGATCCGGCGGGCGGCGATTTACGGTTCCGCGATGGGCTCGTTTTGCTGCGAAGCGTTTTCCGTCGAGCAGCTGGCTCATTTGGAGCCTGCGCAAATCGACACTCGGTTCCGCGAGTTCGAGCATCTCACCCGATTTGACTATGAGCCGCTCCTCCAGGATGCCTGAATCTTCGACCGACTCGGCGCCCAGCTATCGAGCAGCGGGCGTCGACCTGGCCACCGCGGATCGGATCAAGCGACGTCTGAGGGCGATCGTCGAGCCGACCTTCGATGATGGAGTCGTGACCGAGATCGGTGGGTTTGCCGGTGGCTACGATCTCTCCTCGAATCCCGGCCTGGGCTCGGTTCTGGTCGCCTCCGCCGATGGGGTCGGCACCAAAGTGCTCGTCGCGCAGCTCGCCAATCGACACGACACCGTGGGTGAGGACCTGGTGAACCACTGCGTCGACGATCTCCTGGCAGCGGGCGCAACACCCCTCTTTTTCCTGGACTACATAGCCACCGGAAGACTCGACCCCGAGATCGTCATATCGATCGTGAGCGGGTTTGCGCGTGGCTGTGCTGCGAACGCGATCCCGCTTCTCGGGGGTGAAACAGCTGAGATGCCGGATCTGTACCCAGCCGGCAAGTACGACCTCGCAGGTTTCGCCGTCGGTTCGATGGTGGCGCAATGGGGGGCGCCAAAGAACCAAGTGCAGATCGGCGACGTCATTCTGGGGCTGGGCTCGACGGGCCTTCACACCAATGGATACTCGCTGGCGCGGCAGATCGTCTTCGACACAGCTGGCCAAAGACCGGAGGACGTAGTGCCGTGGGCAGAGACGAGCTGGGCCGATGAGCTACTGGCGGTTCACCGATCGTATCTAAAGTCGGTGGGACCGTTGTTGGGAGATGGGGCGTTGCACGCTGCGGCTCACATAACCGGCGGCGGTTTCTCGGCCAATCTTGCGCGCGTGTTGCCGCCCGGATCAGCTGCGGCTATCGATCGCTCAGCGTGGACACCTGGCCCGTTGTTCGACTACCTCGCGAGCGCTGGCAGCATCGATCGCGATGAGATGTACCGCGTGTTCAATATGGGGATCGGGTTCTGTTTGATCGTCTCCGCGGAACATGCAAGCGAGGTCGCCAAGCGGTGTCGGGCATCCGATCAGCCGGCGCTCGTCATCGGCGAAGTCGTTGCCGGAGAAGGTCTGCAATGGGCCTGACGCATAGAGAGTTCATCGCTGTCGTTTTCGTGGTTTGCGCTTCGGGATTTGCTGTTCCGGTTGACGGGCAAGTTGTTTCCGAGCTCCGAGTGCGCACCGCGATCGAAGACGCATCCCGTGGCCTGGGGCAGACTATCGCCGGTGGCAGCCCGCTCACCGGGCCGGCGCCGACGACTGGCGGGTTGGGCGGATTCAGGATCGGTGCGGCGTTGGGTGTGACCAATGTCGGCATACTGGACCCGCGTCAGCCAACTGGAGACGTCGACCTTCACGTCCCGATGGGCATGCTGAACGCTGCTGTTGGGTTGTGGGGTCCGGGTCTGGGATCGGTCGACGTCATGGGCCGCGCTGGGGTTCTCACCGGCGCTGGGGATATCGAGGGTAGCGTCGGGCTGCTGGCGCTTGGCGGTCGCGTCGCCATCCTGGACGAGTCGATCGTGATGCCGGCCCTGACAGCTTCGGTCTTTCGATCGTGGGTAACGGGACTCGATTTCGAGGAGTTCGATTCCGATGTCGTGTCGTACAACGCCGACGTGAGCTCATGGTCGTTTCGTCTGGACGTGTCGAAGGCGTTTCTACTACTGACACCGTATGCTGGCGTGGGTATCGATCGAACCGACATCGACGCGGCGTATCGCATTCCGCTTGGGAGCTCGACCGGCGGCGTGGAGATCAACGGCGACATAGAGACTTCCAGCACGCACGGGAAGGTGTATGTCGGCTTGGAGCTGGGGCTCGCACCGCTCGGTCTCGCCATCGAAGGCGGTAGTTACGATGGGGGTTGGTTCGCCGCTGTCGGGACCCGAATCGGCACCTGAATGAGCGTTTTAGAGCACAACCATATCGAAGAGCTGATGCGCAGGGCGCTCGCCCTCGCCGAGCGCGGGGGCGGCAAGACGGCGCCCAACCCGATGGTCGGGTGTGTCTTGGCCGACCCGGAAGGTCGCGTGCTCGGCGAAGGGTACCACGCCCAGGCTGGCGGGCCGCACGCAGAGGTCGCTGCGCTCGAAGCTGCGCGCGAGGCCGCGCACGACGTTCGAGGCGCGATCGCCATCGTCACACTCGAGCCGTGTGCTGCGCATGGGCGAACGCCAGCGTGCACTGACGCTCTCTCCAGCGCGGGTATCGGCAGCGTCTTCTATGCCGCGCGTGATCCGGCCACGGGTGGGGGCGGGGAGCAGGTACTCGAAGCGGCGGGGATCTCAGTCACGGGCGGCATTCTCGGGGCCGAAGCGGAGCGGCTCAACGAAGCTTGGCTCCACTTTGTCCATACGGATCAACCGTTCTTCCACATGAAAACCGCGCAAACACTGAATGGTCGCGTGACACTGGGTCGCGAGGGCGATCGCTGGGTCACCGGCAAGACAGCCCGAGCCGAAGTCCATCGATTGCGACGGCTCACGCCCGCCGTGATGGTCGGTGTCGGCACCGTGCTGGCCGACAACCCGCTGCTCACGGTGCGCGAATGGCCACCCGCTGATGACTCTGATCGCGACGTCGCATGGCCGGACGTACAACCGATCCGAATCGTCCTCGACTCCGGATTGCGAACGCCACACGATTCGGGCTTGGTGAGGTCAGCGGCTGAACAACCGGTGTGGATCTTCTGCTCCCAATCGGCGGATGCGTCTCGGCGCCAAGCTCTGGCCGCCCAAGGTGTCGACGTCATTCCGATCGCGACATCTGACGAAGGGGTCGATCTCGAGGCTGTCACTGGCACCCTAGCTGCGCGTAACGTAACCGGCGTTCTGGTCGAGCCCGGTCCAACCCTCGCGACGGCATTGGTCGCGGCTGGCCTCGTGGATCGCTGGACGATGTTTCTCGCGCCCGATTGGGTGGCCACGAAGGGAGCGCTTCCGTTGCTCTTATCTGATGCTCCACACAACGGGTTCCGGCTCACAGAGACGGAGTGGCAATTGCACGGTCGTGACGCCGCCGTGACCGGTTTCGTCGAGAGCGTTTCGGGCGCCTAGATCGGCGGGGCGAGTGTTTACCGGCATTATCGAGACGATCGGCGTAATAACCGTCATCGAGCCGTTGGGTCAGGGCCGTACGCTCGAGATCTCGGCTGATTGGTCCGGTGACCTCGAGATTGGTGAATCGGTGGCTGTCGACGGCACGTGCCTGACAGTGGTCGGTCGCTCGAACGACACATTTCGTGTCGAAGCCGTTCGCGAGACACTCGCACGAACGATCATCGGTCACTATGAGCTGAGCAGTCGCGTCAACCTCGAACGGTCGCTGGTGCTCGGTGACCGCCTCGACGGGCACCTCGTTCAGGGCCACGTTGACGATATCGGCATGGTCGACTCGATTGAACGGCGTGAGGAGAACCGGTACATTTCTGTCTCGTTGCCAGAACAAGGGCGAGCGTTGGTCGCGGATCGCGGCTCGATAGCGATCAACGGGGTAAGCCTGACGGTCCTGTCGGCAACCGATACTGGCGCCCGAGTGTCGATCGTGCCGCACACGTGGGTGGCAACGAACTTTTCGGGCCTCGCCGTCGGCCACCCGGTCAACGTCGATTACGATGTGGTCGCCCGTTACGTTCAGCGCCTCATGGAGGCCCGAGAATGATCCAACCAGCGACGTTCACCCCAATCGAGGAAGCCCTCGAGGCGATCCGCCGGGGCGAGATCCTGATCGTTGTCGACGATGAGGATCGCGAGAACGAAGGTGACTTCGTCATGGCGGCTGAACGGGTGACCGCGGAAACGGTCAACTTCATGGCATGCGAAGGTCGGGGACTCATCTGTGCGCCGATCGCGGTGAGCCGAGCCGACGAGCTCGGACTCGACCCGATGGTCACCGACAACACGGCTCTCCACGAAACTGCGTTCACGGTCTCGGTGGACATAAAGCATGGTGTGACGACCGGGATCAGCGCTGCCGATCGCGCGGCAACGATCCGAGCGCTGGTCGATCGAACGACCGAGCCAAGTGATCTCGCTCGACCCGGGCACGTTTTTCCGTTGCGCTCCAAGAATGGAGGCGTGCTGAGGCGCGCGGGCCATACCGAGGCGGCGGTCGATCTAGCGCGATTGGCCGGCCTGAGCCCGGTCGCGGTGTTGTGCGAGGTGATCGACGATGACGGGACGATGGCCCGGCTCCCTCGGCTTCTCGAGATCGCGCGCCAACACCATCTCGGCATCATAACCATCGAGGATCTCATCAAGTACCGCGGGATCAAGGAGAAGATGATCGTCCGTGTGGCCGAGACGATGCTGCCTACCGAGTTCGGGGAATTCCGATTGATCCTGTATGGGACGACGATCAACGACGAACATCACGTGGCATTAATCAAAGGCGATGTGAGAGACCGGGAGAACATCCTCACGCGCGTCCATTCATCGTGCTTTACGGGCGACGTGCTAGGCAGCTTGCGATGCGATTGCGGTCCCCAGCTCAATCAGGCGCTGTTCCAAGTCGAGCAAGAGGGCAGGGGAGTGGTCTTGTACATGCATCAAGAGGGTCGCGGCATCGGGCTCGTCAACAAGCTAAAGGCCTACATGCTTCAGGATAAGGGTTTTGACACTGTCGAGGCGAACGAACACCTCGGCTTCCGACCCGATCCGCGTGACTATGGTATCGGATGCCAGATCCTGGTCGATCTCGGACTCACCACAGTGCGGTTGCTGACGAACAACCCGCGAAAGCGCGCCGCGATCGAGGGCTACGGACTCAAGATCAGCGAGCACGTTCCGATCGAGATCGAGCCCACCGCCTACAATCGGCGTTATCTAGAGACCAAGCGTGACAAGCTTGGCCACCTCCTTCGACACTGATCGGCTGATGACATGGTAACTGGGGGCGCTCACGAGCCGGAGATCGACGCCACGGGGAAGCGCGTGGCGCTGGTGGTCGCGCAATTCAACGAGCCAATCACGAGCGAACTTGCCGCTGGTGCTCGCGAAGCGCTACTCGCGGCCGGCGTGGTCGAATCCGATATCGAGGAGCACCACGTAGCAGGTGCTTTTGAGCTGGCTCCGGCCTGCCGTCAGGTCGTCGGCCTGCGACCGGACGTTGACGCCATCGTGGCGCTTGGTGCGGTTATTCGCGGTGAGACGCCGCACTTCGACGTCATAGCGGAAGCTGCGGCGCAGGGGCTTCAGCGTTTGGCGGTCGAGCTGAACATTCCCCTTGGGTTTGGCGTGTTGACGACCGATACTCGGGAGCAGGCCGAGCAACGCGCCAACCGACGTGGCGGCGACAAGGGCGGCGAGGCTGTTCGCGCCGTACTATCTCAGCTCGCGCTTTACAGTCGTTTGGCCGAGACCGAGCCCGCTGTGCGAGGCTTTCGGACTCCATGAAGCGTCGTCACAAGGCACGTCGATGGGTGCTTCAGATTCTGTACGCATGGGAGATACAGGACCGTCCCATCCCGCTTTCGGACGAAGCAGAGCGATTCTTTGCTCGACGGAAGATCGCGTCCGGCACTCGCGCCTTCGCCGAGCAGATCCTCGCTGCGCTCGAGAGCAACATGGACGAGATCGACATGCTGGTGGATCAAGCCGCCGAGAACTGGGATCCCGCTCGGATGTCCGTTATCGATCGATCCATACTGCGGCTCGCACTGGTCGAGTTTTGCCACATGAGCAATGTCCCAGCCAAGGTGACGATCGACGAGGCTGTGCAACTGGCGGATCGCTATGGCGGAAAGGACTCAGCACGCTTCGTGAACGGAGTTCTCGACGCGGCAGCTCGGCGGCTCGATCTCATTCCCTACTGAGTTGCCTCGCAACTCGGCTGACAACCTCTTGCAATGACTGAGCATATCCGGGGCCGCCACGGCGTCGTCGCCGACGTGCACGCGAACCTCCAGGCGCTTAACCGGGTCCTGGAGTATCTCGATGGCGCGGACGTAGACGCGATCTACTGTTTGGGAGACGTAGTCGGTTATGGCGGAGACCCGGAAGAGTGCATTCGGATCGTACGCGAGCGCTGCGCGGGCACGGTCAAGGGGAATCACGATCACGCGGTCGTCGACCCATCGCTCCGGGGATGGTTCAACGAGCACGCGCGCCGGGCGGTCGAACGGCAGGCAGAGCTACTTGGCCAGCGGGAGCTCGATTGGTTGGCGGAGTTGCCGTCGACGATCGAACTCGACGGAGTCACCCTGGGTCACAGCGGTTTCGCCGATCCCGCTCGTTACACGTACATCCGCGATGAATCCGACGTGGCTCTCGAGTTCCAAGCCCTGACAACGCGCTACGGTCTCATCGGACACACACACGTCCCGGCGGTATTTGCCCAAACAGACGGCGGTGAAGTCAGCTGGGTCAGCCTCGAGCGCGAGGAGGAAGCGACCGAAATCGCAGAGAGTGATCTCCTGTTGGGCCCGTACGGTCGGGCGATTATTAACCCGGGCGCTGTCGGCCAACCGCGGGACCGCGATCCTCGCGCCGCCTGCGCAGTGCTCGATCTTGGCACGGATACCGTGCGCATGGTGCGACTCGAGTACGATATCGCGGCTGCACAGGACGCTATCGATCGGCGCGGGCTTCCACGGTTTGAAGCCGCCAGATTGGCGATGGGGTTGTGACCGAGAATTCGGAGCCGCGCTGGGACCAGTTCTGGGCGCAGAAAAACGATCTCGAGCGGGTCTACCGATCGAGCCCGAGGGTGCTGGAGACGGTCATGCGAGCGCTGCCACCGAAGGCTGAGCGAGTACTGGAGGTGGGTGCTGGGACGGGGCGCGATACGGCGTGGCTGTCCGAGAGAGGGCTGTCCGCAATCGCGCTTGATAGCTCTCCGTCGGCGTGGTCTCTCATGGCGCAATCGGCGCCGAGCTTGGTCGGGCGGGGGATCGTTGGTGGTGACGCCCTGCACCTTCCGTTTGCGGACGCGACTTTCGATCTCGTATTCCATCAAGGCGTGCTCGAACACTTCGGAAACCCGACTGCGTTTCTAGCGGAGAACCGTCGGGTCATCCGATCAGGCGGTCTGCTGGTGGTTGACGTGCCGCAGACCTTTCATCCGTGGACGATCCTCAAACGGCTGTCACTGCGCTTCGATCGATGGTTTGCGGGCTGGGAAACCGAGTACACGATCGGCCAGCTCGAACGGCTGGTGTCGGGTGCTGGCTACGAGGTTATCGAGACGTACGGAGATTGGATGGTGCCTAGCCTGGCCTATCGGCTGCTTCGTCACGCGGCCGAGCCGGTGGCGTCGCTGCCCTTGGAGCCCCGCGGGCCACAGGCCGCACGGCGTGCGAGACGGGGTGTCCGAGATCGCTTGCTGGCACCGCGTGTCGCCCGCTACACAGCACACACGATAGGAGTCGTAGCCCGCAAGCCGAGCGATACCTGATGCGCATTCTCGTCATCAACTGGCAAGACTGGACACACCCCTTTGCAGGCGGGGCGGAGTTTCACTTGCGTGAGGTGTTCGGCCGGATCGCTCAGTTCGGTCACCGCGTGGATCTGTTGTGTACTGGGTATCCGGGTGCACCCTCCGACGACCAGCTGGAGGGGATCAATATCCTCAGACGCGGACAACGGTATCGGCTCTTCAACTACGTCGTGCCAGGCCTCTACCGCCGGGTTTTGCGCCACAACGACTACGATGTGATCGTCGACGATCTAAACAAGATTCCGTTTCTGTCACCACTGTTCGCGGACAAGCCAGTGGTTGCGCTGGTTCATCATCTGCTCGGCCGCACCGCCTACCACGAGACGAACCCGGCTTTCGCGACGTACGTCTGGCTCGGCGAGCGACCGATCTCGCGCGCCTACCGCCACGCTCCGTTTATCGCGGTCTCCAGGTCCACTGAGGACGAGTTAGTGCGGAGCGGCGTACGCCGAGAGCAGATCACGGTGATTCCGAATGGCATCTCGGACGGGCCTTTCGATGAGCTGATCGACCAGAAGAAGTCACCCACACCGCTGTTCGTGTACCTGGGCAGATTGAAACGCTACAAAGCGATCGAGCTGATTCTCGAGGCGTTCGCGCTTCTGTCCGTCGACCATCCAGACGCGAGACTGATCATCGCCGGGGACGGCGATCACCGATCGCAGCTCGAGCGCCGCGCGGCGGCCAGCGGATCGGACCGGATCGAGTTTGTCGGCTGGGTCGGGGAGGAGCAGAAGTGGGAGCTCCTCAGGTCGGCGTGGGCATTGTGCTACACGAGCCCGAAAGAGGGGTGGGGCATATCCAGCCTCGAGGCCCAACGCGTCGGAACGATCGCCATCGTCAGCGACGCGCCGGGGCTGAGGGATACGATCGTGCCCGACGAAACCGGGTGGGCGGTGCCCCACGGTGACGTGCGGAGCCTGGTCGCAGCCATGAAGCGCGCGATCGCGGAGCCAGATGAACGACACCGGCTAGAGCTGGCGGGTATCGAACGGGCCAAGCGTTACACGTGGGACGCCGCAGCGACCGAAACCTTGGCGGTGCTCCAGACGGCTAGCGGAAAGAGCGCATGACGAGAGAGTCTCGGAGCCGATTCGCGTTGGCGATCCCAGCGTACAACGAAGTCGAGAATATGGTCCCGCTGTTCGACGCACTGCGTAAGACGTGGCGTGACCATCACCTGGGCGGGGAAGTCGTGCTGATCGATGACGGCTCCACCGACGGCACGGCGTCGGCGGCGCGCGAAGCAGCACGAGGTTTCCCGGTGCGGGTGCGGATCGAGTGCCATGCCGAGAACCGTGGAAAAACGGAAGCCATAGTGACCGCTTCGACCGCCACCCGCCAACCGCGCATCGTTCTGTTTGACGCCGATCTCCAACACACACCGGACGAGATTCCGCGCTTTCTCGACAAGCTCGATGAGGGGTTCGACGTGGTGACGGGTTGGAAACAAGGTGCGTACGAAAAACGCTTCGTATCGGTCGTCTACAACTGGTTGTCGCAGAAGCTGTTCCGGGTTCCAGTGCACGACCTCAACTCGATGAAGGCCTTTCGTCGCGACATCCTGGACGTCATTCCGTTGCGACACGACTGGCATCGCTTTTTCGTCGTCCTGGCTCATGATCGCGGCTACCGGTTGGCGGAGATTCCAATTAGGCTGTATCCGAGACAATTCGGAACGTCCAAGTACTCTGGGGCAGGACGCATACTCGCGGGTGTGCTCGACCTGTTATCGGTCAAGATGCTGACTTCGATCCTTCGCCGACCGCTTGTTTTCTTCGGTACGCTCGGGAGTGTTCTCGGTGCGAGCGGGGTCGTGGTAGGAGCGGTCGCGCTCTACCTGCGGTTCGGGCTTGGCCAAGGGTACCGCCCGCTGCTCTACCTAGTCATACTGCTGATCGTCCTGGGTGCGCTGTTCTTCTCGTTGGGGGTCTTGGCAGAGGGAATCGCCGGGGTTCGTGATCGCGTCGAGCATCTCGAGCGCCGACTTCTCGATGCCGATAAGCCACCGGGAACGGAGGGGTGAGCCACCCCGTACGCCAGACGCTGGCAGCGTGACCCGCCTACTCCACATCGCTACCGCCTGGCCCCGCTCGGCGGATGACGTGATCACGCCCTGGCTCGTCACCCTGTGTCAGAAACAAGCCGCCGCCGGACATAATGTCCACGTGCTAGTCCCCGCCTATCGCGGGTCGGGTCAGCAGCGTTCCGGTCCGATAACCATTCATCGGTTTCGGTACGCGCCATCCAAGTGGGAACGGCTAACGCACGACGAGGCGACCCCGGACCGGCTCCAACGACAACCGGCGTACGCGCTTTTGTTGCCCTCCTACGCGGGCGCGGGAATGGCTGCCGGGTATCGCCTGGGTCGGCGGGAACGATTCGACGTGGTGCATGTCCACTGGGCCGTACCGCATGGTGTGATCGGCTGGGCCGCTTCCCGAGCTTCTGGGGCCAAGCTCGTGACCACCTTCTATGGGGCCGAGATCCGATGGGCGGAGAACCGGTTCCCACCTGCCAAATCATTTCTGCGGTGGTATTGCCAACGGTCAAAGTTGATCGCGATCTCAGCCAGCACCCGGACGGCGCTCGCGCCCTACGCGCCGAACGAGATCGATATCATCCCCTACGGCGTACCACTGCCAGCGGATGACCATGAAACCGGACTACAACCGACAACAGGTGACCCGGTCATCTTGTTTGTCGGCCGTCTCGTCGAGCGCAAAGGCGTTGACCGCCTGCTGGAAGCCCTAGCCACCCAGCGCGATCAGCGTTGGCGACTAGAAATCGTCGGTTTTGGACCCGAGCACGATCGCCTAGCCAAGCTCGCTCGTGACCTCGATATCGCCGGACGTGTCGAGTTCCTCGGCAAAGTCAGCCAAGAAGACCTTGTGACCGCCTATCGCCGAGCTTCGTGCTTCGTTTTGCCGGCTACGCTCGACGCCCGTGACGATACCGAAGGACTTGGGGTGGTGCTGCTCGAAGCGATGACGTACGGAACACCCGTCGTGGCGACACGGCGGGGTGGCATCACCGACATCGTCGAGGACGGGCGTACCGGTTTGCTGGTTGAGGACACGGTGCCGTCGATCGCCGACGGCATTCGACGCGTGTTGAGCGACCGCGCACTCGCTGATCGCATCGGCTCGACCGGCCGTCAGCACGTGCGCACGGCATTTGGCTGGGAGACGATCTTGAGCCGTCTCGATCAAGTGTACGCGGGGCGCGGCGGAACGGTACCGATTCAGGATTGACGGGCAACTATTACACCCGGTGGCTGGCCGACCCCGAGTACCGAGCATCGCGTCGCCAAAAAGCAGATCTTATTCACGCGATCTGTGAACCGTGGCTCGCGTCGGCGCAAACGGCCGTCGATCTTGGTGCCGGTACTGGACTGATCCGAAAACGATTGGAGGAGTTGGCACGGCGTCCGATTGTTGGATTCGAGATCGATCTCGCGTTTGTGGAAGATCCGAAACGGATGGCGGTCGCTGATTTGGAGCGATTACCGCTGCGCGATCAGAGCGTCGCATTCGGAATCGCAAACCACGTCTACGAGCACGTTCGTGACTTGGACGCGTTCTTTGCAGAGCTCGCTCGGGTGCTGACCGAGAATGGACGCGCATACATGACAGCTGGCAACCGATACGCCCTTATGGAGCCTCATTACCGCGTCCCCACGCTGGCGTGGTGGCCCGAGCCAGTGGCGACGCGGATCCTGCGGTGGAGCGGACGCGGAGAGCGCTACGCCGATATCAACTTCACCACCCATCGTAGGCTGGCGGCTGCGGCGAATCGTCAAGACCTCGTGCTCGACGATCTGACGGACCGAGTTCTCATGACGGAGATCGATCGCTATACCAGTCGCACCGGCCGGCTGATCGGGAAGGTCGCCCGTTCCTTCCCAACCGCACCCCGCCGAAGGGCGCTCGAGCTGCTATCGCCGCAATGGTTTTTCCTCGTACGACACGGAAGCGCCTCATGACCTCAGCCAAGAAGAGGAAGAAGAAGGGACGCGGCCGGCCGGGCACAAAGACACAACCACCTCCACCACCGGCCGGGACGACTCCATCGCACCGCGTTTGGTGGTTGTTCTTGATCGGTCTGACCGTCGCCGTGCTGGCGTTCTTTGGGTCTTTTATCACCGACCGAGACTCCGTCATGTTCGGCACGGACATGTTGTCGCAAGCCTATCAAAGCCGGTCCTTTGCGGTCGAGCAAGTTCAGGCTGGTGAGGGTCTGCCACAGTGGAACCCGTTCGTGTTCGGTGGATTGCCTTACCTATCGACCCTGCCTTACCCGGTCTACTATCCGACATCGCTCCTCTATTTTGCGATGCCCCTTCACCGCGCAATCGGTTGGGGTTTTGTCTTGCATGTGATCCTCGCCGGAGCGCTCATGTACGGTTTGGCTCGCGAGCTCAAGCTCGCACCGGGAGCGGCGCTCGTCGCCGGGGTCGCATATGGCTTCACCGGCTATCTGATGAGCCATCTGTACGCGGGTCAGGACGGACGGATGTTCGCTATGAGCTGGACGCCGGCGCTATTCCTGCTGGCGGAGCGTGCGATCGAACGGCGTCGCCCACATTGGTTTCTGTGGCTGACCGCCGTTGTAGCGCTGCAAGCGTTTACACCGCACGTCCAGATGATGTACTTCGCGGCGATGGGCGTGGCGGCGTACGTCGCGTTTCGCTTGGTTCAGCTCTATCGCCAAACCCACGCACCGCGAACCGTCGCGCTTCTCGGCGCGTCGTTTGTAGGCGCCTACGCGCTGGCCGGTCTGTTAGCCCTGGTCGAGATATGGCCTACCGCCAACATGCTGCAATTCTCGCATCGCGTTGACCGTGGTTACGAATACGCGTCCTCGTGGTCGATGCCGGTACAAGAGACACTGGCCACGATCTGGCCCGCGTTTCAGGGGTATCTGCGCTCCTACTGGGGAACCAATCCGTTCAAGCTCCACACCGAGTATCTGGGTGCCGTCCCTGTGCTCCTGGCGCTGATTGCGCTGATCGGTCGACGGTCGGCCCAGGCATGGTTCTTCGCCGCGCTCGCCCTCGGGGGCCTTCTTTTCGCCTGGGGTGCAGCAACACCCGTCCACCGACTCTTCTACTGGACGCTGCCGATCATGAAATCCTTTCGCGCGCCGGCGATGATGTTCTCGGTTGTCGCGCTGTCAACGTGCGTATTGGCCGGATTCGGCGCGCAATGTCTTTATGATCGGCGAGAAGCATTGGCTGATCCTCGGCATATCGCGTGGAAGATTGTCGGTGGCCTGGGCCTCGTTTGGTTCGCTCTTTGGGCTTGGGCCGCCGCCACACCCGATGGCTTCGCCAACGTGTGGACGAGCCTTCTGTACGGCACACAGTTCGGCGCTCGGAACACCCCTGCGGTCCTGGACGCGATGGGTGCGTTTGTCACTGGATTGGGTCTGTTCGCGGTGTTCTGGGGTGCCAGCGCGGCGATCTGTTGGCTGGCCGTCAGGCGGCGAATCGCGCCGCTGATCGCCTGCGCGATCTTGGCTACGATCGCCCTGGTCGATCTCTGGCGCGTCGATCAGGACTTCTACGACACGCTGCCGATCGACCGTATCACCAGCGCTGATCCGACAGCCAATTACCTGCGGCAACAACCCGAGCCTTTTCGGGTCTGGCCGCTACCGACCGCGTACGGTCCCAACGATCTCATGTTGTTTGGGGTCGAGTCCGTCACGGGCTCACAGAACTTCCGGTTGTCCTGGTGGGACGATCTGGTCGGCGAAGATCAATCGGGTCTAGCTGAGCCACCGATATGGTCGTTGCTGAACGTCCGGTACGTGATCTCGGGGCCGGCCGTACAGGCAGTCGGGTTCGACCTCGTTCATCAGGACGAGGGACGCCATGTCTATGCCAGGCAAGTGGCTTCTCCGCGCGCCTGGGTCGTACATGACGTCGTACCGATCGACGCTGTACCTGACGCGCGAGCAAGGCTCCTCGACCCCAGCTTTGACCCGCTCCGGACCGCGATCCTGATGGCCGACGCGGAACGTCCCGCGTTGGGCCCGGCGGAACCCGGATCGAGCACCGTCGAATGGGTCACACGCGACACCGATCAGCTGATCATCGACGCTGAGATGGCGGCTGATGGCTTGCTCGTCATGAGTGAGATCTATCACCCCTACTGGCAAGCAACGATCGATGGCGAGTCGACACCGGTGATCCAAGTCGACATCGCGCTTCGAGCGGTCGCGATTCCTGCCGGCCGACACCGGATCGAGATGCAGTTCCAGGATCCGTTTGTGAGCTACGGGCGGTGGGGCAGCATCGGAGGTCTGGCGCTCTGGCTGGGGTTACTGGTCGCTACGTGGCGCAGGAGAGATCCAGCCCACTGAGCCCCGCCGACGGCCCAGCAAGCGATCACCGACGACTGGCCTGGGCCGAGCGGGTCGGAGCAGCAGTCGTACTCGTCGCGTTGGGCTGGTACGTCGCTCGCAACTGGAACCAGGTCGAGGCGTACGCATGGTCCTTCCGCTGGCCCCGGTTGTTATTGGGCTCCCTCTGCGTGGTCATCTCGTACAGCTTGTTCGTGGTATTGTGGCGCCAGCTCTTGCACGCACTCGGCGGCCGATTGACGTTGGTCGATGCGCACCGGATCTGGTACTTCGGCAATCTCGCCCGGTACGTACCTGGTAAGGTGTTCCAGCTCGCTGGCACCGCGTATCTCGCGCGCGCTAAGGGTGTTCCCGGATCGATCACGGTCGCATCCAGCGTCCTGGCGCAGGCGTTCGTCGTCGGCAGTGCGGTGATCGTAGCCGTCGCCACGCTAGGTGGCAGCTCGTTACCGGGGCCGACATGGCTGCCGTTGGTTGTCCTCGCTGGCCTGGCAGCGCTCGTCTTTACACCGTTATTCGACACTCTCCAGGCGGCACTCATGCGCTGGCGGCCCAATACATTCTCCGAGATAGGTTCGATTGGGATGCGCCAGCGAGGTTCGCTTGCGGGCGGCTATATCGTCGCGTGGTTTTTCTTTGGCACTGGTTTCTATCTCTTTCTATCGGGTCTAACGGTGGTCGCAGCGAAGGATCTCTGGCCGCTCGTGGGCGTCAGTGCAGCTGGCTACGCGGCCGGTTGGCTGGCGGTCTTCGCGCCCGGCGGCATCGGTGTGCGCGAGGGCGTGTACGCGCTTCTCTTGGCACGGTTTCTACCACCGTCGGCGGCGGCTGCAGCCGCGATCCTGTCGCGCTTGTGGCTGACCGGTGTCGAGGTCGCCGTCGCGGCCGTACTCGCAGCCGCTTTCGGGTATCGAGACCTGTCAGCGGCGGCCAACAGCGATCACAAGAAGTGAGCGGCACACTCGCCCTCATCGTGATCGGGGCCTGCGTAGTGGGCTACGGTTTGGTGTCCAAACGGATTTATCGCCGCTTTTGGAGCAGGTCTAGCATTGGGCGCAGCGGTGCGCGACCATTGTCAGGGGTTGTACGAGTTCGCTGAGGCTGAGGGTCAGCTGCTCACGTTGCTCGTCTTTCTCGTGTTCGGAGCCGTTCTGGTCCCGGACATGGCTCGGTTGTTTGACGGCAGCGTGGTGCTCTACGGCTTGTTGAGCTTGAGCGTGGTCCGCATCGTCCCGGCCTGGTTGAGCATGCTGGGCCTGAACCTCAGCTGGCACACGATCGCATTTGTGGGTTGGTTCGGCCCGCGCGGCTTGGCATCGATCCTCTTTGGCCTGCTGATCGTCGAACGCTCAGCTATAATGTCAATCGATCTCGTTTTTGCGATCGTCGTATTCACTGTACTGGTTAGCATCTTGGCGCACGGGCTCACGGCGACCCCAGGAGCCGCCTGGTACGCTCGACACGCCGACACGATGCGCGACGAACCCGACATCCCTGAACTACAACCGACGAGCGAGATGCCGCTGAGGTTCGGATCCATCAGCTCGAATCACGATGCGTGACACCCTCATCATCGTCCCTACCTACGACGAGCAGAAGAACCTGCAACCGCTCGTGCAAGAGATCTTAGCCCAGAGCGAGCGCCTGGAAGTTCTCGTCATCGACGACGCTTCTCCCGATGGTACCGGAGAGATCGCCGACGCACTGGCGAACGATGAAGAGCGGGTCCACGTCATCCACCGCCCAGCCAAGCTTGGTCTGGGCACGGCGTACATCGACGGTTTTCGCTTCGCCCTCGAGCACAACTACCAGCTGGTGTTCGAGATGGACGCCGACTTCTCGCACGATCCGCGTCATCTGCCGGAGTTTCTGGAGTTAGCCGACGACTTCGATGTTGTTATCGGCTCGCGCTATACCCGCGGCGTAACCGTGGTCAACTGGCCGATGGGGCGGCTGTTGTTGTCCTGGCTGGCCAATGCCTACGCTCGAACGGTGACCGGGTTGCCGCTCAACGATCTGACCAGCGGGTTCAAGTGTTACCGACGCAAGGTCCTCGAAACGATCGACCTCGACCGCATCCACTCCACCGGCTATGCGTTCCAGATCGAAACCGTGTTTCGCGCGGATCGGGCCGGCTTTCGACTGGTTGAGATCCCGATCGTATTTGTCGATCGTAACGTCGGTAGCAGCAAGATGAACCGCTCGATCGTCTGGGAAGCGATTTGGATGGTGTGGCGGATGCGATTGTGGCGTATCACGCAATCGCTTGATCGGTCGTGAAATCACGCTCGTTCCTGAAGATGTCAGGCGGCGGGAACGATTTCGTCGTATTCGATAACCGTTCGCGGTGGTTTCCGGATGGTGGCGAGCCGGTCGTCCGTTTGTGTCGACGAGGCCTGGGTGTCGGCGCGGACGCGGTGCTCTTGCTGGAGGAGGATCCCGGGGCCGACCTGAGGATGGTGTACTACAACGCGGATGGCAGCGTGGCCCCGATGTGTGGGAATGGGGCCATGTGTGTCGCCCGTTACGCGCGGATGATTGGTGTCGCCAGCCAACCAGTGGTCCACGTAGCGACCGAGAGCGGGACCCTGGAGGCGCGTGTCGACGATCCCGCCAAGCCGACCGTACGGTTACGGCTTCCGGAGCCGACCGGGCTCGTCACCGATTACCCGGACCTGGAGGGCTCCACCTATACGCACGTTGGCTTTGTCGACACCTCGACACCACACGTCGTGGCCACGGTGGCGGATGTCGGCGCCCATGACATCCGCGGGGAAGGGAGGCGGCTGAGGCTCGACCCGCGATGGCAGCCCGCCGGCACAAACGTCGATTTCATCACGATCGTGGATCGACACCACATACGGATGCGGACTTTCGAGCGTGGAGTCGAGGCAGAAACACTATCGTGCGGAACCGGCGCCGTGGCGGCGGCCATACTGGGATCCCTGTGGGGATCCGTAGAACCTCCGATCCGAGTCGAAACCAGCGGCGGGTTCCCGCTCGAAGTCGATTTCAACGCGGCTGGCGGGGAGGGTGGCACGACACCGTTCGCCCCGCATCTCACCGGCCACGCGCGTGTCGTGTACTCTGGCGTTTTGGACGAGATCTAGGGAGCCACAACGCACAAAACGCTGGCTCCATCGGTTGATCGAGCACGACGGCGACAGTACTTTGCACCTGTCTGATGCGTGACCACCGGCGGCGGGAGCGGGTTCCCGCCGCTCTCCGTTTTTACCCCCACAAAAGCGACCATGGCTGAGCATCGTTACGACCCCCACGTGATCGAGCCCAAGTGGCGCACCGAGTGGGAGGCGAAGGATCTGTTCCGGGCCGACCTCGAGGCCGCCGCGGACCCCTGCTACGCGCTGGTCATGTTCGCCTACCCGTCCGGCGACCGGCTCCACGTCGGTCACTGGTACCACTACGGGCCGGCCGACACTTGGGCCCGGTTTCAGCGCATGTGTGGCCGATCGGTTTTCGAGCCTTTTGGGTTCGATGCTTTTGGTCTGCCGGCCGAGAACTACGCCGTGCGGACTGGAATCCACCCCAGAGATTCCACTGATCGCAACGTCGCCACCATGATCGAGCAACTCAAGACGATGGGCGCGATGTGGGATTGGGAGCGCACGCTAAACACGAGCGAGCCCGAGTACTACAAGTGGACTCAGTGGCTGTTTCTCGAGCTTTATCGGGCCGGTCTGGCTCACCGCAAGGCGGCACCCGTCTGGTGGTGCCCGACCGACCAGACCGTGCTCGCCAACGAGCAAGTCGTCGAAGGCAACGTCTGTGAACGTTGTGGCTCTGACGTCGAGAAACGGGATCTCACCCAATGGTTCTTCAAGATCACGAACTACGCCGATGAGCTGCTGGACGGACTCGACGAAATCGATTGGCCGGAGAGAACAAAGACGCTCCAACGCAACTGGATCGGCCGGTCCACCGGGGTCGAGATCGATTGGCAGATAGCCGATCGAGAGGCGACGATCAAGACGTTTACGACGCGCCCGGACACGCTCTACGGCGTCACGTTCCTCGCGTTGGCGCCAGAACACGACGTGCTCGATGACATCGTGACCGACGCGCATCGAGCCAAAGTCGGCGTTTACCGCGATCGGGCCCGTCGCCTCTCAGAGATCGAGCGCACATCGACCGAGGCCGAGAAAACCGGCGAGTTCACCGGTGCCTACGCTATCCATCCATTGACGAACGAGCAGGTGCCGATCTGGGTTGCGGATTTTGTGCTCGCTGGGTACGGAACCGGGGCGATCCAGGGTGTCCCGGCTCACGACGAGCGTGACTTCGATTTCGTCCGGGCGATGGATCTTCCGGTTGTATGGGTGATCGAACCAGAGTCAGCCGACATCGAGCGCGATGAGGCCTATACCGGTCATGGTCGAGTCATCGCATCGGGTCCGTACACGGGCATGCGATCCGAGGAGATGCTCGAACAGGTTACGGCCGACTTGGTCGCCAAGGGAGACGGGAAGGCGACCGTCCACTACCGCCTCCGCGATTGGCTCATATCGAGGCAACGCTACTGGGGAGCGCCGATCCCGATCGTGCATTGCTCCGCGTGTGGAGAAGTGCCTGTGGCGGTCGACGACCTGCCGGTTGAGCTGCCATACGACGTCGACTTCTCATTAGGCGCGGGCAAGAGCCCGCTCGAGCGTTCGGAGTCGTTCATGAACGTGGCCTGCCCGAGCTGTGGCTCTGACGCGCGGCGCGACCCCGACACGATGGACACATTCGTCGACTCTGCGTGGTACTTCCTGCGCTATCTGTCACCCGATGACGACGAGCGACCATGGAACCGAGAGCTGGTCGATCGATGGTGCCCGATTTACCAGTACTCGGGCGGGATCGAGCACGCCGTCCTGCACCTGTTGTACGCCCGATTCATGGTCAAGGCGATGCGGGACCTGGGGCACCTCGGCATAAGCGAGCCGTTTCAACGGCTCGTTCATCAGGGCACGATCACCAATCGCGGGACCAAGATGTCCAAGTCCCGGGACAACGTGATCAGCCCGGACGACTACATCGAGGAGTACGGCGCCGATGCCTTCCGTACCTACCTGATGTTCGGTTTTGCGTTCACCGAGGGTGGCGATTGGAAAGACGCGGGGATCAAGGCGGTCGCCGCTTGGCTACAGCGGGTGTGGCGACTGGTCGATCGGCATCGGGGTCTGTGGGATGAGGACGCTGGCGGCGAACACGAAACCACCGACTCGAACGCGGCGCGATCGCTGCGCCTCGTTCTGCACCGATCGGTGAAGGGAGCGACCCAAGATCTCGCCAGCTGGCAGTTCAACACCGCCATCGCACGGATCATGGAGCTCGTCAACGAGTGTTACCAGTACGCACCGGTCGAAGAACCCGGCGAACCAGAGGATCCGTCGCTGATGCGCACGGCGATCGAGACGGTGATTCGACTCCTGGCACCCATCGCGCCCCACCTCGGCGAGGAGCTGTGGGTCATGACCGGTCACCAGCCACCGCTGATCGACGCTGGATGGCCCGACTACGACCCCGAGATCCTGCGCACCGAGGAGGTCACGGTCGTGATTCAGATCAATGGGAAGGTGCGCGAGGAGATGAGCGTCCCACGCGACTTGCCCGACCAGGAGGTCGAGGCCCGGGCGCTCGCACATGGTCGGATCCCAGAGCTCCTCGACGGTCAACAGGTTCGGAAGGTGATCGTGGTCCCGAACAAACTGGTGAGCCTGGTCGTCTAACCCGGCGCACCCGCCAGGAGTTTTCTCATAATGCGAGTCCTCTCAACCAAGAACACGGTGTGGCGCGATTCGTACGACCGCATCCGGCGCTGGAGCCTGCTGGTCGCAATCGGATTGCACGCGATTATCCTGCTCGCCCTGCCACGCGTGATCGCCGATCGAATCCACGAATCACTGATTCCGTCACCAAACGTGTTCGTGATCCCGGGTGGGCCCGGGAGCGAGTTGGAGGTGGTCGCGCTTCAACCACCATCCGAGGAAGTCGCCGAGACGCAGCCCGAGCCCGAACCGGTTGAAGAAGTCGTCGAGGTAGCGATCGCCGAGGTTCCGATCGAGGAAACGGTGGCCGAGCCCGAGGCCGCTCCCAGCGAAGGCGAAGGCAGCGATGACGGCGAGCCGGAAGGGGAAGGCACGACGGACCCGGCTGCTGGCCGGGGTGGCGGGATCGTCAGCCCACCACGGCCGCTGCACCTCGTCGTTCCGCGCATCCCGGACAGCCTCGACAAAAAACGGGTCCGCGGTTCCGCGGTCCACCTGCTGGTCGAAGTGCTCGCCGACGGTTCAGTGGGCGAGGTCAGAATCGAGAAGGGGAGCCGTTTCGCTGCGCTCGACACGGCTGCGCTGACGGCCGCCAAGCAGATGCTGTACGTGCCCGCCCAACGCGGCGGAAGCGGAGTGGTTCAATGGACCCGCGCGGAGATGCGCTTCTAAGCCCGCACGCCGCTTGACCCGCTCAGACCGCGCTCCTAGACTCCTCGGAGCTTTACCCGGCAATCCCCGAACCCGGATCCAACTGTATGGTGACCACGACCCTCGCACCGCGTGTTCTAGCGGTCCGGACGATCCCGAACGTCGCACCAGCGCTGGTCGACGCGCTGGGCTTGCGGCCATCGCACGCGTCGATCGGGTTTCTCACCGTCGATCAAGACGACCCCACGTACGTAGCGGTCGACGAAGCGACCAAGAAAGCCGCCGTTGACGTCGTATTCACGCGCACGTTCTACCGCGACGCATCGCGCTCGAACATCGAGTCACCGGCTGCCGAGACCCTCGTGATATTGGCCGGAGACCGGCTCGGGGAAGTCGAAGCTGGGATGGACGCTACGCTGGCTCATCTCGAGTCGCGTGTCAGCTACCGGTCGGCTGACGACGAGGGGCGCTGGCCGTACCTGGCTCACCTGGTCGCCCAGACCGGGAGTTATCTGTCGGAGCGCGCCGGCATCGAACGTGGCGATGCGATCGGATACCTCAAGGCGACGCCGTTGGAAGCCGTCTTTGGGCTCGATCAGGCACTCAAAACGGCCGACGTGCAGGTGGGGGAGTGGATCGAGCCGCCGACGCCGACGAATATGGGCGGAGCACTCGTGACTGGAACCGAGGCCGACTGCCGCGCGGCGTGCGAAGCCTTCGAGACAGCAGTCAAGTCAGTGTACGCCGACCCGGTGAGGTACTGACGATGGCCGGTAACGCCCTCGGCCTGATCGAGACCCGCGGTTTCGTGGGTGCCACCGAAGCCACCGACGCGATGTCAAAAGCGGCGCCGGTCGAGTTCGTCAAGCGCGAGTACTCTCAGGCCGGATTGGTGACGATCCTCGTCCGCGGCGACGTCGCGGCGGTCAAGGCTGCCACCGACGCCGGTGCAGTAGCTGCAGCCAAGGTCGGTGAGTTGGTCAGCGTGCACGTCATCCCGCGGCCGCATCAAGCCACCGACCAGCTCGTCGACGTCTTGCCCGAGAGCCCGGCGATAGGCACTTACCCGATCGGACAACGTCCCAAAGCGAGCCCGAAACCCACCGCACCCCCGAAGCCGACCGAGTCGCCCAAACCGACCGTAGCTTCGTCAACCGAGGTCACCGCAAAGCCTACGACCCAACCGGTCTCGGTCACCGACCTCGAAGCGCGATGCCTGACGGCGATACGGCGTGCCGGGGAGCAGGGGATAACGCTGCCCGATCTCGGGACGGCGCTTGGGACGGAGTGGCGCCGGCTGATCGGCCCAGTCAAGCAGTTGCTCGATCGGGGTGCGATAGAAAAGGTCGAGAGCCGCTACTACCCGGCTAGCGAGTGATGCGGCGACCGTACGCGCTCGTGTTTGCCAACGCGAAGGGCGGGGTAGGGAAGACCACGTCGGCGGTCCACATCGCCGGCGCGTTCGCCGAAACCGGCATCGAGACGGTGCTCATCGACCTCGATCCTCAGGCGTCGGCGACTCGTCACCTGGGCGTCGATCCCGACACGCTGGAAACTACTGTCACCGATGTGTTGATCGACCCGGTCGGCGGTCTGGCGCGCGCGACGGTGCCGACTCGCTACGATCGGTTGTTCTGCGTCCCAGCCCACGAAAGCCTGGGCCAAATGGAATCCGAGCTGGCCAACGTCCCAGGCCGCGAGGAGCTCCTGGCTGACGCCTGGGAGGCCGGGCCGGAACTACCGTACCGCATGGCGATCATCGATGTCCCGCCGGCGCTGTCTCTCTATACCGTCAACGCGTTGCGACTGGCGGACACGGTCGTGATCCCGGTCCAAACGCACCCCTTCGCGCTCAATGCCGTGCCCCGGACCCTCGACCTCGTCGACAAGGTCCGACGGCGACTCAATCCGCGGCTGGATCTCTTGGGCTACTTGGCGACGCTTTACGATCGCCGGACCCGCGTCGGTCGCGAATGCCTCACGACGATGGAAGACAAATGGGGGGAGCTTCTGTTTCGGGAACCGATCCCGATCAACATCGCGCTCGCCGAGGCAGCCCGGGAGGGACGGTTGCTGTACGAGATCGACTCCAACTCCACCGGAGCGGCGGCTTACTACAGTGTGGCCGCCGAGATCGCTGAACGATTGGCCGCCCGGCGTGATGAGGCGGTCGTCAAACAGGCGTCGTGACTATGCGCGGACGCGGCAGCCGACCCGTCGTCTCTGCTGATGACGTGCGCGCGGTGCACCGCGACGGAAGCTTTCAACTGGTCGTCCCCGAGAACGCCATCATCACACCGTTGGCCAGGGAAGAGGCCGATCGCCATGGAATCGAGTTGATCGAAAGGGTCAAGACCCCAAACCCACCGGCTGCCGGTCATCACATTCCTACCTGCGATCCGAGCGACGTGGAGCGCGTCGTCGAACGGGTCCGCGGTCTCGTGCCAGAAGCGGACGCGACGCAAGTACGTCAGATCGCGGAGCGAGTCCTAACCCGCTGGGGTCGGTGAACCCTTCACAGCTGATCGCCGACTTGAGAAGCCGGGCGGCGGCCGACAATCATCGTGTCGTGCTCGCCGACGGTGCGGACCCGCGGGCGGTGCAGGCCGCGCGGACGATTAGCGAGCTCAACATCGCCGACGTGACACTGCTGGGTGGCGGCTACGCCATCCGCGAGGCCGCTGAGAAGGCCGGCGTTAGCCTCGACGGCGTCGATATCATCGCTCCAGCGCAATCACCGCGGCTCGATACGTATGCCGACGGGTTTCGCGCTCTACAGGCGAGCCGCGACCGTGAGCTGAGCGCCGACGAAGCACGGGCCGCACTCGAGGACCGGCTCGTGTTTGGCGCCTACCTCGTTCAGCGCGGCGAGGCCGACGCCTGCGTGGCCGGGAACCTATCGACGACCGCGGAGACGGTCCGAGCCGCGATTCGCGTTATCGGACCCGCGCGTGGCATTAGCACCATCTCATCGGTGTTCCTCCTGATCGGCGATCAGGGCGCATTTACTTTTGGTGACTGCGGTGTCGTTCCTGAGCCAACGTCCGACCAGTTGGCCGACATCGCGATCGCATCGGCGGCGACGCACCGAGCGCTGGTCAGAGAGGAGCCGCGGGTCGCGCTGCTGTCGTTCTCAACCAAGGGAAGTGCTAGTCATCCGAAGGTCGATACGGTGGCCGAGGCGGTCGGAATCGCGCGTGCTCGCCGGCCAGGACTGATCGTGGATGGGGAGCTTCAGGTCGATGCCGCCATCGTTTCCGAGGTGGCTCGCTCGAAGGCGCCTGACAGCCCAGTGGAGGGACGCGCCAATGTCCTCGTCTTTCCCGACTTGAATAGCGGCAACATCGGTTATAAACTGGCACAGCGATTGGCGGGCATGATAGCGCTCGGACCGTTGCTCCAAGGATTGGCGGCTCCGATGCACGATCTCTCACGAGGCGCCTCGGTCGACGATATCGTTAACGTCACCGCGATCGCCTGCCTGCAAGCGATTGAACGCGAGCCGTCCGGTCGTCGCTAATAAACGATCGTTCAGGCGCGCCGCGCGCCGGCGCATCACGAGCTCACCCGAACGACTCCGTATTCGGAGGAGGAGCTGAATGGTGGAAGCACTGGGGATGATCGAGACGCGCGGCTTGGTCGCTCTTATCGAGGCGTCGGACGCCATGGTCAA